>JBFZCF010000071.1:0-10083 GCA_041308065.1 Burkholderiales bacterium
CGTGGAGCGCGAAGCGATCGTCGAAGTCGGCAACCTCGCCGCAACCTCCGCCGGGATGGGCCGCACGCTGATCCCGCTGCTCGCGCGCCACCTGCACCGACTCGGCTACGAGTGGGTCGTGTTCACCGCCACGCGCGAACTGCGGAACGCGTTCGCACGGATGGGGCTCGCGCCGCTCGAACTCGCGCCGGCCGATCCCGCGCGGCTGCCCGACCGCGGCGCGCGCTGGGGCCACTACTACGCCAACGATCCGATCGTGGTGGCCGGTCGCATCGGCCACGCGCTGCGGCTCGGCGCACGATGAACGCGCGAGCCGCGGTCCGCAGTGCCGGCACGGCGCTCGACGCAGCCGCGCTCGAAGCGCGCGTGCAGCGTCTTGCCGGCCTGCTCCAGCGCGCGCGCCCGCAGGCGCTCGGCCTGGTCGCCGACAACAGCATTGAGTGGGTGGTGGCCGACCTCGCCGCCGAGCGCGCGCGCGTGCCGCTCGTGCCGCTGCCGGCGTTCTTCACCCTCGGCCAGCTTCAGCATGCGGCCGACACGACCGGCATGGACGCGCTGCTGTGCGACGCGCCTGGCATCGCCACGGCGCTCGGCTTCACGCCGGGCGGCCACATGCCCGGCTCGGCGCTGCCGTGGTTCCGCCGCAAGGCGGCAGTCCCGGTCGAGTTGCCGGTGGGCACCTCGAAGATCACGTTCACGTCCGGCACGACGGGCTCGCCGAAGGGCGTGTGCCTGAGCGCCAAGCAGCAGCGCACAGTCGCCGCGTCGCTGGTGGAGGCGACGCAGGGCGTCGGCATCGCACGCCACCTTTCGCTGCTGCCCCTCGCGGTGCTGCTCGAGAACATTGCCGGCGTCCATGCCCCGCTGGCCGCGGGTGCGACCTGCTGCCTGCCGTCCCTCGGTGCTGTCGGCGTCGGCGGCGCGACCAGCTTCGATCCGCGCGTCGCGCTCGGTGCGATCGAGCGCTGGCAGGCCGACAGCGTGATCCTGCTGCCGCAGATGCTCGCGGCGCTGACCGCTGCCATCGAGGCCGGCGCGCCGCGACCGGCGCGGCTGCGCTTCGCCGCGGTCGGCGGCGCGAAGGTCTCGCCCGCGCTGATCGAGCGCGCGCGCGCCGCCGGCATCCCGGCCTACGAGGGCTATGGACTGTCGGAGTGCGCGTCGGTCGTCGCGCTCAATGTGCCGGGCGCGAACCGCCCCGGCAGCGTCGGTCGCGCGCTGCCGCACGCGCGCGTGCGGATCGGCGACGGCGAAATCGTCGTCGACGGCGCCGGCTCCCTCGGCTACGTCGGCGAGCACGCGCCCGGAGCCGACTCGCTGCGGACCGGCGACCTCGGCCGCGTCGACGCCGACGGCTTCCTGCACATCGACGGCCGCCGCAAGCACCAGCTGATCACCTCGTTCGGCCGCAACGTCGCGCCCGAGTGGCCTGAGTCCGAACTCACGGTGTCCCCGGCCGTTGCGCAGGCGGCGGTGTTCGGCGAAGCGCGGCCGCAGCTCGCCGCGGTGCTCGTGCCCGCGCTGCCGGCCGTTCCCGACATCGCACTCGAAGCGGCCGTGCGAGCCGCCAACGAGCGCCTGCCCGATTACGCGCGCATCGCCGTGTGGCTGCGCGCCGACGCGCCGTTCAGCCCGGCCAACGGCCTGGCCACCGCCAACGGACGAGCTCGCCGCGACGCCGTCTGGCAGCGCTACGGCGCGCAACTCGAATCCCTCTACGAAGACCCCACCGGAGTGCCCGTCCATGCCTTACTTTGAAGTGCTGGCGCAGCAGACCGCGCCGGCGCGCGCCGAACTGTTCGCCATCCCCGTGATCGCGGACGCCCTCGCGGGCCGGATCACGCGCGCGCAGTACCTCGCATTCCTCGCCGAGGCCTATCACCACGTGAAGCACACGGTGCCGCTGCTGATGGCGTGCGGCAGCCGCGTGCCCGGGTCGAAAGGCTGGCTGCGCACGGCGATCGTCGAGTACATCGCGGAGGAAGCGGGGCACGAGGAGTGGATCCTCAACGACATCGCCGCTGCAGGCGGCGACCCGCGGCTCGTGCGCGACGGCACGCCGTCCGCCGCGACCGAGCTGATGATCGCTTACGTCTACGACACGATCGCGCGCCGCAATCCGGTCGGCTTCTTCGGCATGGTGCACGTGCTCGAGGGCACCAGCACCGCGCTCGCGACCAATGCGGCGCAGGTGATCCGCGCCGCGCTCGACCTGCCGCCGGAGGCCTTCACCTACCTGACCTCGCACGGCGCGCTCGACCAGCAGCACGTGCGCTTCTTCGCCGGGCTGATGGACCGCCTGCAGGACGCGGACGACCAGGCCGCCGTGACGCACGCCGCGAACATGGTGTACCGGCTCTACGGCGACATCTTCCGCGGCCTGCCGCGCTTCGACGCGGCGGCGATCAGGAAGGCGGCATGAGCGTCGGTCCGTACTCCGCGATCCTCACCGGCGGCGGCGGCGGCATCGGCACCGCCATCGCACAGGCGATCGCGCCACAGTGCGCGGTGCTGCTGCTGGTCGGCCGCGACGCGGCGCGGCTGGCAGCCACCGCGAAGTCGGTCGAGCGACCAGGCCTCGACTGCCGCGTCGTGCTGGCCGACCTCACGATCGCCGAAGGGCGCGATGCCGTCGCGCAAGCGGCGTCCGGGTTCGACATCAACCTGCTGATCAACAACGCCGGCACCAGCGAGTTCGCCTGGTTCGCCGACCAGAGCGAGGCGTCGGTCGAGCGCATCCTCGGCGTCAACGCGCTCGCGCCGATGCTGCTGACGCAGCGCCTGCTGCCGCAGCTTCTGCGGCGCGCCAGCGCGACGGTCGTCAACGTCGGCTCGATCTACGGCTACCTCGGCTATCCCGGGTGCGCCAGCTACAGCGCGAGCAAGTTCGCGCTGCGCGGCTTCACCGAGGCGCTGCGCCGCGAGCTGGCCGACGGGCCGGTCCGCGTCCTGTACTTCGCGCCGCGCGCCACGCGCACCGCGCTGAACGACGACGCGCTCACCGCGCTCAACGCCGAGCTCGGCACGGCGATGGACGCGCCGGCCAAGGTGGCCGACGCACTCGTCGCGTTGCTGCGCCGGCCGGCGCGCGAACGGCTGCTCGGCATGCCCGAGAAGTTCTTCGCGCGCGTGAACCAGGTGCTGCCCGGGCTCGTCGACCACGGCCTGCGCAGGCAGCTCGACACCATCCGCAATTTCGCGCGTCGCGGCAAGCCGCGGCCCGCGCGACTCATCACATCCATTCACCCTTCAGAAAGAGGCTCCCCGTGATGCTGAAACCCCTGGCCATGCTGATGTTCTCGCTCACGGCGCTCGTGGTCCTGTTCGCGCCGCTGGCGAACGCCGCCGTCGACGACGAAGTGCGCGCGCTGCAGCGCGAGTGGGAAGAGATCAAGTACCGCAAGCCGGTCGCCGAGCAGGAGAAGGCGTTCGAGTCGCTGTCGAAGACGGCCACCACGGTGCGCTCGAAATACGCCGACCGCGCCGAAGCGGACATCTGGTACGGGATCATCGTGTCGAGCTACGCCGGGGCCAAGGGCGGCGTCGGCGCGCTGTCGCTCGTGAAGGACGCCAAGGCGGCCCTCGAGCATGCGCTCGCGATCGACCCGAAGGCGCTCGCCGGCTCGGCCTACACCAGCCTCGGCTCGCTGTACTACCAGGTGCCCGGCTGGCCGATCGGGTTCGGCGACGACAAGAAGGCGCGCGAGATGCTCGAGACCGCGCTGAATCTGAACCCGGACGGCATCGATCCGAACTACTTCTACGGCGATTTCCTGTTCCGCAAGGGCGACTACGCGAACGCGAAGAAGGCGCTGGAACACGGGCTGAAGGCGCCCGCGCGGCCCGACCGCCCCCTCGCCGACGAAGGCCGCCGCAAGGAGATCGCCGAGCTGCTCGCGAAGATCAAGGACAAGTCCTGAGCGCGGCGTCGGCTCGATCGTCCGGTGACGGCGCACCTGCGCGCCGTTGCCGGGCGCTTGCTGGCTCGCAGTACCGCGGCGCGCTGATCGCTCACTGAAGCGGCCCGGACGCCGGAGTAATCTCGCGCCGGGTATTTCCCTCTCTCATCCGTGCGCATCCTTCTCGTCGAGGACGACGACCTCCTGGCCGCTGGCATCCGCGACACGCTCGAGCGTGCGCTGTACGCGGTCGAGTGGGTGCCGGACGGCGCGCAGGCGCTGGCGGCGCTGAAGTCCAACACGTTCGACCTCGTGGTGCTCGACCTCGGCCTGCCGAAGGTCGACGGCGTCGAGGTGCTGCGCAAGGTGCGCGGCGAAGGCGGTGCCGTGCCGGTGATCGTGCTGAGCGCGCGCGACACCGCATCGGACCGCGTGCTGGGCCTCGACGCCGGCGCCGACGACTACCTGATCAAGCCGTTCGACGTCGACGAGCTGCTGGCGCGCGTCCGCGCGCAGCTGCGGCGGCAGCGCGGCGCCGCGGTCAATGTGATCGAGCACGGCCCGCTGCGGCTCGACCCGGCGGCGCTCACGGTGACCTTCGAAGGCCAGCCGGTGGCGCTGCAACGGCGCGAGTTCATGCTGCTGCAGAAGCTGCTGCAGAGCGCGGGACAGGTCCTGTCGCGCGCGCAGCTCGAGGACGCGCTGTACGGCTGGGACAGCGGCGTCGAGAGCAACAGCGTCGACGTGCACATCCACAAGCTGCGCAGGAAGCTCTACCCGGAAGTGATCCGCACCGTCCGCGGCGTCGGCTACGTCGCCGATCCGCCACCGCCCGGCGCGCAGGCATGAGCGTGGGCGCGCCACGTCGCGCGCGGTCGATCCGCGCGGTGCTGCTCGCCGGCACCATCGCCACGCTGCTCGCCGTGCTCGGCGTGGCGGCGTGGATGAGCTTCGAGGGCAGCGCGGAGGAGGCGCAGGAGCTGTTCGACGCGCGGCTTGCCACGTCGGCGCGGGTGCTGGAGGCCTTCCTCGCGCGCCAGGTCGAGCACGCGACGGTCGCCGCGCCGATCGTGATCCAGCTGCCCGGCCCCATCGAGGCAGCGGAGCACGATGCGCCGCGCACCGAAGGCCACTACTACGAGACCAAGATCGCGTTCCAGGTGTGGAACGCCGACCGGCAGCTGCTCGTGCGCTCCGCGTCCGCGCCAGGCACGCCGTTCGCTCCGCTCGTTGCGGGCTACAGCGACCAGGACTTCGAGAACGTGGAGTGGCGCGTGTTCACGCTGCCCTCGGGCAGCCTGTGGATCCAGGTCGCCGAGCGCAGCGACATCCGCACCGAACTGTCCGGGAAGCTCGCCTACGCCGCGGCCGAGCCGCTCGTGATCGGCATCCCGGTGCTGCTGGTGCTGCTCGGGCTGCTCATCGGCTACGGCCTCGCACCGCTCGGCAAGCTGGCGCAGCAGATCGAGACGCGGCAGGCCGACGCGCTGACACCGGTGTCGCTGCCGCGCGTGCCGGCCGAGATCGCCCCGGTGCTCGACGCGCTGAACGGGCTGCTCGGGCGGCTCACCAGCGCTCTGGAGCGCGAGCGCCGCTTCACCGCGGATGCCGCGCACGAACTGCGCACACCGCTGGCGGGACTGAAAGTGCACGCGCAGAACGCCGCGCGCGCGGGCAGCCCGGCCGAGCGGCAGGCCTCGCTCGACCGCATGCTGGTCGCGCTCGACCGCACGATCCACCTCGCCGAGCAGATGCTCGCTTACAACCGCGCGTCGGCGTCCGCGGCGCCCGAGCACGAGCCGGTGTCGCTGCGCCAGCTCGCGGGCGAGGCGATCGAGGCGCTGCAGCCGCGCATCGGCGCGCGCGGGCTGAAGGTGACGGTGATGTGCGCGCCGGCCAACGGCACGGCCGAAGTGCAAGGCGATCGCCAGAAGCTCGCGAGCCTCGTCGGCAACCTGCTGGACAACGCCGCGCGCTACGCGCCCGCAGGCAGCGCGATCGACGTCGTGCTGCGCGAGGACCGCGGCGCGGTGACGCTGGAGGTCGTCGACGAAGGGCCGGGCATCGCCGAGGAGTTGCGCGCGCGCGTGTTCGAAAGTTACTACCGGATTCCGGGTGCGAACGACGCGGGCAGCGGCCTCGGCCTTGCGATCGTGCGCGAAGTCGCGCGCGCGCACGGGGCGCGGGTGGAGATCCGTGGGGGCCGTGGCGGGAAGGGAACGGCGGTCGTCGTCACGTTCCCGGGCCAGTAGCCGAACAGGCAACGGCGCCGTCGCCTCCCCCGCGTCGAGCGGAAGGAAGCGAGCAGCGCCGCGACCTTGCTGCGCTACTGCAACTACGGCACTACCGGGTGCGCTACGCGGCCGGGCGAGCGGCCCTGCGCACGACAGGCAGCTTCAGCACCCTGCGAGCCGGTGCCATTTCTTGCCACATCTCAGCCGCATCGCGGACGATGTGGCGCCCCGCCAGCCGGAAGTTGCGCCAGAGCGCCTGCATCGGCTCACGCGAGGCTTTCGCGGCGGTGGTCACTTCGCGCACGTAGCTGCGCGCGAACTTCGTCGCGGCCTGGCCGGCGACCTGGAACTTCTCCCCGGCCAACTGCAACTTGTGCCCCGCCACGTCGAGCCGCTCTTTCATCTCGGCGACCCGGGGTTCTACTTTCGGGGCGGTCGGCGCGCGCCGGGGTTCCGGCCGCACTGCACGCCGCCTGGTGCCCGTGGCTTTCGTTTTACGCGTGACCATGGTTCCTCCTTGTCTGCGTACTGTCACCCGGCGTTCCCTTCCGCCGGACAACTCAATCATCGAAGACTGGGCGGGAGACGCCATGCCTCGCGTCAGAGCGGGTGCATTCGAGGTAGAACCGTCTAAATCGCGCTGCGAACTAGCGGTACCAGTCGGAGCGCTGGCGCCAGTGATGATGGCGATGGCGCGGCGGCGGAACGACCACGACCGGCGGCGCGACGCGAACGGCGTGTGGCCCTCCGTACCCGTAGCCATACGCGGGTCCGGTCGGTACTACTACACAGCCCGCTAACGATGCGACGCCGGCGGCGAGACTGATCGCAACCAGTAGACGACGTGACATGAGGTTCTCCTCGCAACGACGTTGGCCCGGGAAGGTGCGCCAATGAACGGGCAACGCCTCCCGACGGAGGCGCGTGCACGAGGAAGAGGTAACAAAAAGTAATGCGTTGTCGGCGTGGGTATTACTTCCGCGCCTTCGGCAGCCGGTACTCGACCTTGTTCTTGTCGTTGAACACGAGCACGCCGTCGCGCTCGAGCTGCGACATCAGCGTCTCGAGCTGCCCCGGCTCGAGGTTGCGGCCGAGGTGCGACTCGATGTGGCGCTCCAGGCCCTTGCGCTTGGCGGGGCGCTTCTCGCCCATGCGCTGCAGGCTTTCGATCACCTTCGCGCGCGCGTCCGGCGTCACCTTCGCACTCGCGGCCGGTGCCGCCGGCGCGCTGACGACCGGCGCCTGGGTGAGGCGGGCCCCACCGCGCGCGCGGGGTGCCGGCACGGGAATCAGCGACTCGACCTTCTCCTTCTTCGCGACCGGCGCCTTCTTCGCGGCGGCCTTCTTCGCGACGGCCTTCTTCGCCGCGCGCTTCGCCGGCTTCTCTTCCGGGACCGGAGCCGGGGCGGGCGCCGCCGCGGCCCTGCCGCGCCGCGACCGTGTCTTGGCGGCGCGCGGCTCGGCCTTGTCCGCCGCGCCGCCATGCAGCGCCGCCTTGATCGTCGCCACCCGCGAAGCCTCGAAGCCCTGCGCGCGGATGTAGATCAGCAGCGGATCGAAGTCCGTGTCCTTCGAGACGACCACGAAGCGGGCGGGTCCGCCCGCGCCGCTGCCCCGGCTCGCGATGACGAGTTCGCCGAGATGAAAGGCGATGTGCATGTCGACCGCGTTGCGGCCGACCTTGCTGCAGTGGACGAAGGTGACGTTGCCTCCCAGCGGCTGCCAGGCCTCGGCCACGTCGGCCGAGTACTTCTTCTGGCCGGGGCCGCGGAAGATCGCGAGGCGCACGCCTTCGCCCCTGGCGAGGCTGATGTCGGCGGCGGTGGGCTGGACGTTTTCGAAGTCGACGAGGATGAAGGTCAGTGTCATGGCGATCAGTATGAGTGCCTTCCGAATTTACTCTCTCGTGTCGATTCGACCGTCGCGCCAAGCGCGCGGCGATGGGCGATGCGTCAGGTAGGCTCGTCCATCGACACGCCGGGTTCCAAGTGACGCGCTTCATTCCTGCCGCCCTGCTTGCGCTGCTCGCGCTGATCGCCAGCGCCGACGCACGCGCCGCCGACTGCGACGGACGCCAGTCCGTCGGCTATCGCGTGCTCCCGCTGCCGAGCGGCCGCAAGGTCGCGATCTGGTATCCCGCGAGCGCGGCCGAGCAGCCGTTCGCCTACACGCGCGCCGGTGGCGATCTCAAGGGCAGCGTCGCGCGAGATGCGCCGCCGGCCGCCTGTCCGCGCGTGCCGCTGGTGCTCTTCTCGCACGGGCTCGGCGGCTGCGGATTGCAGTCGACCTTCCTGACCGAAGAACTGGCGCGCCGCGGCTACGTGGTGGCGGCGCCGGACCACGCGGACGCGGCCACGTGCGGCATCGACGGCGAGCCGCTGCGGCTGCAGAACCTGCGCACAGAGCAGCCGCTGCTCGAGCCCGCGCGCTGGACCGAACGAAGCGAGATCGGCCGGCTGCACGACCTGCGCGCGGCGATCGCGAAAGTGAGCAGCGATCCTGCGCTGGCGCGCATCGCCGACACGAGCCGCGTCGGCGCCGTGGGTCACTCGCTTGGCGGCTACGCCGTGCTCGCGCTCGGCGGCGCGTGGCCGGCGTGGCGGACGCACGAAGTGAAGGCCGTGGTGGCGCTGTCGCCCTTCGTCACGCCGTTCCTCGCGCACGGCACCCTGCCGCAGCTCGCCGTCCCCGTGATGTACCAGGGCGCGGAGTTCGACTGGGGCATGACGCCCGCGATGGAAGGACCGAAGGGCGCGTTCGCGGCGAGCCCGGCGCCCAGGTACTACGTGCGGCTGCGCGGCGGCACGCACGTGGAGTGGACGAACCTGGGGTGCCTGGGTACTTCGAACGTGACCGCCTGCGTGCAGGCGCGGCCGAATGCGGCGCTGATCGCGCGCTATGCGGGCGAGTTCCTGGATCGTTACCTGAAGGACCGTCCCTCGCCGCTGCTGGCGTCGGAGGGGCGGGGGCTGGAGGCGTATCGGTTCGAGGTCAGGTAGTCGTCGGCGCCCTGGAACGCGACCAGCGCAGCGGGATGCCCGTTCGGCAGCGATGCGGCCGCACCCGCCGGCGCTATTGCCTCGACGGTCGCGACCAGCCGAGAATGCGCGACACGGACTGCCGCGGGACCGAGAGGGTACTCATGAGCGAAGCAACGATGGTCCCGTCGATCGCCTCGATCCGCGACGAGATCGGCGCACGCGCCGCGCGGCACCTCGACACGGCCTTCCGCGCCATCATGCGACCGCCTGCCGCCGAGCATCAGGCGGACTTCATGCGCGTCATCACGGGCGAACTGCACCCGCTCGGCAATGCCGCGATCGTCTCGAACCCGAACGACCCAGCCGTGACGCGAGCCGCGGCCACGCCGCTGCAGGAAACCGGTCTGCCCGCCGCCGTCCTCTTCACGGAGGGCGTCTCGACCGACGCCACGCAGGCGCTGGAGGCGATGGGATTTATGCACCACGGCGCGATGCCGGCGATGGCCGTCGACATCGACGCGATGGGCGACACCGCGCTGCCCGCGGGCTACGCGTGGGCGCGGGTCGGCACCGGCAGCGAAGGCAGCGCGTGGGCCGACGCGATGGCCGCCGGATACCCACTGCCGGTCGGCCTGGCGCAGCTGTTCTCTCCGGACGCCGTGGGCGCCGACATGGCGCCCGACGCCGCGATCCAGTTCTTCGCGGTGCTCAAGGATGGCGAGCCGGTCGCGACATCGATGCTCCTGCTGGCGGATGGCCTGGCCGGCATCTATTGCGTCTCGACCCTTGCCGCCGAACGAGGACGCGGGCTGGGCGCGCACGCGACCGCGCAGCCCCTGCGCGAGGCGCAGCGGCTCGGCTATCGGGTCGGTGTCCTGCAGTCGTCGCCGGACGGGCACTCCGTCTACCTGAAGCTCGGCTTCCACGACCTCGCCGAAATTCCGATGTTCGTGCGGATGCCGGGGTGAG
>JBFZCF010000072.1:0-10053 GCA_041308065.1 Burkholderiales bacterium
AGGGACCCAACCGCTCGATCTTCGCCTGGATAAGCGACAACGCCGGCGAGGATTGGCGCGGTCTACCCACGAGATTCGCGGCGCACTCGGGCGATCTCTGGCTGCATATGCAGACGATGCTGCCGCTGGCCGACGGCGGCGTGCTGGCCTACCTCGGTGACGGGCAACTCCTGCGCAGCGAGGACCGGGGTGAGTCCTGGAAGCTCGTTGATACCGGCTTGCCGCGTAGGACGACGCTGTTCATGGGTTCCGCCTGCACCGACGGCAAGGGGCTTGTGGTGCTCGCTGGCAACAAGGGCATGCAGGTTCGCTCGACCGACTCAGGTCTTACCTGGCAACGCGGGCGGATGGCGCCAGCGCCGCAAACGCCGAACTCGCCGCAGTGAGCCGGCCGTCTGCTTCTGGCCGAGAAGTGTCGGCTGGCACCCTCGCGGGAGTGTCCGCCCAGAAGCCAAATGCCGACCTGGTTGGAACTGCCCAGTTGAGGCCTGTCCGCGACAGCGGCCTGTGGCCCACCGGCGAAGCATCCTGCCCAGGGATCAGCCTCTCCGAAACGAAAACAGGCGCCGTAAGCGCCTGTCTTGACCACGCGATCCCGGCTTTCGCCGGGTCATGAGTGGCGTCCCCTAGGGGATTCGAACCCCTGTTATCGCCGTGAAAGGGCGGTGTCCTAGGCCTCTAGACGAAGGGGACAGGTTGCAGCTTCCGTTGCCGTCGGCTGCTTCCGATGTCCTGTGGTGGAGGTAAGCGGGATCGAACCGCTGACCTCTTGCATGCCATGCAAGCGCTCTCCCAGCTGAGCTATACCCCCACGGGCAGCCGCGGAGTATAGCGGTTTTTCAGCACCGGCTCCAACGCGCTTCAGGACGCGAGCGCCGCGTCGAGCCGCGCCATCACGACGTCGCGGCCGATCAGTTCGAGCACGGCATCGATCGACGGGGTCTGCGTCTGCCCGGTGACCGCCACGCGGATGGGCACGGCGACCTGCGGCATCTTCACGCGCAGGTCCGCGACCACCTGCTTGATCAGGCCGTTGAGCGCCGCCCTCTCCCACGCCACGGCGCCTGCACGCTCCCGGAAGGCCGCGACGGCCGCGCGTCCGCTCGCGTTCAGGTGTTCCGCGGCCGCCGCGTCGTTGCGCACCGGCTCGCGGTAGAAGAGCAGCGCGCCGTCCGCCAGCTCGTTCAGCGTGCGCGACCGGTCCTTCAGGAGTGCCACCACCGCGTCGAGCGCGGGCCCGTTGGCCAGCACGCCGCCGCGGCTCTCGATGCGCGGCGCCACCAGCGCGGCGAGCCGGCCGTTGTCGGCCTCCTTCATGTACTCGCCGCTGAGCCACAGCAGCTTGTCGAGGTTGTACTGCGCCGGCGCGCGATTCACGTGGTCGAGGTCGAACCAGGCGACCAGCTGTTCCCGCGAGAACTTCTCTTCGTCGCCGTGGCTCCAGCCCAGGCGCGCCAGGTAGTTGAACAGCGCCTCGGGCAGGAAGCCGTCGTCGTCGTACTGCATCACGCTGACCGCGCCGTGCCGCTTCGACAACTTCTGGCCGTCCGGCCCGAGGATCATCGGCAGGTGGCCAAACTGCGGCAGCGCGGCGCCGAGCGCGCGGTAGATGTTGATCTGGCGCGGCGTGTTGTTGATGTGGTCGTCGCCGCGCAGCACGTGGGTGATCCGCATGTCGATGTCGTCGACGACGACCGCGAAGTTGTATGTGGGCACGCCGTCGCCGCGCGCGATCACGAGGTCGTCCAGTTCGTGGTTCGAAATGCTGATCGGGCCCTTGACGAGGTCGTTCCAGCCGACGTCGCCGTCGTCCGGGTTGCGGAAGCGGATCACCGGCGCCACGCCGGCGGGCGGCGTGCGGCCGGCCGCGTTCTCGGGGCGCCAGCGGCCGTCGTAGCGCGGCTTTTCGCCGCGCGCCATCTGCGCCTCGCGCAGCGCCTCGAGTTCGTCCTTGCTGGCGTAGCACTTGTAGGCGCGGCCTTCGGCCAGCAACCGGGCGATTGCCTGCGCATAGCGGTCGAGGCGGTGCGTCTGCCGGATCGGCCCCTCGTCGTAGTCGAGGCCGAGCCAGCGCATGCTGTCGAGGATGACCTGCACGGCCTCCTCGGTCGACCGCTCCAGGTCGGTGTCCTCGATCCGCAGGATGAACGTGCCGCCGAAGTGGCGCGCGTAGGCCCAGCAGAACAGCGCGGTGCGCGCGGTGCCGAGATGGAGCATGCCCGTCGGACTGGGCGCGATGCGGGTGCGGACCTGGGTCATCAATGACAGAGCCCGCGCAGGGCGGGCTCGGGCGTGTATCGACGGCCGAAAGTCTACTGGAACGTGGCGGGCCGGCCGCGGGACGAAGCTCTCGTGGCAAGGACAAACACGGCGGTCGAAACGGCGCCGATCGCGATCAGGACCCACAGTGTGCCGTCGTAGCCGCCGAGAGCCACGAACAGCAGCGCCGCCACCAGGGGCCCCGCGGCCTTGGCGACCGTCACGGGAGCGGCCATCGCTCCGTTGATCGCGCCGTAGGCGTCGCGTCCGAAGAGTTCGGCCGGGATGGCGCCGCGCACGATCGTCATCGCGCCGTTGCCGATGCCGTAGATCACGGCGAACGCCGCCAGCAGCGGCCACTGCACCCCGGCAATGTGCAACACCCACAGCGCGATCGGCAGGAAGGCCATCGCCAGGATCCCGACCGCCGATGCGGACAGGCGCGAAGCGAACGCGAGCTCCAGCACGCGGCCGGTCACCTGCATCGGTCCGATCATGGCGCCGACGAGCGCCGCGGAGGCAGCGGAGAGTTGCTTGGCCTGCAGCATCGACATCAGGTGCACCTGCGTCGCCGAGAACACCAGTGCGTTGCCGGTGAACGCGAGCGCGAGCAGGTAGAACACGGGCGTGCGCAGCGCTGCGCGAAACGCGCCGGGTCCGGCCGGCGCGACGGGGCGCCTGGGTGCACCGGGGCGGCCGGGCGCAAGCACCCGCCAATGCACCGGGACGCACACGATCAGGTTGAGCGCGGCCAGCACCAGCAGCGCCTGACGCCAGCCGATCTCCGCGATCAGGAACTGCGTCAGCGGCCAGAACACGGTGCTTGCGAAGCCGCCGAACAGCGTCAGCATGGTGATCGCGCGCCGGTAGTTGGCCGCGAACAGTCGCGAGATCACGGCGAACGCGGGGTCGTACAGCGTGGCGGCCATCACCGCGCCGAGGCCTGCCCAGACCGCGTACAGCGCGAAGACCGACTGCACGTGGGACAGCGATGCGAGCAGGACAGCACCGCCGAGCGATCCCGCGGTCATCACCCCGCGCCCGCCCCGGCGGTCGATCAGCGCGCCGATCGGCGCGGAAAGCAGCCCGCTCACGAGCAGGCCCAGCGAGAATGCGGCGAACACGGTCGGCTTGTCGCCGCCGCTCGCCTCCATCAACGGCGTGATCAGGAAGCTGAAGGCGTAGTACAGCGAGCCCCAGGAGATGATCTGCGCGACGCCGAGAGCGGCAACCGTGCCGAAGGAGGCGGCCTGGGCGGGCACGGCGGACTCGTCTGGGCTCACGGCGCCACTGTAGAACCGTTCGTGCTGGACCGGAGCGGCCGCACGCCGACGCTCACATCGGACAACCGTTGGGAGCCGTGCGGAAACGCAGGGGTGACGGGGACACTGGCCGCGCGAATGGCGGCGCTCGACTGGGTGCTGCGGCCGTGCTGCGACTGGCGGCTAGTGGAACATCGCGACGTAGGCCAGGAACCAGACAGCGGCTCCGGTCAGCACGCCGAGAAGTATTCCGCGCATCGCGCCCACTTCTTCGTCCATTTGTCTTGTCTCCCCCGCGCCCGTAATTTCTGGCACTACGACCCGGCGTACAACGGGTTATTCGCAACAAATCGGAAAATTCGCGATGGAATACCGTGTTTGCGCGGTGTCAAGTCACGGACTTGTCACAAACAGGAAGAGGAGTTGCAGGGGGCGAGACCGGGAGGGGAAGACGAGTCCGTCGGGCCGACGGCCGCTTCCGAATTGACTGGTGGGTGGTACAGGGTTCGAACCTGTGACCCCTGCCGTGTGAAGGCAGTGCTCTACCGCTGAGCTAACCACCCGAAAGCGCCCGCGAAGGGCGCGAATTATTGCACAAGCCGCGAGTCGCGCTCGACGCCGGCAGAGCGGTGCATGCACAGCCGCTACGATGCGAGCAGAGCACCTTTGGAACTCATCGGGAGGCCGGTGTGAATCTGTCTCACACCTTGTTTCGCACCGCACGCCGGGTCCCGCGCGCGGTCGCGGTCATCGAGCGTGACCGCAGCGAACTGACGTACGAGCAGCTGGCCCGGCGCGTCCTGCGCCTGGCGCGCGGCCTCGAAGGCCTGGGCGTGAAGCCGGGCGGACGGGTTGCCCTCCTCGCGAAGAACTGCGGCGCCTACATCGAAGTGCTGTACGCCTGCTGGACGCTGGGCGCCGCGGCGATTCCGATCAATGCGCGACTGCACCCGAAGGAAGTGGCGTTCATCCTCGACGACGCCGAGGCGCAGGTCTGCTTCGTCACCGACGACGCGGAGATCGGCGCGATCGAGGCGGCCCGGCGCGGCGGCCCGACCCGCTTCATCGACGTCGACGGACGCGAGTACGGCGCGCTGTTCGCTGCGGAGCCACTGTCCGCCGCGCCCGCAGGGATCGCGACGGATGCCGCCTGGCTCTTCTACACCAGCGGGACCACCGGCCGCCCGAAGGGCGTGGTGCTGACGCACGGCAACCTGCTGGCGATGACGCTGAACTACCTGGCCGACGTCGATCACGCCGCGGTCGGCGATCACCTGCTGCACGCGGCGCCGATGTCGCACGGGTCGGGCCTCTACGCGATCCCGAACATCGCCGTCGGCGCGACCCAGCTGATCCCCGCGTCACGCGGATTCGACGTGGACGAGATCCGCCACGTGCTCGCGTGGACTCCGAGCGTGAAGTTCTTCGCCGCGCCGACGATGGTGATGCGCCTCGTGGATGCCCTCGGATCGGGCGGTACAGCGGCGAACCTGAAGTCGATCATCTACGGCGGCGGGCCGATGTACGTGGCGGACAGCCTGCGCGCGCTCGACTGCTTCGGCCGGCGGTTGGTGCAGATCTACGGCCAGGGCGAGGCGCCGATGACGATCACCGTGCTGCCCGTCGAGGATCACTTCGACGACCACGACGGCCGCCGGCTCGAGCGGCTCGGCTCGGTGGGCCGGGCGCAGACGGGCGTCGAACTCGCGGTGCTCAACCCGGACGACACGCCGGTTGCGGCCGGCGAGATCGGCGAGGTCTGCGTGCGGGGGGACGTCGTGATGGCCGGCTACCTGAACAACCCGCAGGCGACCGCGGCCACGCTGGCCAACGGCTGGCTGCACACCGGCGACCTCGGCCGGCTCGACGACCACGGCTACCTGACGCTGGTCGACCGGAGCAAGGACCTCATCATCTCGGGCGGCTCGAACATCTACCCGCGCGAGGTCGAGGAGGTGCTGCTGCTGCATCCGGCGATCAAGGAAGCGGCCATCGTCGGCGTGCCGGATCCCGAATGGGGCGAGGCCGTGGTGGCGGTGGTCGTGAAGAAGGAAGGCCACGTTCCCGACCCGCAGGAGATCGACCTCTTCTGCCTGGAGCACATCGCCCGCTTCAAGCGGCCCAAGCGCTATGTCTTCGTCGAGGAACTGCCGAAGAACGCCACGGGCAAGGTGCTGAAGCGCGAACTGCGCGAGCGCTTCAGGAAGGAATCGACGGCGTAGCGGCCGCGGCGCGCCACACCGGCAGCGCCCTGGTTTCCTTGCCGATCGCGTCCAGCAGCGCCTCGTGCGCCGCCAGCTCCTCGGGCGCCACGGTCACGGCCACCAGCTGGCCCAGGTCGACCGGGCCGAAGTTCGAGGCGAGGCTGTCGTCCGCCAGCACGTCGATGACCAGGCTGTCCTGCCCGCGCGTCATCGCGAGGAACACTTCCGCCAGCAGCCCGGCGTCGAGCAGCGCGCCGTGCAGCGTGCGATGCGTGTTGGAGACGCCGTGCCGCTCGCACAGCGCATCGAGCGAATTGCGCTTGCCGGGGTTCTGCTCGCGCGCGAGCAGCAGCGAGTCGGTGATCTTCCCGCAGTGGTCGGCGAACCGGCCGCGGCCGAGGCGCCCGAGCTCAGCGTCGAGGAACTCGACGTCGAACGCCGCGTTGTGGATGATCACCTCGGCGTCCGTCACGAACGCCAGCAGGTCGTCGACGACCTCGGCGAACTTCGGCTTGTCCTCGAGGAAGTGGCGCGTGAGGCCGTGCACCGCGAGCGCGCCCTCGTCGCTGTCGCGCTCGGGATTGACGTACTGGTGGAAGCGGCGCTCGGTGACGCGCCGGCCGACGATCTCGATGCAGCCGATCTCGATGATGCGGTGGCCTTCCCTGGCCTCGAGACCCGTGGTCTCGGTGTCCAGCACGACTTGTCTCATGCGCGCAGTCTAGCGCCGCGGGTCGCGCGGCCGGCGGCAGCTCGCGCGCGCACCGGACCGACCTACTCGGCGCCGTGCCGCGCCACGTCGCCGGCCACGGGCGGGACGGCGTCGTGATGCTGGTGCGATCCGAGCCAGCGCCCGAGCGCCTGCTCCATCAGCGTGTACATGGTCGGAACGACATAGAGCGTCAACAGCGTGCCGAACGACATTCCGCCGACGATCACCCAGCCGATCTGGATCCGGCTCTCGGCGCCCGCGCCGGTGGACAGCGCCAGCGGCACCGCGCCCAGCACCATGGCACCGGTCGTCATCAGGATCGGGCGCAGCCGCAGCACCGCGGCGTGCCGCACGGCGTCGAACAGCCCCTCGCCGCGCTCCTGCAGCTGGTTCGCGAACTCGACGATCAGGATCCCGTGCTTGGTGATCAGTCCCACCAGCGTCACCACGCCGATCTGGCTGTAGATGTTCCAGGTCCCACCCGTGGCCCACAGCGCGAACAGCGCGCCCGTCATCGACAGCGGCACCGACAGCATGATCACGAGCGGGTCGGCGAAGCTCTCGAACTGCGCGGACAGCACCAGATAGATGAAGATCAGCGCGAGCACGAACGTGATGTAGATCGAACCCTGCGAGTCGCGGAACTCGCGCGACACGCCGTTCAAGTCGGTCACGGCGCCGGTCGGCAGCACGCGCTTGGCCGTCTCGTCCATCATCTTCAGCGCGTCGCCCAGCGCGTACCCGGGCGCGATCTGGGCGGTGATGGTCACCGCGCGCAGCCGCTGGAAGTGGTTCAGCGACTGCGGCGATACGCCTTCGAGCACGTTGACGACGTTCGCCAGCTGCACCATCGAGCCATCGCGGCCGCGGACGTAGATGTCGCTGATGTCGTTGGGGCGGCTGCGGTCGCGCGGCGCGACCTGCACGATCACGTCGTACTGCTCGCCGTCCTTCTTGAAGCGCGTGACCTGCCGGCCGCCGAGCATCGTCTGCAGCGTCAGGCCCACGGTCTCGACCGAGATGCCGAGATCGCCCAGCTTGTCGCGGTTGACGTCGACGCGCAGCTCCGGCGTGTTGAGCCGCAGGTCCGACTGCGGGCTCTGCACGATGCCGGTCTTGCTGATCTCCGCTATGAACTGCTGGACGATGCGGTCGAGGTCGGCGTACGGGATCTGCGCCATGATGACGTACTCGACCGGCAGCGTCCGGGGCGACTGGCCGAGCGACGGCGGGTTGACCGCGAAGCCGATCACGCCGGGCAGCTGCGCGAACTTGGCGTTCAGCTCGCGCGCAATGTCCTGCTGCTTGCGGGTTCGCTCCTCCCACGGCTTCAGCCGCAGGATCGCGTTGCCGAAGTCCACGGTGGGAAAGCCTGCGATCGCGTTGTAGGCCGCCGCCTCGGGAATCGTGTCGTAGTACGCCTCCACCGCGCGCAGCTGGTCCGAGGTGTAATCCACCGTCGCACCCGGTGGCGCCTGCAGCCGGCCGAAGATGACGCCGCGGTCCTCCAGCGGCGCGAGCTCGGAGCGCAGCAGCGAGAAGAACAGGCCGCCGAGGCCGGCGACGACGGCCCAGACGATCACCACGACCCAGCGGCGCTCCAGCACCCAGGCGAGCGAGCGCGCGTAGCCGCTGGTCAGGCCGTCGAGCCAGCCTTCGATCGTCGTGAAGACCTTGCCGTGCTTCTTCTCGTGGCGCAGCAGCTTGCTGCACATCATCGGCGACAGGGTGAGCGCCACGAAGCCCGACACCAGCACGGCGCCGGCCAGCGCCAGGGCGAACTCGATGAACAGGCGCCCGGTGCGGCCGGTGGCGAACGCCAGCGGGGCGAACACCGCCGTCAGCGTCAATGTCATCGCGATGACGGCGAAGCCGATCTCCTTGACGCCCTTGACCGCCGCCGCCACGCGGTCCATCCCCGCCTCGATGTTGCGGTAGATGTTCTCGAGCACGACGATCGCGTCGTCGACCACGAGGCCGATCGCGAGCACCATCGCCAGCAGCGTCAGCGTGTTGATCGTGAACCCGAAGGCGTACATCAGCGCGAACGAGCCGACCAGCGAGACGGGGATCGTCACCAGCGGGATCAGCGTCGCGCGCAGGTTGCGCAGGAAGAAGAAGATCACCAGCACGACCAGCACCACCGCCTCGGCGATCGTGGTGAACACCGAGTCGATCGAGCGGTCGATGAACACCGACGAGTCGTACGCGATGTTGATCCGCATGCCCTGCGGCAGCGTCTCGTTGATCTTCTCGACCTCGGCGCGCAGCTCCCTCGACAACTCGAGCGGGTTGCCGGTCGCCTGCTTCACCAGGCCCATGTTGATCGACGGCTCGCCCCGGTAGCGCGCGATCACGCGCTCCTCGGCGGGGCCGACGCGGACGTCGGCGACGTCGCGCAGCCGCACCGGGTAGCCCTTCGAGGTCGCGACGATCAGGTTCTCGAACTGCTCGCGCGTGCTCACGTCGGTCGCGGCGACGATCGAGAACTCGCGCTTGGCGGACTCGATGCGGCCCGACGGCAACTCGACGTTCTGGCGGCGCAGCGCGCTCTCGACCTCGCCGACGGTCAGGCCGTAGCCCGCGAGACGGTCGCGGTCGACCGCGATCCGCATCGCCGACTTGCGCTCGCCGAAAATCCACACGTCGGCCGCGCCCGGCAGCACGGAAAGCCGCGGCTTGACGTAGCGGTTGAGGTAGTCGGACACCTCGAGCGGCGACTTGTTGCCCGCCGTCACCGCCATCCAGATCACGGGGAACGAATCGGCCTCGACCTTCGAGATCACCGGCTCGTCGACGTTGTCGGGCAGGCGTGCGCGGACCCGGGCGACCTTGTCGCGCACGTCGGCGGCCGCGGAGTCCGGGTCGCGCGTCAGGCGGAACCGCACGTTGATGTTGCTGCGCTCGGCCCGGCTGAACGACGTCAGCAGTTCAACGCCTTCGATGCCGGCGAGCGAGTCCTCGAGCACCTTGGTGATCTGCGACTCGATGACCTCCGCGGACGCGCCCGGGTACGTCGTCTGCACGCTGACGACGGGCTCGTCGATCTTCGGGTACTCGCGCACGGCGAGCCGCGAATAGGAAATCAGGCCGATGACCAGCACCAGCACCGACAGCACCGTCGAGAGGACCGGACGGCGTATGCAGACTTCGAACAGGCTCATGCCGCTGTCTCCTGCCGGTTTCAACCCTTGCCGGCGCCGTCCTTCGTCGCCGGCGCGCCGCCCCGGGCCGCGTCACCCTTGCCGGCGGCCTGCGACAGCACGCGCACCGGCTGCCCGTCGCGCGACAGCCGCATGCCGGCGGTGACGACCTGGTCGCCCGGCGCGAGGCCTTCGACGATCTCGACCTTGGCATCCCGGCGCACGCCGATCTTCACCGGCACGCGCTTTGCGGCGCCCTCGACCACCGTGTAGACGTAGAACGCATCGCCCTGGGGCACGATCGCCTCCTCGGGCACGAGCAGGCCGGTCCGCTCACCGACGATCACGCGCACGCGAACGAACATGCCGGGGCGCAGCTTGCCGCTGGCGTTGTCGAGCCGGCCGCGCAGTTCCAGCGAACGGCCGTTGGCGTCGACGCGCGGGTTGATCGCCTCGATCTGTCCCTGCCAGCG
>JBFZCF010000073.1:0-9821 GCA_041308065.1 Burkholderiales bacterium
CTGAAGACCAAGCCGACCCAGCACAGCGTGCAGAAGCTGCGCGAGATCGGGATCTCGCCGGACGTCCTGCTGTGCCGCGCCGATCGCCCGATCCCCGAGGAGGAGCGCGCGAAGATCTCGCTCTTCTCCAACGTGCCGATGAACGCCGTGATCTCGGTGTGGGACGCGGACTCGATCTACAAGGTCCCGGGCATGCTGCACCAGCAGGGCATGGACGAGATCGTCTGCTTCACGCTCGGCATGGTGTCGCGCCCGGCCGACCTGTCGGCGTGGGACAAGCTGATCGACGCGCTGGAGAACCCGCTGCACGAAGTTCGCATCGGCATGATCGGCAAGTACGTCGACCTGTCCGATTCGTACAAGTCGCTGAACGAAGCGCTCAGGCACGCCGGCATCCACTCGCGCACGAAGGTGGTCATCGAGTACATCGACTCGGAGCAGATCGAGCGCGACGGCACCACCGGGCTCGATCGCCTCGACGCGATCCTGGTCCCGGGCGGCTTCGGCAAGCGCGGCACCGAGGGCAAGATGGCGGCGATCCGCTATGCCCGCGAGAACGGCATTCCTTACCTCGGCATCTGCCTCGGCATGCAGCTGGCGACGATCGAGTTCGCGCGCAACGTCGTCGGGCTCGCCGGCGCCAACTCGACCGAGTTCGATCCCGACACGCCGCACCCGGTCGTCGCGCTGATCACCGAATGGATGGACCGCACCGGCCGGATCGAGCGGCGCGACGCGACCTCCGACCTCGGCGGGACGATGCGGCTCGGCTCGCAGAAGTGCCCGGTGCAGCCGGGCACGCTGGCCGCGCGCATCTACGGTGCGGAGGTCAGCGAGCGGCACCGGCACCGCTACGAGGTGAACAACATCTACGTGCCACAGCTCGAGGCCAAGGGCTACCGCGTGTCGGCGCGCACGCCGACCGAGAACCTGCCCGAGATCATGGAGCTGCCGATGCACCCGTTCTTCATCGGCGTGCAGTTCCACCCCGAGTTCACGTCCACGCCGCGCACCGGCCACCCGCTGTTCAGCGCATTCGTCCACGCCGCGCTGTCGTACCGGCAGGGGCGCCACGGACAGCCTCCGCAAGTGCAGAAGGCGGCCGCATGAGCCCGCCGGGCCGCCCCAAGGGCGAATTCCCCCTCGGGGGGAAGGCGCGAGGCGCCAAGGGGGTCACATGAAGCTCGCCGGTTTCGACGTCGGGCTCGATCGCCCGTTCTTCCTGATTGCCGGGCCGTGCGTGATCGAGTCCGAGGCGCTCGCCATCGACGTCGCCGGCCGGCTCAAGGAGATCACGGGCGCGCTGGGGATTGCCTTCATCTACAAGTCGAGCTTCGACAAGGCGAACCGCAGCTCGGGCAAGAGCTTTCGCGGCCTCGGGCTCGAAGAGGGCCTGCGCATCCTGTCCGAGGTGAAACGCCAGGTCGGCGTGCCGGTGCTGACCGACGTGCACGAAGTCGACGAGATCGGGCCGGCTGTCGCGGTGGTCGACGTCCTGCAGACGCCGGCGTTCCTCTGCCGCCAGACCGACTTCATCCGCGCGTGCGCGGTCAGCGGCAAGCCGGTGAACATCAAGAAGGGACAGTTCCTCGCGCCCGGCGACATGAAGAACGTGATCGACAAGGCGCGCGAGGCGGCCCGCGAAGCGGGGCTGCCCGAGGACAGCTTCATGGCGTGCGAGCGCGGCGTCTCGTTCGGCTACAACAACCTCGTTTCCGACATGCGGTCGCTTGCGATCATGCGCGAGACCGGCGCGCCGGTGGTGTTCGACGCCACCCACTCGGTGCAACTGCCGGGCGGGCAGGGCACGTCGAGCGGCGGGCAGCGCGAGTTCGTGCCGGTGCTGGCGCGCGCCGCGGTGGCGGTCGGCGTGGCGGGGCTCTTCATGGAAACCCATCCGAATCCGGCCGAGGCGAAGTCCGACGGTCCGAACGCCGTGCCGCTCGACCGCATGAAGGACCTGCTCGCGACCCTGGTCGAACTCGACCGGGTCACGAAGAAGAACGGCTACATCGAAGCCGATTTCCGCTGAGGAGCGCGCACATGGCTGCCGGCTACGTCGTCGTCGAAATGAAGATCTCCGATCCCGAGCGGTACAAGGAGTACATGGCCGCGGCGCCGGCGACGATCGCCGCGGCGGGCGGCGAGTACCTCGTGCGCGGCGGCAAGTCCGAACCGCTCGAGGGCGACTGGATTCCTCCGCGCGTCGCGATCCTGAAGTTCCCGAGCTATGAGCAGGCGAAGGCCTGGTACGAGGGCGAGGCTTACCGCCAGGCGCGCGCGAAGCGCGCGGGCGCGACAGAGTTCTTCAACATGGTCCTGGTCGAAGGCGTGCCGACGACCTGAACAATCCCGGACAAGACCGAAACAACGACATGAGTGCCATCGTAGACATCATCGGCCGCGAGATCCTCGATTCGCGCGGCAACCCGACCGTCGAGTGCGACGTCCTTCTCGAGAGCGGCGTCATGGGTCGCGCGGCGGTGCCGTCGGGCGCGTCCACCGGATCGCGCGAGGCGATCGAGCTGCGCGACGGCGACAAGGGTCGCTACCTCGGCAAGGGCGTGCAGAAGGCGATCGAGAACATCAACACCGAGATCGCCGAAGCGGTGATGGGCCTGGAAGCCAACGAGCAGGCGTTCCTCGACCACAGCCTGATCGAGCTGGACGGCACCGAGAACAAGATGCGGCTCGGCGCGAACGCGACGCTCGCCGTCTCGATGGCCGTCGCCAAGGCCGCCGCCGAGGAAGTCGGGTTGCCGCTGTACCGCTACTTCGGCGGCAGCGCGCAGATGCAGATGCCGGTGCCGATGATGAACGTGATCAACGGCGGCGCGCACGCCAACAACAACCTCGACCTGCAGGAACTGATGATCGTGCCGATCGGCGCGCCCTCGTTCTCGGAGGCGGTGCGCTACGGCGCCGAGGTGTTCCACGCGCTGAAGAAACTGATCCACGACGGCGGCATGAGCACCGCGGTGGGCGACGAGGGCGGGTTCGCGCCGAGCGTGAAGAGCCACGAGGCGGCAATCCAGCTGATCCTGCAGGCCATCGAAGAGGCCGGATACGTGCCGGGCGAGCAGGTCGCGCTCGCGCTCGACTGCGCTGCGAGCGAGTTCTTCAGGGACGGCAAGTACCATCTGGACGGCGAGGGCCTGGCGCTCGCGGCGGCCGACTGGACCAACGTGCTCGGGACGTGGTGCGACAAGTACCCGATCGTGTCGATCGAGGACGGCATGGCCGAGAACGACTGGGCCGGCTGGGAGCACCTCACCCGGCAGCTCGGCAAGCGGGTGCAGCTGGTCGGTGACGACCTCTTCGTCACGAACACGAAGATCTTCCACGAAGGGATCAAGCGCGGCATCGCCAACTCGATCCTCATCAAGATCAACCAGATCGGGACGCTGACCGAGACCTTCGCCGCCATCGAGATGGCGAAGCGCGCCGGCTACACGGCGGTGGTGAGCCACCGCTCGGGCGAGACCGAGGACACGACGATCGCCGACATCGCCGTCGGCACCAACGCGATGCAGATCAAGACGGGCTCGATGTCGCGCTCGGACCGCGTCGCCAAGTACAACCAGCTACTGCGCATCGAGGAAGACCTCGGCGAGGTCGCGAGCTATCCCGGCCGCGGCGCGTTCTACAGCGTTCGCTGATCGCCGATGCGGCTCGTCGCCATCGTCATCGCCGTGCTGCTGCTGGCGATCCAGTGGCCGCTGTGGTTCGGCAAGGGCGGGTGGCTGCGCGTGTCCGAGCTCGAGCGCCAGCTCGCCGCGCAGAAGTCGGTCAACGCGGAGCTCGGGGAGCGCAATGTGCAACTGGCGGCGGAAGTCGCCAGCCTGCGCGAAGGCCGCGGCGCCATCGAGGAACGCGCGCGCCACGAACTCAACATGGTGCGCGAAGGCGAGACCTTCTTCCAGCTGATCGGCAGTCGCGCCGACCCGGTGCCGCCCTCCGGTTCCCGCTGACGCTGCATCCTGCGGTCGCGGTGCGCGCGCGTGGCCGGCAGGATCTCGCGTCCTGCATAGAGGGTCGGGTTCGGGACCGGTCCGCGCCCGATCCGCGCCTTCAGGCCACCGCCGTTCCGAACAGGGCGCCGACAGCGGCCGTGAGGGCCATCGCCAGGGCGCCCCAGAACGTGACGCGCCACGCTCCCTTGACCGCCGAGGCGCCGCCGGTACGCGCAGCCACTGCGCCCAGAGTTGCGAGGAACACCAGCGAGCTGCCTGCGACCGACGCCGGCAGAGCCCCGGTCGGCACCATCGATGCGACCAGCAGGGGCAGCGCCGCGCCCGCGATGAAGCTGGCAGCCGACGAGAGCGCCGCCTGCACCGGTCGCGCGCTTAGCGTCTCGGAGATGCCGAGTTCGTCGCGTGCGTGAGCGCCCAGCGCATCGTGCTCCATCAGTTGCGTCGCGACCTGGTCGGCCAAAGCCGCATCGAGCCCGCGCTTGGCGTAGATGCCGGCGAGTTCCCGGTGTTCGGCGTCTGGATCGGCAGCGAGTTCCCCGCGTTCCCGCGCAAGATCAGCCGCTTCCGTATCGGCCTGCGACTTCACCGACACGTACTCTCCCGCCGCCATCGACATGGCGCCGGCAACGAGGCCTGCGACGCCGGCGATCAGGACATCGCCACGGGCGGCACTCGCGGCCGCCACGCCGATGACGAGGCTGGCGGTCGAGACGATTCCGTCGTTTGCGCCGAGTACCGCGGCGCGCAGCCAGCCGATGCGTTCAGTGCGGTGCCGTTCGCGGTGCATGCGGGGCATGGGCCAGGACCTCTCCAGTTGGACGGCGTCGAGGGCTGCCCTGCGTGCTGCCAGGCCAGGCCATCGTTCGAAACAGGCTACGCCCTCGCTGTCGCCGGCGGTTTGCGCTTCGCCAAGGATGCCGAGGGGCCCTGCCGGAGCCCGCCGCTTCGTCTGAAGTTCATTGTCGACAGTTCGTCCCTGGCACGGGGCCGCCTCGTTGCCGGTCACCGCCCCGGCGCAAGCACCACCCCGCGACAAACAGACGCCCCTCGTTTTGCGGCATCATCGTCCGTCCACGTGAGGGAGAGCGCAGATGAATCTGCATCGCTTGTTGAAGGAGCGCGAGGCGCGCGGAAGGCCGCTGCGCGTCGGCCTGATCGGTGCCGGAAAGTTCGGCTCGATGTACCTCTCGCAGGTGCGGCACACGCCGGGAGTGCGGATCACCGCGATCGCCGACCTCAGCCCGGCCCGCGCGAAGGAGGCGCTCCAGCGCGTCGGCTGGGCGGACGCGGCGATCGGCTCGGTGCGCTTCTTCGACGAGAGCGCGCGGATGATCGCGGAGCCGGATGTCGACATCGTGATCGACGCCACCGGATCCCCCGCGGCCGGGATCGGGCATGTGCTGGCGTGCTGCGAGCATCGCAAGCACATCGTGATGGTGAACGTCGAGGCCGATGCTCTGGCCGGTCCGCTGCTGGCCCGCCGGGCGCAGGAAGCGGGAATCGTCTACTCGCTGGCGTACGGCGACCAGCCGGCGCTGATCTGCGAGATGGTCGACTGGGCGCGCGCGTGCGGGTTCGAAGTGATCGCCGCGGGCAAGGGCACCAAGTACCTGCCGATGTATCACGCGTCGACGCCGGACACGGTGTGGGGCCACTACGGCCTGACGCCCGAGCAGGCCCGCATCGGCGGCATGAATCCGCAGATGTTCAACTCGTTCCTCGACGGCACCAAGAGCGCCCTGGAGATGGCTGCGGTCTCCAACGCCACGGGACTGATGGCGCCCGACGGGCTCGCTTTTCCGCCGTGCGGCGTGGACGACCTGGCGACGGTGCTCCGGCCGCAGGCCGACGGCGGCGTGCTGCATCACCGCGGCCAGGTGGAGGTGATCTCCAGCCTGAACCGCGACGGCAGCCCGGTCTTCCGCGACCTGCGCTGGGGCGTCTACGTGGTCTTCGCGGGCGGCAGCGATTACGCGGAGCGGTGCTTCAAGGAGTACGGGCTGGTGACCGACCCGAGCGGCCAGTACACCGCCATGTACAAGCCCTTCCACCTGATCGGCCTCGAGCTCGGCATCAGCGTTGCGAGCGTCGGGCTGCGTGCGGAAGCGACCGGCGCGCCGATCGGCTTCAACGCGGACGTCGTGGCGACGGCGAAGCGGGATCTCGCCGCGGGCGAGGTGCTCGATGGCGAGGGCGGCCACACCGTCTACGGCAAGGTGATGCCCGCGCTCGAATCGCTGCACCTGGGAGGCCTTCCGCTCGGGCTCGCGCACAAGGTGCGACTGCGCAATGCGGTCCGCGCCGGCCAGCCCGTGCGCTGGGAAGACGTCGACATCGACGAGCGCCAGCCGGCTGTGGCGTTCAGGCGGGAAATGGAGCAGGCGTTCCGCTAGCTCGCCGGTTTCGCGTTCTTCAGCGCGCGGCGTCGGCCTCGGCAAGGATCGACGCCGCGGCGTCCGCGATCACCTGGCAGCCGAGCACGATGTCCTCGTCCCGGCTGTCTTCCGCGAAGTCGTGGCTGATGCCGCCGATCGACGGAATGAAGAGCATCGCCGACGGCAGTCGTTCGGACACGATACCGGCGTCGTGGAACGCGCCGCTCGGCATGCGCTGCCACAGGCCCGGCGCGTGCCGCTCGGCCGCGGCCTCGATGTGGGACTGCAGGCGCGGATCCATCCGGCTCGGCCGGATCGGCGCGCGGGCGCGGATGGCTTCGATCGTGACGCCGCCGCGCACGTTCATCTCCTCGACCAGGCGGGCGACGACCTCCTCGAAGGCATCGAGGGGCGCGTCCTCCGGATCGCGGAACTGCAGGTCCAACTCCGCGTAGCCGGGCACGATCGACGTCGCGTTCGGCTCGACGCGCACACGGCCCATCGTCCAGACGCTGCGCTGCCCCGCGACCTTCGGGAATTCCTGGTTGATGCGGTGCGCGAGTTCGTACAGCGCGGTGGATGCGTCGCGGCGGCGCGCCATCATCGTGGTGCCGGCGTGGTTCTGCTGGCCGCGAAACACGAAGCGGATGCCGCGCAGGCCGACGATGCCCGTGACGACCCCGATCCGGCGTCCGGCGTCCTCGAGGTGCGGACCCTGTTCGATGTGCGGTTCGATGAAGCCGGCATAGCGGTCCGGATCCAGGCGCAGCCGCGGGACGCCGGCAAGTCCGGCCTCGCGCAGCGCCTCGGCCAGCGCGGTGCCGCGGCTGTCGGTCGCGCCGTCCTCCATCTCCGGCGTCAGTGCGCCGATGAGCGAGCGGCTGCCGAGGCAACCGACGAAGCGCGCCTCTTCGTCCTGGAACGACACGACGTCGACGGGAAGGGCGCGCGTTGCGGCGTCGGCCGCCAGGGCGCGCACGACCTCGAGCCCATAGACCACGCCGAGCGCGCCGTCCAGCCAGCCTCCGGTTGGCTGGGTGTCGGAGTGCGAGCCGATCAGCAGGGCCTTGCCCGCGGAACGCGAACGGCCGAGCACGTTGCCGACGCCGTCGATCTCGGCGTCGAGTCCCGCTTCCTCGTACCGGGCCTTCAGCCAGCGGCGCGCTTCCATGTCGGTCGCGCTGAAGGCAGGGCGCACCACGCCGCGGCCCTGGGCCCCGATGGCGCGCAGGGCACGGAGGTCGGACAACAGCCGGTCGGGATCGATGCGGGGCATGGTGCGTGGTTCCAGGGTGTCGTCGGTTGTCGCGGGAGGCACGAGCGGATGAGCCAGTTGCACGGTCCCCGGGCCGCTCGGCCTCAGTGCCGCGTCCCGTCGTCGGCCGGCGCCGTGTCGCCACGCGTAAAGAGCTGCGTCGCGTCCACGGCGTCGAACGTGTGCTGGCGATTGCAGAAGTCGCAGGTGACGGTGACCGTTCCCTGTTCGTCGATGATCGAATCGACCTCGTGGCGCCCCAGCGAGACAAGCATCCGGCCGATCCGCTCGCGCGAGCAGGTGCACGCGAAGTGCGGGCTCATCGGCGGATAGTGCTCGAGGTTCTCCTGCCAGAACAGGCGATGCAGGACGGCGTCCGGCGCGAGCTTCAGCAACTCGTCGCTGGTGATCGTCTGCGCCAGCGTGACCGCGCGGCTCCACGCGTCGGTGTCCTCGGTCGCCGCGGTGCCGCCCTCGGAGGGCAGGCGCTGCAGCAGCAGGCCCGCGCTGACGTGGTCGTCGGCGGCGAGCCACAGCCGCGTGTCCAGCTGTTCCGACTGCCGCATGTAGGCCTGCAGTACGTCGGCCATCGATTCGCCGTCGAGCGGCACAATGCCCTGGTACGGCTGCTGACCGGGCATCGGGTCGCGCGGGTCGAGCGTGATCGCGAAGCGGCCGCGGCCGTGGCGGTTGATCAGGTCGCGCATCGTCGCGTCGCCGGCAATGTCGCCGCCGGCGATCTTCGCGGTGGCGCGGATCGCGAGGTCGGGCAGGCACTCGACGACCATCAGCTTCACGGGGCCGTCGCCGTGGACCTGCATCACCAGGGCGCCGTTGAACTTGATGCTGGTCGCGAGCAGCGCGCCCGCGGCGACCATCTCGCCGAGGAGGCGGGTGACGACCGGCGGGTAGTCGTGCAGCGTCACCATCTGCCGCCACGCGTCCTCGATGCGCACCAGCCCGCCGCGCACCGGCGCGGCCCTGAACAGGAACTTCAGCAGCCGGTCGCTCACCGCGCCGTCGCCGTCCGCTTCTGCACGCGGGCGAGCTCTTCCGCGTACTCGCAGTACGTTCCGATCGTGTGCCGGATCAGTGCGCGCTTGCGGTCGTCGAGCGGCGCGATCACGCGGGCGGGCTGGCCGCCGTACAGGTGACCCGCGCCGAGCACCTGGCCGGGCGACGTGCTGGCGCCGGCCGCGAGGAAGACATCGTCCTCGACCACGGTGCCTGGCGCCACGACGCTGCCGATGCCGATCAGGCAGCGGTCGCCGATCGTGCAGTCGGCCATCGTCACGTTGTGGCCGATCGTGGTGTCCTCGCCCAGCACCATGCGCGCCCCCGGCGTGCATCGCAGGATCGAGTTGTCCTGCACGTTGGTGCGGTCGCGGATCACGATCTCGCCGTCCGCCGCGTCGAGCTCGCAGCCGTACCAGATGCTGGTGTGCGGGCCCGCGACGATCCGGCCGGCGAGCACGGCCGTGTTGGCGACGAACGCCGTCGGGTGCAGGACAGGCCCGTCGTTCGAGCCGGGCGCCCGCTCCGCCGGCTCCGCGGCGAGTCGCGCGCGCAGCTGCCGCCGGCGCGTCGCGAGCTCGCTGGCTTCGATCGCACGCTGCGCCTTGGCCGGCCGCCCCGCGTAGACGTGGCCGCCCTCGAGCGTCGTGCGCGGGTAGACCACCGATCCCCGCTCGATCACCGCGCCGGGCTCGATCACGCAGCCGTCGAGGATCACGGCGTCGTCCTCGACGATGCAGCCGTCGCGCACCTCGCAGGCGTGGATCACGGCGTTGCAGCCGACGGTCACGCCGTTGCCGATCACGGTGGGGTAGACGTCGTGCGCGATGTGGATCGTGGCGCCGTGGCCGAGGGTCAGGTCGTCGCCGGCACGGACATCGTGGCCGTCGGCCCGGATCACGCTCGCCGCCCCGAGCCATGCGTCGCGGCCCAGCGTGACGCGGCCGACGACAGCGGAATTGGCGCCGACGTGGCGCGGCGGGCCCGCGAGTTCGGGATGGGTTCCGAGGTAGGCGAGCAGGTTCGGATGCGGTGCGGACGACATGGGCGGAGAAGGCGCGCGGTGGCGGCGCCGGGATGGGCTACGAGGCCGATTCTGGCACGTGCGCAGCCCCTCCCGGCTCGGGGCGCAGTGCGTGCGCCACGGAGGACGGCGCCGGCGCGGATCAGAAGACCGGCGTCTCCCGGTAGGTGCCCCACACG
>JBFZCF010000074.1:0-13264 GCA_041308065.1 Burkholderiales bacterium
TGCGCTGGATGCAGTTCGCCGCGTCGACGATCTACACCGCGGTCGGCATCGCCGACTATCCCGAGCGCTGGACGACCGCAACCGACGACGCTTCGCGCGCGGCAGTGCGGGACGGCGCCGTGGCGCGGATGAGGCTGGGATGGGACATCGTCGCCGGCGCGCACTCGGGCGGCCCGTTCTTCCTTGGCGAGCGGCCATACGTCTGCGACATCTATTTCGCGAACCTGTCCAGGTGGTGGAAGATGCGCGAGCACCTGCGCGCGCGGCATCCAGCCTTCTGCGACGCGATGGAGCGCGTGGATTCCTTGCCTGAAGTGGCTCCCGTGTGGCAACGTCACTGGTCATGAAGAACCCCAATGCACTGCTTGCACCGGCGCTCGCCGCCGCGATGCTGTGCGCGGCCACGCCAGCCGCGGCACAGGCATCGGTCACACTCTTCGGCGGATACGCCGGCACCAGCGGAATCGACGACGCGACCAGCAACGCGAGCGCCGACGTCAAGAATGGCGCGACGTTCGGTGTGGCCATCGGCGTGCCGTTCGACGCGTCACGTGAACTGCAGCTGCTGTACAACCAGCAGTCGACGACGCTGACGCCGGGCGGCGGCGCAGCGCCGTTCGACCTGACGATCCGCCACCTGCACTTCGGCGGCACCGTATTCGTCGATCGCGCGGTCGGGCAGGGCTTCTACGCTGTCGGCGGCGTGGGAGTGACGCAGTTCAGTCCGGGCACGACCGGGTTCGACAACGAGTACAAGCCGTCAATCAACGTCGGCTTCGGCTACTACCTGCCGCTCGGCGACCGCGTGGCACTGCTGGCCGAGGCGCGCGGGTTCTTCACGCTAGTAAACAGTTCCGGTGGCTTCCTCTGCTCCGGCGGCTGCGTCGTCGTCCTGAAGAGCGACACGGTGACGCAGGTCGAGGCGAAGATCGGGCTGATGGCGCGGTTCTGAGCGCCCGGCGGGTTGAACCCATGTCAACGGCGAGGCCTGGCCCCGTGCAAGAATGGCCGGTCGGCCGGACCGCCCTGGGGGCGGTCGCCTGATCACAATTGGATTCCGGGAGAACGCTATGCGCGAAGTCGTCGTCGTCAGCGGGGTGCGGACCCCGATCGGGACGTTTGGAGGAAGCCTGAAGGACGTGCCGCCGACGCAACTCGGCGCCCTGGTCGTGGCCGAGGCGATGAAACGGGCCGCCGTGAGCGGTGAAGAGATCGGCCATGTCGTGTTCGGCCACGTGCTCAACACCGAGCCGAAGGACATGTACCTCGGGCGCGTGGCGGCGGTGAACGGGGGCGTGGCGAAGGAGACCCCGTGCCTCACGCTGAACCGGCTCTGCGGCAGCGGGCTGCAGGCGATCGTGTCGGCGGCGCAGACGATCATGCTCGGCGACGCGGACATCGCGATTGGCGCGGGCGCGGAGTGCATGTCGCGCGGTCCGTACATCATTCCGAGCGGCCGCTGGGGCCAGCGCATGGGCGACATGAAGGCGATCGACATGATGGTCGGCGCGCTGCACGACCCGTTCGACGTCGTACACATGGGCGTGACCGCCGAGAACGTGGCCACCAAGTGGGGCATCACGCGCGAAGAGCAGGACCAGTTGGCGGTCGAGAGCCATCGCCGTGCGGCCAATGCGACCAAGGCAGGCTACTTCAAGGGCCAGATCCTGCCGATCGAAGTGAAGGGCAAGAAAGGCCCTGCCGTGTTCGACACCGACGAGCACTTCCGGGAAGGCACGTCGATGGCTGACATGGCGAAGCTGAAGCCGGTCTTCGTCAAGGAAAACGGAACGGTCACGGCCGGCAACGCGAGCGGCATCAACGACGGCGCGGCCGCCATCGTCATGATGGAACGCTCGGTGGCCGAGAAGCGCGGACTGAAGCCGATGGCGCGCCTCGTTGCCTACGGACACGCCGGGGTCGACCCGAAGTACATGGGCATCGGTCCGGTGCCGGCGTCGCGAAAGGCGCTCGAGCGCGCGGGAATCACGGTGTCGCAGCTCGACGTGATCGAGGCCAACGAGGCGTTCGCGGCGCAGGCCTGCGCTGTCGCCAAGGACCTGGGCTTCCCGGCCGACAAGGTCAATCCGAACGGCAGCGGCATCTCGCTGGGCCATCCGATCGGCGCGACCGGAGCCATCATCACGGTGAAGGCGCTGTACGAGCTGCAGCGGACGGGTGGCCGCTACGCACTTGTCACGATGTGCATCGGCGGCGGACAGGGGATCGCCGCCGTCTTCGAACGGATGTAAGCTTTCCGGCCGAAAGCGGCGGGCACCGGGCGTGCCCGCCGGACAGGAGTCCGGAGTGTCCTCGAGCGCGCGATGAGTCCTGACGCTTTCTTCCAGTGGCGGCGGCGCCTGCTGATTTCAGCGGGCTGCGCAGCCGTGGCCCCTGCGCTGGCGGCCGCGCCCGAGGCACCGGCGCCCAACAGCGCGCTGAAGGAACTCCTGGCCGAACGCCGGTCGATCTGGCTGGTGCGCGGCAAGGAGCAACTCGAAGCGACCTACTGGAGCGCCGAGCGCGGCTACGACCGCGATCAGTACCTGCAACTCTGCTGGGCCTTGCGCGACATCCAGGCCGACCGCGTCTTTCCGATCGACCACGGACTCCTCGACGTGCTCGCCGGCCTGCAGGCATGGCTGGCGAACAGCGGTGTCCGCGCTCCGCTCGAGATCCACTCGGGATACCGGACGAGCACCACGAACCAGAAGCTCGAAGGCGCGGCGCTCGCCTCGCGTCACCTGCTCGGCAAGGCCGCCGACGTCACCGTGCCCGGCGTGAAGAATGTCAGGCTCGCCGGCATGGCGAGCGTGCTGGGCCGCGGCGGGACGGGCTTCTATCCCGGCCGCAACTTCGTCCACATCGACACGGGCGAAGAGCGCATCTGGATCACGCCGCCGAAGGCTGGCTGATCACGCGCGGTTCATTGGCGAACCACGCGAGGACGCCGTCGAGGCCCGCGTAGCTGAGCGTGTACGTGGCCTGCTGGTGCACGACGGGCTTGGCCCGGTAGGCCACGGAGATCCCGGCGAGCTTCATCATCTTCAGGTCGTTGGCGCCGTCGCCGATCGCGATGGAGCGACCGGTCGAGCATCCGAGATGCTCGCACGCCTCGGCAAGCGCGCGCGCCTTGCCGTCGGCGTCGACGATCTCCCCGCCAGCCGGACCGGTCACGCGGCCGGTCAGGCGGCCGTTGATGACCTCGAGTTCGTTCGCGCGCGTGTAGTCGAACCCTAGCCGCTCGCGCATGCGGTCGGTGAAGAACGTGAAGCCACCGGTCACGAGCAGCGTCCTGAGGCCGGCTTTCCGGCACGCGCGGATCAGGTCCTCCGCGCCCGGGTTGAGGCGCAGCTTGTCGTCGAGCACCCGCTGCAGCAGGTTGGCATCCGTCCCCTCGAGCATCGCCACGCGACGGCGCAGGCTGTCCTTGTAGTCGGCGATCTCTCCGCGCATCGCGGCCTCGGTGATCGCGGCGACTTCAGGACCCTTGCCGGCGCAGGCGGCCACTTCGTCGAGGCTCTCGATGTCGATCAGCGTCGAGTCCATGTCCATCGCCAGCAGCCGGAAGTCGGACAGGCGCGCCGCCGGATCGACGAACGCGGCATCGATCTTCCAGTAGCTCGCGAGGCCGGCGACGGCCTTGCGTGAACGTGTCGAGCGCTTCGGCGTCGATGTTGGGGCCCAGCAGGACGAGGTCTTTCATGGCGCTCCGAGTTTAGTGAACCTTCCGGGCCGCTGCGCAAAGCGGCCCGTCAACGCAGCGCACGGAAGACTTCCCGCAGGCGCGCCAGGCGTGCCTCGAGGGTCGCGGTCTTCTCGTCGATGCGCAGCCGTGTCGGGCCGGCCAGGCGCATGGTGCGCGACTTCTGCATCAGCGCGATCAGCTTCGCGGTGTCGAAGGAGGGCTCCGGGACGAAGGTGATGGCGATCGCATCGCCCGACGCGTCGATCTTCTTCACGCCCAGCGGCTCGGCGAGCAGCCGCAGCCGGTGCGTGTCGATCAGCGCCTTGCCGGGCTCCGGCAGCTTGCCATAGCGGTCGACCAGTTCTTCCTGCAGCCGGATCAGGTCGTCCTCGTCGTCGCAGCTGGCGAGCTTCTTGTACATCGACAGCCGCTGGTGCACGTCGTTGACGTAATCCGGCGGGAGCAGCGCCGGAACGTGCAGGTTGATCTCGGTGACGGCCGCGAGCGGCGCGAGCAGGTCCGGCTCCCGGCCCGAGCGCAGCGCGCGCACGGCGGCGTTGAGCATCTGCGTGTACAGGTCGAAGCCGACCTCGTGCATGTTGCCGCTCTGGTTCTCGCCGAGCACCTCGCCTGCGCCACGGATCTCCAGGTCGTGCATCGCGAGATAGAACCCGCTGCCGAGTTCCTCGAGGTTCTGGATCGCCTCCAGGCGCTTTTCGGCGTTCTTCGTCAGTCCACCCTCGTCGGGGACCATCAGGTAGGCATAAGCCTGGTGGTGCGAGCGGCCGACCCGGCCGCGCAGCTGGTGCAGCTGTGCCAGTCCGAACTTGTCGGCGCGATGGATGATGATCGTGTTCGCGGTCGGCACGTCGATTCCGGTCTCGATGATCGTCGAGCACAGCAGGACGTTGAAGCGCTGGTGGTAGAAGTCGCGCATCACCCGCTCGAGGTCGCGTTCCCCCATCTGGCCGTGGGCGATCTCGATGCGTGCTTCCGGCAGCAGTTCCGCCAGCCGCGCGCGCCGGTTCTCGATCGTATCGACCTCGTTGTGCAGGAAGTACACCTGGCCGCCGCGCTTGAGCTCGCGCAGCACCGCCTCGCGCACCAGGCTGGCCGACTCCTTGCGCACGAACGTCTTGATCGCGAGCCGCCGCTGCGGGGCGGTCGCGATGACGGAAAACTCCCGGATTCCCTCGAGCGACAGCGCCAGGGTGCGCGGTATCGGCGTGGCGGTCAGCGTCAGGACGTCCACTTCGGCGCGCAACGCCTTGAAGCGCTCCTTCTGCCGCACGCCGAAACGGTGTTCCTCGTCGATGATGACCAGCCCGAGGTTCGCGTAGCGGATGTCGTTGGACAGCAGCTTGTGCGTTCCGATCACGACGTCGACCGTGCCCCTGGCGATCCCCGCGATCGCTTCCTCGACTTCCTTTGCCGAGCGGAAGCGCGACAGCTCCACCACCTTGACCGGCCACTCGGCGAAACGGTCGCGGAACGTCTCGACGTGCTGCTCGGCGAGCAGCGTGGTCGGACACAGGACCGCGACCTGCTTGCCGCCGGCGACCGCCGCGAACGCGGCGCGCAACGCCACTTCGGTCTTGCCGAAGCCGACATCCCCGCACACCAGCCGGTCCATCGGGAAGCCGGCGCTCATGTCCTTCAGCACGGCGTCGATGGCCGCCTGCTGGTCGGGCGTCTCCTCGAAGCCGAATCCGTCGGCGAACGCCTCGTAGTCGTGCTGGCTGAACTCGAACGCGTGGCCCTTGCGCGCTGCGCGCAGCGCATAGAGGTTCAGCAGTTCGGCGGCGGTGTCGCGCACCTGCTTCGCCGCCTTCTTCCGCGCCTTGTCCCAGTCGGCCCCGCCGAGCTGGTGCAGCGGCGCGGCGTCGGGATCCGCTCCGCTGTAGCGGCCGATCAGGTGCAGCTGCGCCACCGGGACGTAGAGGCTCGCCGCGTTGGCGTACTCGAGGCGCAGGAACTCGGTCGCCCCTTCGCCCAGGTCCATCGTCTCCAGGCCCAGGTAGCGGCCGATGCCGTGCTCGACGTGCACCACCGGATCGCCCACGCGCAGCTCCGCGAGGTCGCGGATCATCGCCTCGACGCTGGAGGCGCGCTCGCGCTGCTTGCCGCGCAGCCGCCGCGGGCTGGAGGCGTAGAGCTCGGTCTCCGTGACGACGGCCAGCCCGAGCTCGCGCAGGACGAAGCCTTCGTGCAGCGGCGCGACGCCGAGGGCGAGCCGCGCGTCCGATGCCACGAAGGCGGCGAAGTCGGCGTTGTCCGCGTAGGCCAGCCTGTACTCGGCGAACATCTGAGCGATGGTCTCGCGCCGGCCGGCGGCGTCGGCGGCGATCAGCAGGCGTCCGTCGAATCGCGCCGCGTACTCGCGCAGCCTCTGCACGGGATCGTCGGCGCGGCGCTCGACCGCCAGCACCGGCAGCGGTTCGAAGCCCTCGTGGGCGCCTTCGCCCAGCGCGATCCGGCCGTGCGCCTTGGCGCGCGCGAAGAACTGCTCCGCGTTCAGGAAGAGGTCCGACGGCGACAGGATCGGGCGGGATGCGTCCCGCGCGAGGAAGCGATGCCGCTCGCTGGTCTCGTTCCAGAAACGCTGGATGGCGCCCTCGATGGCGCCGTGCATGACGACCACGGCATCCGCCGGAAGGTAGTCGAACAGCGTCGCCGTGTCGTCGAAGAACAGCGGAAGGAAGTACTCGATGCCCTGCGACGCGATGCCGTTGCCGACGTCCTTGTAGACGCTCGACCGGCTCGGATCGCCTTCGACCCGGTCACGCCAGCGGCGGCGGAACGCCTGCCGCGCCGCTTCGTCGATCGGGAACTCCCTGCCCGGCAGCAGGCGGATGTCCGGGACCGGATACAGGCCGCGCTGCGTGTCCGGATCGAACGCCCGGATCGTCTCCAGCTGGTCATCGAGCAGGTCGAGCCGGTACGGTAACGCCGCCCCCATCGGAAACAGATCGAGCAGTCCGCCGCGGATCGCGAACTCGCCCGGCGCGACCACCTGCGAGACGTGCTGGTAGCCGGCGAACACGAGCTGGGTCCGCAGCGCCTCGACGTCCACCTTCTGCCCCTGGCGGAAGAAGAAGGTGTGACCGGCGACGTACTGCGGCGGCGCCATCCGGTGCAGCGCCGTGGTCGCGGGAACGACGAGCACGTCCATCCCGCCGGCGGCGGGCTGGCTCAGCCGGTACAGCGTCTCCAGCCGCTCCGATACGAGGTCCTGGTGCGGCGACAGCGTGTCGTAGGGCAGCGTCTCCCAGTCCGGCAGCGGGCGGACGGTCAGCGCGGGCTCGAAGTAGCGGATTTCGTCGACGAGGCGCTGCGCGTCGAGCGCGTCGGCCGCGACCACGACCAACAGGCGCCTTGCCGTCCGCGCCGCGGCCGCCGTCTGCGCCAGCAGCAACGCGTCACCGGAACCCGGCGGCCGCGCGATGGCGACACGGGTCCCTGCGGACGGGAGCGTCTGCGAGAGGAGGCCCGACAGCGTGGCCGCGGGCGCGACGGTGGAGACTTCGCGATTCACAAATGAAAAACGGCAGCCGAGCCACGCTCGCGAGCTGCCGAACTCGGTCGCTATTATACGAAGCACATTCAAATCCACCCGGGCCGGGATCCGCGTTGCGTCACTCCGTTCGTTACTTCGGACTCATCCCTGCAGCGGGGATTGGCTCCCGCATGGCAGCCGACAGCGGTCCGAAGCAGTACCTGCCGCTGGGCGGCAGGTCGATGCTCGAACATTCGATCGACGCGATGCTGGCCGATGCGCGCGTCGACCGCGTGTTCGTCGTCGTCGCGCCCACCGACACGCGGTGGCAGACGCTCCGCGTGCACGCCGGACGCGTCGAGTTCCTGCCGGTCGGCGGCGCGTCGCGCGCGGAGTCCGTGCGCAATGGACTCGATTCGATCGCGGGCCGCGTGCACGATGACGACCGCGTCCTCGTGCATGACGCCGCGCGTCCGTGCCTCGGCGCGGCCGAACTCGCAAGACTGATCGACGAGGCCGGCGGCGAGGAGGGCGGCGGCCTGCTCGCCGTGCCCCTGCGCGACACGCTGAAGCAAGGCGAGGACGGCCGCGTCGCGACGACGCTCGATCGCTCGTCGTTGTGGTGCGCGCAGACGCCGCAGCTGTTCCGCCTCAGGTCGCTGCGCGCGGCCCTGGCGTCGGGCGCGCTGGCAAGCATCACCGACGAGGCCAGCGCGATGGAGCGGGCCGGCCACGCGCCACGGCTCGTGGCGGGCGTTTCGTCGAACTTGAAGGTCACCACGCCCGAGGACATCGTGCTCGCCATCGCGGTCCTCGGAGCGCAGGGACGACTCTAGATCGGGAAGGACGGCATGAACATCCGGGTGGGGCAGGGCTTCGACGTGCACGCGCTAGTGCCTGGCCGGCGGCTCGTGATCGGCGGCGTCGAGATTCCGCACGAGCGCGGACTGCTCGGGCACTCCGACGCCGACGTGCTGCTGCACGCGATCACCGACGCCATCCTCGGCGCGGCCGCGCTCGGCGACATCGGGCGGCTCTATCCCGACGATGACCCGGAGTTCCGGGACGCGGACAGCCGCGGGCTGCTGCGGACCGCCGTGGCGCGCGCCGCCGCCGCCGGCTGGCGCGTCGGCAACGTCGACGCGACGGTGATCGCGGAGCGGCCGAGGATCGGTCCGCACGTGGCGGCCATGCGCGCGGCGGTCGCGGCCGACTGCGGCATCGACGTCGGCGCCGTCAACATCAAGGGCAAGACGAGCGAGAAGCTCGGCTACGCGGGGCGCGGCGAAGGGATCGCGGCGCAGGCCGTGGTGCTGCTGTTCGCCGCCTGACCGCGACTGCTAGTGCACGGGCAGCGCCAGTTCGGCGCGCAGCCCGTGCGGGGCGTTGGCCAGCAGGCGCAGATCGCCGCCGTGCATGCGCGCGATGCGCTGCACGATGGGCAGCCCGAGTCCCGCGCCGCCGCTTCCCGAACGTGCCGCCTCGCCGCGCTCGAACGGCCGCATCAGCCGTTCGATCTGATCCGTGGGCACACCGGGACCGTTGTCGGCAACGCCGACGACCGCCATGTCGTCGGCGCGGACCAGGCTGACAGTGACGTTCAGCACACCCGAGGCCGGATCCCGTCCGTAGCGCACCGCATTCGTCAGCAGGTTGTCGACGGCGCGATCCAGTTCGGTGCGGTGCCCGCGCACTTTCACCGCGGGCGCCAGGCGCAGGTCGACGCGCGACTGCGGCTGCACGTCGATGCGCGCGCGCCGCACGGCCGCCTCGAGCAGCGGCCCGAGTTCGATGTCCTCGGCCGGCGCCTGTGGCACCTTGCGCGCGTAGTCGAGGAACTGATGCACGATGCTGTCGATCTGTTCGATGTCGCTGGCCATTGCGTCGCGCGCCTCCGGCGGCACGTTGGCCAGTTCGACTTCCAGTCGCAGGCGGGTCAGCGGCGTGCGCAGGTCGTGCGAAATCCCGGCGAGCAGCACCGCGCGGTCGGCCTCGAGCTTGCCGAGGTCGGCGACCATGCGGTTGAAGTTTTCGTTGACGGTGCGGATCTCGACGGGTCCGGTTTCCGGCAGCAGCGGCGGCTGGCGGCCGCTGCCGAGATCGGCCGCCGCGCGCGAAAGCTGCGCCAGCGGCCGGTTGATCAAGCGGGTGATGAGGACGGCGCCGATCAGCGACAGCAGCAGCGCCACCGCGGCCCAGCCGATCCACTGCGTGCCGTAGGTGCGTGCCGCCGGATCGCGGTCGATGAACACCCAGTACCGGTCGTCGTCCAGCGCCAGGCTCACCCACAGGCCGCGAACGCCATTCACCGCGGACGCCACCTGCGTGTCGGGACCGAGCCGCTCTGCGATGCCCCTTGCCGCCATGCGGATCAGCGGCCCCTCGGTCACCGGCACGACGATGTCGGTCGGCTCGAGCGGGTAGATGCGGATGCCCTCGTTGGCGGCCAGTTCCGCGAGCAGGTCGCGTCGGACGAAGGGATCCGAGTAGAGCAGCGCGGCGCGCGTGACATTGACGACGGACACGACCTGCTGCGCGATGTTCTGTGCGCGCGGAGCACGCTCGAAGACGCGGAAGCTCTGGATCCACGCCCCGAGGCTGGCGATGATCAGCAGCAGCACGAGGAGCAGCGTTCGCCAGAACAGCGAGGGCGAACGAAGGGCGAGTCCGGGCATGCGCGCTAGCCCTGACCGTCAGGGATGAACACGTATCCGAGCCCCCAGACGGTCTGGATGTAGCGCGGCTTCGACGGATCGGGCTCGACGAGCTTGCGCAGCCGCGAGATCTGGACGTCGAGGCTGCGGTCGAACGCCTCGTACTCGCGGCCGCGCGCCATTTCCATCAGCTTCTCGCGCGACAGCGGCACGCCCGGGTGGCGCGCGAAGGCTTTCAGCACCGCGAACTCGCCGGTCGTCAGCGGGACGTCCTCGCCGTTCTTCGTCAGGGACCGGGTCGCAAGGTCGAGCACGAACTCACCGAACTGCACAGGTTCGGTGTCCGCGTCCGGCGCGCCCGGCGCGTCGTCCGGCGTGCGGCGCCTGAGCACCGCGTTGATGCGGGCGAGCAGCTCGCGCGGGTTGAACGGCTTCGGGAGATAGTCGTCGGCGCCCAGCTCGAGGCCGACGATGCGGTCGACGTCCTCGCCCTTGGCCGTGAGCATCACGATCGGCGTGTTGTCGCTGGCGCCGCGCAGGCGGCGCATGATCGACAGGCCGTCCTCGCCCGGCATCATCAGGTCGAGGATCAGCAGGTCGAAGCGCTCCCGCATCCACATCCGGTTCATCGACGGCCCGCCGTCGGCAGTGACGACGGCGAACCCGTTGTCGCCCAGGTAGCGGCGCAGCAGGTCCCGCAGGCGCGGGTCGTCGTCGACGACGAGGATTTTCGGTGGGCCGTTGCGCGTCATGGTGGGTGGACGTGATGGAGTGCCGTGATCCTAGGCGGCGGGGCCGCCGCGGGCACGCGCCCCACACAAAGTGTTACAGAATTTTCGTGATGCTCGCGTCCGTTGCGCGGACAATTCTTCACTGTCGTCGAGCCACCCACCAGCATCCCGGCCATGCTTCCGCCGTGCCTTCGCCACCGACTCCCCGCACTTACGCGCGTCCTTGCGTGCGCGCTCACGGTCGCGCTCGCCGGGCCGGCGCTCGCGGCCTCCGGTGTCGATCCGGGCCAGCGGCTGCGCCTGAGCCCGGAGCAGCGGCGCGACATGTGGGAGCGCATGTCGCCCGAGCAGCGCGAGGCCTGGCGCGCCGCGCGGTCGCAGCACGAGCGCGAGCGCGCCTGGGAGGGACTTTCCCCGGAGCAGCGGCGTGGCATGTGGGAACGGCTGTCGCCCGAGCAGCGCGAGCTGATGCTGCGCCGGCTGCCGCCCGAGCAGCGGCGCGACATGCGGCGGAACATGTCGCCCGACGAGCGCGACGCGATGCGCCACCGCTTCACCGAACAGCGTCCGCCGGAGCCTGGCGCCGGTGCGCCGCCGCGTCCGATGCACCAGATGTCGCCCGAGGAGCGGCAGCGTCTGCGCGAACAGATCCGCGAAGCGCAGCGCGACGTCTACCGGGGCAAGGGCAGGGAAGGCCGACGGTGAGCGCGCGCGGCGCGGTTTGCCGCGGCTGACGGCATTTGCCGCGCGGCCGTTCGCTAGAATCGCCTGACTTCCTCCGTCCGCCGGGCAGGCTCCGTCGGCTCCTCATGAGCGCTCCCGTCATCCTCGCGATCGATACCGCCACCGAGCTGTGTTCGGCGGCGCTGCTGCACGCGGAACTCGTGGAGCGCAGCGAGGCGGTCGGACAGAAGCACTCCGACCGCGTGCTGCCGCTGATCGACGCCGTGCTGCGCGAGGGCGGCCGGACGCTGCGCGACGTCGACGCCTTTGCCTTCGGCGCAGGCCCCGGCTCGTTCACCGGACTGCGGATCGCCTGTGGGGTCGTGCAGGGGCTGGCGTATGCGTGCGGGCGGCCGGTGGTCGGCGTCGGCAACCTGCGCGCACTCGCGGCCGCGGCGTTCGCCCGGCATCCGCGGGCCGTCATCGCCATGGTCGCGATCGATGCGCGGATGCGCGAGGCGTACTGCGGCGTGTACCGCAACGACGACGTCGTGTCGGAGCTGCGCGCGCCTGCGCTCGAGTCACCCGCGGCGCTCGATGTGATTCGACGCGAAGCCGGTGCCGACATCGTGGCCGGCGATGCGCTCAGCGTCTTCCCCGAGGCCTGGGCCGGGTTGACGGGCGATCTGCTGCCGGAGCTTCGGGGTGGCGCCGGCGACATCGCGCGACTCGCCCGCCTGGACTTCGCGCGCGGCCGCGCCGTGGCGGCCGCCGAGGCGATGCCGCTCTACGTCCGTGACCGCGTGGCCCTGACGATCGACGAGCGACGCCAGAAGGTCGTTCAGTGAGCGCCGCCCGGCCGCTCCGAAGGCGCTCGTTCCCCCGCGGGGGGACGGCGCGCAGCGCCAAGGGGGCACCATGAGTGCGCTGCCCCGGCCGGACGAGGATCGCTACGTCCCCATGACGGAAGCGGAGCTCGACGAGGTTGCCGCCGCGGAGAAGGAGATCTATCCCTTTCCCTGGACACGTGGCAACTTCCTCGACGCGCTGCATGCCGGCTACAGCGGTTGGGTCCTGCGCGACGGCGCGGGCCAGGTGGCGGCCTACGCCGTGATGATGATGGCGCTCGACGAGGCCCACCTGCTGAACATCAGCGTCGCGCGCCACGCGCAGCGCACCGGCCTCGGCTGGCAGACGCTCGACTGGATGGCGGACGTCGCCCGCGGCCACGGCGGCCGCACGATGCTGCTCGAGGTGCGGCCGACCAACGAGGCGGCGCTGCGCCTGTACCAGCGCTACGGCTTCGAGCGGATCGGCGTGCGAAGGGGTTACTACCCGGCGCACGGCGGACGCGAGGACGCGATCGTCATGAGGATCGCGCTGTGACGCTCGACGCCCGGCGCCACCGGTTGTGGACGGCGATGGGCCTGGGCCCCGTGTGGCAGCAGCGCAATCCAGCGGCGCCGGACCCCGGGGCCGACGACCCGCGTGCTGCGCGCATCGCTCGGCTCGAGTGGGACGATCTGGTGGCCGAGACCGCGCAGTGCCGGGCCTGTCGGCTCGGTGAGACGCGCCGGCAGGCCGTGTTCGGTGTCGGCTACCGGCACGCGGAGTGGATGCTGGTCGGCGAGGCGCCGGGCGCGGAGGAGGACGCGCGCGGGGAGCCTTTCGTCGGGCAGGCAGGCAGGCTGCTCGACAACATGCTGGCTTCGATCGGGCTGACGCGTGAGGGCGCAACGCCGCAGTCGGTGTTCATCGCGAACGTGCTGAAGTGCCGGCCGCCGAACAACCGGAATCCGGAACCGGTGGAGGTGGCGCAGTGCCAGCCGTTCCTGCGCCGCCAGCTCGAACTCGTCGATCCGAAGCTGGTGCTCGTCATGGGCCGTTTCGCCGCGCAGGCGCTCCTCGGCACCGACGCCAGCATCGCGAGCCTGCGTGGGCAGGTGCATCACGTCGATGTCGCCGGCCGCCGTGTGCCGGTGGTGGTCACCTACCACCCTGCCTACCTGCTGCGCAACCTCGGGGACAAGGC
>JBFZCF010000075.1:0-9661 GCA_041308065.1 Burkholderiales bacterium
TACTCCGGCGGCGTCAGCTGGGATGTGGAGGAAGCATTGGCTCCCCTTGGCGCCACGGCGACGGTGCTGAGCGACCTGGCGGCACTCGTCGATGCGGTGGTGTCCGAGTCTCGCGCAGGCGATCGCCTGGTCGTGATGAGCAACGGCGGCTTCGGCGGTATTCACAACCTGCTGCTGGAACGACTGCGCCGGCGCGCAGCGAGCGCTGCGTGATCCTGTACCTCCACGGTTTTCGGTCTTCCCCGGGTTCGAGGAAGGCGACGATGCTGCGCGAGCGCATGCGGGCGCTCGGTCGCGAAGACGAGTACGTCTGCCCGGCCCTGCCGACGTCGCCGCGCGCCGCCGCCGACCTCGCGTACGGGCTCGCGAGCGGGATGGCGCCTTCGTCGGTGGCCCTGATCGGCTCATCGCTCGGCGGCTACTACGCGACGTGGCTGGCGGAACGGCTGGGGTGCCGGGCCGTCCTGCTGAACCCGGCGATCACCCCGGCGCGCGACCTCGAAGGCCACCTCGGCCGGCAGCCTGTCTACTTCAGCGCCGACGAGATCGACTTCCGGCCGGAGCACCTGCGGGAACTGAAGGAGATCGACACGCCGGTCATCTCGCGGCCCGAGCGCTACTTCCTGGTGGCGGCGACGGGCGACACGTTGATCGACTACCGGGCGATGACGAACAAGTACGTTGGCGCACGCCAGCGGGTGATCACGGGAAGCAATCACGAACTGTCCGACTTCGACCTGTACATGGACGAGGTGCTGGACTTCTGCGGTATTGGCAGCAACGGGAGGAAGCAGTGAGCAAGCGTCTGGAAGGCAAGGTCGCCATCGTCACCGGCGGCGCGCAAGGCATCGGATTCGCGACGGTGAAGAAGTTCGTGGACGAAGGCGCCGTGGTCGCCCTGTGCGACGTCCGGCAGGAGGGCATCGACCGGGCCGTTCACGACCTGTGCGCCGATGGAGCGGTGACCGGCTACGTCGTGGATGTGACGCGGCGGGACCAGGTGGACGCCATGGTGTCGAGCGTGAAGGGCAGGCACGGACGGATCGACGTGCTCGTGAACAACGCCGGCATCACGCTCGACGCCCGCTTGCAGAAGATGACCGACGACCAGTTCGACAGGGTCGTCGCGGTGAACCTCAAGGGCACCTACAACTGCGCGCAGTCTGTCGTCGACACGATGGTTGCGCAGGGCAGCGGAGTGATCCTGAACGCTTCCAGCGTCGTGGGGATCTACGGCAACTTCGGGCAGACGAACTACGCGGCCACCAAGTTCGGCGTGATCGGCTTCGTGAAGACGTGGGCACGGGAACTCGGGCCGAAGGGCGTGCGCTGCAATGCAGTGGCGCCCGGGTTCGTCGCGACCACCATCCTCGGCACGATCCCGCACAAGGTGCTCGAGCAGATGACCGAGCGCGTGCCGCTGCGTCGCCTCGGCACGCCGGAGGACATCGCCAATGTGTATGCGTTCCTGGCCTCGGACGAAGCTTCGTACATCAATGGCGCGGTGATCGAAGTCGCAGGCGGACTGACGGTCTGAGCGATGACGGCGAAGCCCTTGCCGGCGTCCGCGCGGCGCGTGCAGGACGCGCTGGCCGCGGCGGGCACAGACGCCCGCGTGATCGAGCTCCCGGTCGCGGCGCGCACGTCGCAGCAGGCGGCCGATGCGCTGGGGATCGCAGTCGGGCAGATCGCGAAGTCGCTGATCTTTCGCGCCGTGCCCGGCGGACGGGCGGTGCTCGTGATCGCCGCCGGTGACCGTCGCGTCGACGAGGCGCGGATCAGCGCGCTGCTCGGCGAGGCGATCGAGCGGGCGACGCCGGACTTCGTGCGCGAGCATTCGGGCTTCGCGATCGGTGGCGTCGCGCCAGTGGCCCATGCGCGGCCGATGACGACCTTCATCGACGCCTCGCTGCGCCGCTTCGACGTCGTCTGGGCTGCCGGCGGCACGCCGCACTGCGTCTTCCCGATCGCGCCGGCCGAACTCGTGCGCGTCAGCGGCGGAACGGAAACGGTGACCGACCGGTGAACGAGAGCTTCATCTCGTCGTTCCTGCTGCTCCTGCTGGTCTGCGACCCCGTCGGCAACATCCCGATCTTCGTCTCAGCGCTCGAGGACGTCCCTCCCGAGCGGCGGGCCCGCATCATCCTGCGCGAGTGCTTCATCGCCTTCCTCGTGCTGGCGGCCGCCGTGTTCCTGGGGCGGCCCATCCTCGGCGCGCTGGGCCTGTCCGATGTCTCGCTGCAGATCGGCGGCGCGGTCGTCCTGATGCTCGTCGCGCTGCGGATGGTGTTCCCGACCGGCCAGGGGGTCTACGGCGAGCAGCCGCACGGCGAGCCCTTCATCGTTCCGCTGGCGGTGCCGGCGCTCGCCGGGCCGTCCGCGCTCGCCACCGTGCTGCTCTTCGTCTCGAAGGAGCCCGGGCGCTGGGCCGAGTGGCTCGCCGCGATCGCCGGCGTCATGGCGATCAGCGCGGTCGTGCTGTCGTTCTCCGGCCGTCTGTTCGCCCTGCTGGGCGAGCGCGTTACGCTCGCCTTCGTGCGGCTGATGGGCCTCGTGCTGGCCGCGATCGCCGTCGAACTGATGTTGCGCGGCATCCGGACCTTCATGGGAACGCTGTGACGACGCATCTGCTGTTCGAGGAAGACGGCGCCTTCAAGGCCGGCACCGTGCTGACGAGCACCGACGCTTCGCACCAGGTCGAACTGGCCAGCGGCAAGCGGACCAAGGTGAAGAGTTCGCACGTGCTGCTGCAGTTCCGCGACCCGGCCCCGTCGGCGCTGCTGGAGCGGGCCCAGTCGGCGGCCGCAGGCATCGACCTGGACTTCCTGTGGGAAGTCGCGCCCCGGGAGGAGTTCGGCTTCCTGGACATCGCCCGCGAGTACTACGGCAACGAGCCCGGAAGCATCGAGGCGGCGTCGCTGCTGTTTCGCCTCCACTCGGCGCCGGTGTACTTCCATCGCAAGGGCCGCGGCCGCTACCGTGCGGCGCCTGCGGAAACGCTGAAGGCCGCCCTCGCTGCGCTCGAGCGCAAGCGGCAGCAGGACGAACTGAAGCAGCAGCATGTGTCGGCACTGAGGTCGGGGCAGGCGCCCGCCGCGATCGCGCAGCAGGCGATCGGCCTGCTGGTGAAGCCGGACAAGAACTCGATCGAGTACAAGGCCGTCGAGCAGGCGGCCAACGAGCTCCACACGACGCCCCTGAAGCTGCTGCTGTCGACGGGAGCGATCGCATCGCCGTACCGGTGGCATGTCGACAGCTTCATCGCTTTGCACTTTCCCAAGGGCACGGGGTTCGGCCAGGACCTCCCGCCGCCGGAGCTGCCGGAGGAACTGCCGCTCGCGCCGGTGGCCGCCTTCTCCGTCGATGACAGCGCGACGACGGAGATCGACGACGCGTTCTCGGTGGTGCGCGAGGGGTCGACCGCCATCGTCGGGGTGCACATCGCCGCGCCCGGGGTGGTCATCGGGCGCGATCACGCGCTCGACGTGGTGGCGCGCTCGCGCATGTCCACCGTTTACGCGCCAGGGCTCAAGTACACGATGCTTCCGGAAGGCTGGGTGGACGCCTTCTCGCTCAACGAAGGCCGCGTGGTCCCGGTGCTCTCGCTGTACGCGCGGGTCGACGCCGAGACCTGCGAGGTGCTGTCGACCGAGACGCGCGTCGAGCGCCTGCGGATCGCCGCCAATCTCCGGCACGACCAGCTGGACGACGTGATCACGGAGGAGACGATCGCCGGCGGCGCGTTCGACGCGCCGTTCGCGGCCGAACTCGCGTTCCTGTGGCGGGTCGCGCGCACGCTGCTGGCGCAGCGGGAGGAGGTGCGCGGGCGCCCGGAGCCGCTGGGGCGCGTCGACTTCTCCTTCGTGATCGACGGCGAAGGTGAGCGGGCGCACGTCGGCATCAAGCCGCGGCGCCGCGGGGCGCCGCTCGACCTCATCGTCGCCGAGCTGATGATCCTGGCGAACAGCACGTGGGGCCGCTGGCTCGCGGAGCGCAAGGTCGCCGGCATCTACCGCTCGCAGAGCCTCGGCCGCGTGCGAATGGGCACGACGCCGGCGCCCCATGAAGGCATCGGCGTCGATCACTACACCTGGAGCACGTCTCCGCTGCGCCGCTACGTGGACCTCGTCAACCAGCGCCAGGTCATCGCGTGCGCGCGCGGCGAAACGCCGACCTACCGCGCGCGCGACGCCGACCTCTTCGGCATCGTGTCCGGCTTCGAGGCGCTGTATGGCACTTACGCCGAGTTCCAGCAGCGCATGGAACGCTACTGGTCGCTGCGCTGGCTTCGCCAGGAAGGCATCACGCGCATCAGCGCGAGCGTCATCAAGGCCGACGTGCTGCGCGTCGACGGCATGCCGTTCATCACGCGGCTGCCGGGCCTGCCGGAGCTGCCGCGCGGACAGAGGCTCGAGCTCGACGTGCTTGGGACGAATGAGATCGACCTTGTCCTGGAGGCGCGCGTGCACCAGGTGCTCGCAGCGCAGACGCCGATCGACCCGGAGGACGAGCAGATCGCCGAGGAGGAGGCGGCGATCGCGCCGGAGAACGACGCTGCGCCGGAACCAGCGGCCATCGACGGCGGCGGGAGCGTCGAACAGCGCGGCCCGGACGAGGCCGCGACATCGAGCGAACCGCTGCGCTGATCAGACGGTGACGATGCCAGCGGAGCCGATCGTTATCAGGGTCTAGCGCGATCGTGTCACGTCTTCGCGGACGCGGTCGCTACAATCGCCCGCACTTTCATTGCTGTCCCGTTGTTCGGGCCGATCGTTGACGGATGGATGTCGCCGAAGAACCGCATCACGGTGTGAGGGCGCTGCTGGCCGACAAGGTGCTGGTCATGGCGCTCACGGTCTCCATCGGCCTGCACATCACCATCCTCGCGATCCGGTTCGTCGATTCGGAACTCGCGCGCGTGCGGTCGAGCGACCCGCCGCTCGACATCATCCTCGTCAACGCGAAGAGCGAGACCCGTCCGGGAAAACCCGAGGCGCTCGCGCAGGCGAACCTCGACGGCGGGGGCACCGCCGAGCGCGGACGCCGCACCTCGCCGCTGCCGAACTCGTTCGAGATGCGCGACGGCGATGCCCTCCAGGAGGCGCGCAAGTCGGTGCAGCAGCTCGAGGAAGAGCAGAAGCGCCTGCTCACCGCGCTGAAGGACTCGCTGCAGTTGCGACCGAGTCCGCGCAGGGAAGCGGCGTCCGACGTCCAGCAGTCGGGCTCGGTCGACGAGGAGACGAAGCAGCTCCTGGCGCGCTCGCAGGCGGAGATCGCCAAGCAGATCTCCGATTACCAGAAGCGGCCGCGCAAGCACCACTACATGCCGAGCACCTCGGAGTTCCGATTTGCGCGCTACTTCGAGGACTGGCGCGCGCGGGTGGAGAAGGTCGGAAACGAGAACTATCCTCCGGAGGCGCGCGGCCGATACTACGGATCGCTGCGGATGACGGTCGCGATCCGCAAGGATGGTTCCGTCGTCGACACGGTTCTGGAAAAATCGTCCGGGTCCCCGGTGCTCGACCGGGCGGCGCGCAGGATCGTGATGCAGGCGGCCCCGTATTCGCCGTTTCCGCCCGAAATCGCGAAGGACACGGATATCCTCGAGATCACGCGGACCTGGATTTTCACCAACGACCAGCTTGCGACACGAAGCGCGGAACCTGCCCGACCATGAGTGCCGTTGATCAGTACGCTGTTGTCGGCAATCCGATCGCACACAGCAAGTCGCCCGAAATCCACCTGCGCTTCGCGGCGCAGGTGAAGCAGAGGATCGGCTACGAGCGTATCGAGGCGCCGATCGACGGCTTCGACGAGAAGGCGCTCTCGCTGCGCGACGCGGGCTACCGCGGGCTGAACGTGACCGTGCCGTTCAAGCTCGACGCGGCCAAGCTCGCCAACGAACTGACGCCGCGGGCGCGTCTTGCCGGGGCGGTCAACACGTTGAAGTTCGACGGCGACACGATCCTCGGCGACAACACCGACGGGGTCGGCTTCGTGCGCGACGTCACCGAACGGCTCGGGTTCGGGCTCGGCGACTGCGCCGTGCTCGTGCTCGGCGCCGGCGGGGCCGTGCGTGGCCTCCTGGGTTCGCTGCTCGACGCGAGTCCCCGCTGGCTTGCAGTCGCCAATCGATCGCACCAGCGGGCCGAGGAACTCGGGGAGGAGTTCGGCGTGGAGGCGATCCACTTCGACGAGATTCCCGCGGAGCACTTCGACCTGATCATCAACGGCACGACGACCGGCCTGCATCACGAGGCGCCGGCCATCGATCCCGAGACCTTCAGCGACTGCCTGCTCGCGTACGACCTCGTTTACGCGGCCGATCCGACCCCTTTCATGCAACTGGCGAAGGCCGGCGGAGCGAAGCAGGTCACGGACGGCCTGGGCATGCTGATCGAACAGGCGGCGGAGTCGTTCCTGCTGTGGCGTGGCGTGCGACCGGAGACGCAGTCGGTGTATCGCGAGTTGCGCGCGCTCCTTTCGCGCGAAGCCCGCGAGACGGCCAGCACGCGCTGATGAAGCCGCGCTGATGCGCACAGCGATGCGCTGGGCCGGGCTCGCGCTGGCGGCCGGCCTCGTCCTCGTGGTGGCCGCGCAGTTCTGGTACCTCGGCTGGATCGCCTGGTGGAAGTGGAACAATCCCGGCGAGACATCGTTCATGGCGCGCGAGGAAGCGGCGCTGCGGCAGAAGAACCCGAAGGCCGGGCTCAGGCATCGCTGGGTGCCCTACGAGCGCATCTCGATCCACCTCAAGCGCGCCGTGATCACTTCCGAGGACGCGCGTTTCAGCGAGCACGAGGGCGTCGACTGGGAGGCGATCGAGAAAGCGTACGAGGCCAATCTCAAGCGCGGCCGTCCGGTGAAGGGCGGTTCGACGATCACCCAGCAACTGGCGAAGAACCTCTTCCTGTCGCCCGAGCGAAGCTACCTGCGCAAGGGCCAGGAGCTCGTCATCACGTACATGATCGAGGCGCTGTGGGACAAGCGCCGCATCCTCGAGGTCTACCTGAACGTGGTCGAGTGGGGCGAGGGGATCTTTGGCGCCGAAGCGGCGGCGCGCCACTACTACGGCATACCGGCGAGCCAGCTCGGCCCCGAGCAGTCCGCCCGCCTCGCGGCGTACTTGCCGAACCCGAAGCGCTATGGCCGCGTCCGCTCCGGGCCCTATCTGGACAAGCGCACCGCGAGCATCGCGCGCTACATGTCCGACGCGGTCGTCCCCTAGGCGGGGGAGGCAGGTTCCGGTCACCGGCACCGGGGAACATGGTGTGCCCGCGCTTACAATCCGACCGCCTTTTCACGGTCGGTGGCGCAGCAGCGGGGTAGCCGGGCAATGAACGAGCAGGACGTGCTGGACCGCGAGGTGCCGGAAGGCGCCCCCGCCCGCGACCCCGAGGCCGCGCAGCGGGCACTCGTCCGCGTCCAGCATGTGCTCGACAAGCAGCGGCGGGTCGAGTCGCTCGTGCACCGCGATGCCACGCCCGCGGAGGACCGCAAGCCGCTCGTCGAGCAACTGGTCCAGCGGCAGCACATCACCGAACTCAGGAACATCCTCGATCGGCTGCACCCGGCCGACATCGCCTACATCCTCGAAGCGCTGCCGATCGAGGACCGACTCGTCGTGTGGGACTGCGTCAAGGCGGACCGCGACGGCGAGATCCTGATGGAGGTGAACGACGCGGTCCGCGAGACGCTGATCGCGTCGATGGACCACGAGGAACTGGTCGATGCGGTCGAGGGCCTCGAGGCCGACGAGATCGCCCACCTCGCGGACGACCTGCCGGCGGACGTCGTCGAGGAGATCCAGGAGGGCCTGACCGCCGAGGAGCGCGCGCAGCTGCGCGCCTCGATGTCCTATCCGGACGACTCGGTCGGCGCGCTGATGGACTTCGAGATGATCACCATCCGCGAGGACGTCACGCTCGAGGTCGTGCTGCGCTACCTGCGCCGCTTCGATGAACTGCCCGATCACACCGACCAGGTGTTCGTGGTCGACCGGCACGAGGTGCTGAAGGGCGGCCTCCCGCTCGACCGCCTACTGATCAACGAGCCCGACACCGAGGTGCGCACGGTGATGCGCACGGACCTGCTGACGCTGTCGCCGCTCGACGAGGCCGGCGAGGCGGCGCAGGCATTCGAGCGCTACAACCTCGTCTCCGCGCCCGTGGTCGACGAGCGCGGCCGTCTGGTCGGCCGCCTCACGGTCGACGAGGTCGTGGACGTCATCCGGGAGGAAGGCGAGGAGGCGGCGCTGGGACGGGTCGGCCTGCGCGAGGACGAGGACTTGTTCGCGACGGTCTGGAAGTCCGCGCAGAACCGCTGGCTCTGGCTGGCGGTCAACCTGTGCACCGCGTTCATCGCTTCGCGCGTCATCGGACAGTTCGAGAGCACGATCGAAAAGGTGGTGGCGCTCGCCACGCTGATGACGGTCGTGATGGGGATCGCCGGCAACGCGGGCAACCAGACCATGACGCTGATGATCCGGTCGATCGCGCTCGGTCAGGTCACCAGCGGCAACTCCCGCCGTCTGGTGCTCAAGGAGATGGCGATCGCCGGTTTCAACGGACTGGTGTGGGGCTGCATCGCCGGCTGCATCGCCTGGTTCATCTACCGCGACAGTCCGCAGGGCTGGCTGATCGGGCTGACGCTGCTGCTGGCGATGACGCTGAACATGATCGTCGGCGCCGTGGTGGGCGTGTTCATTCCGCTGATGCTGGAGCGCTCGGGTCGCGACCCCGCCATCGGCTCGTCGGTGCTGCTGACCTTCACGACCGACAGCATGGGAGTGTTCATCTTCCTCGGGCTGGCCACGCTGTTCTTCCTGTAGCGCGCGGCGCGCCTCCGCGCACCGGTGCCGCTACTTGATCCGCTTGATGGTGAACTCCTCCTGGATCGTGTCCTTGTAGACGCTGGCCGGCGAGGAACTCGCGATGAAGCGCCGCGCGATCTCCTCGCCGACGGCGGTGTGCTGGATGATCGAGCCGTTGTCGAACTCGATCTCGAGGATCCGGTTGTTGCGGTCGTAGCCGGCGGACTTGATGCCACCCCGGCGGACGGGTTTGCGTTCGATCGCCACGTTGCCTCCTGCAATCTGCTTCTAGAGTCCCAACTGCTGCCAGATCGCATCGACGCGCGCCCGGGTGGCTTCGTCCATGGCGATCGGCCGGCCCCACTCGCGCCGCGTCTCGCCAGGCATCTTGTTGGTCGCGTCGATGCCCATCTTGCTGCCCAGCCCCGACACGGGCGAGGCGAAGTCGAGGTAGTCGATGGGAGTGTTGTCCACCAGCACCGTGTCGCGCATGGGGTCGACCCGCGTCGTGATGGCCCAGACCACTTCCTTCCAGTCGCGGACATCGATGTCCGCGTCCGTGACGACGATGAACTTCGTGTACATGAACTGGCGCAGGAAGCTCCAGATTCCGAACATCACGCGCTTCGCGTGACCCGGGTACTGCTTGCGCATCGACACGACCGCCATGCGGTAGCTGCATCCTTCGGGCGGCAGGTAGAAGTCGACGATTTCCGGGAAGGTCCGGCGCAGGATCGGCACGAACACCTCATTCAGCGCGACGCCGAGGATGGCCGGCTCGTCCGGCGGCTTTCCGGTGTAGGTCGAGTGGTAGATCGGATTGCGCCGCATTGTGATGCGTTCGACGGT
>JBFZCF010000076.1:0-9527 GCA_041308065.1 Burkholderiales bacterium
GAACCTTCCGCGAGCGCGGACAGCAGCAGCACCCGGTTCGAGATGCTCTTCGACCCCGGCATGCGCACCGTGCCCGCTGCACGGCGGATGGGATCGACGGTCAGGACTGCGGGCCAGGAAGTCACGCGGCGATGATGCCACGATGGCACCGGCCTTCCGGTCACCGGTTCCAGCAGACCTCTTCAGTGCTCCCGGACCCCGTGAAGCTGCGCACGCCAGTCTCGTCGATCGACAGGCTCGTGCAGACATCGCTCGCCATCGTCCGGGCGGCCGTCGCCGTGATCCTGTAGGTGACGGCCGTGGCGACCACCGAAACGGTGTAGTACGCGTCACCGGCGCGCGGAATCTGGCGCCATGGGAACGCGGCCGGCGGCTGGCCGGCGCTCGCCGGATCGTCGTAGCGTCCGCGTTCGGTTCTCCAGCGCTCCATCCAGTGCGCCGCCTCGAGCAATCCCGCCCTTGCCTCCAGCCGTCGGCTACGCGCGAGGTACTCGGCGTAGGTGGGCAGAGCGATCGACGCCAGCACCGCAAGGATGGCCATCGCCGCCAGCAGTTCCAGCAGCGAGAACCCGCGGACTCCGGGCGCCGTCCCGTTCACTTCATCGGCCGCCAGGAGCGCAACGGCATCAGGCCCGCGCAGTTCGTCTCGACCCGCGCCACCGAGCCGTCGACGCGCAACCCGGCATGCATGCAGGTTCCCCGTGCTGCCTGCTGCGCCGGCCCGCCGTCGCCCGGGATCCGGTACCGCGGGTTCGCAAGCATCGTCTCGAGGTCCGAGACGGAGAGGCTGTGGACCAGTGTCGATCCGGTGTCCGCCGGCTGGTGCAGCGGCGCGAAGCCGCCCGTCGTGCCCGGTTCGAAGCGGCGACCGATCGTGACGCCGGCTTCGGTTCCGAACGCGCCACGCGTGAAGCCACCGGCGAGGTCGATGCGGTACAGGTACGAGTGGCCGGCCGGCGCGCAGGGCTCCGCCGCGGGAGCCGGCGAGAAGGTCGAAACGACGAGCATCCCGCCGTCCAGGAACAACGGCCCGATCACCCGCTCCCGGCTGGACGAGGCGGACAGCGGCCGGAGTCGCACCCAGAAGCCCTGTTCGTTCCAGTCGAGGGTCGCCAGGTCGGGACGATGGAGGCGGCGATAGTGATCGGTTCCGTCCGAGTAGTCCTCGGTGCGCACGAGTGCCACGTCGCCGAACGGGATGGACGACGCTTGGCCCTGGTCCCGGAGCACGAAGATGCCCTGGTCATCGCTGTTTGCCGCATCGTCAACCTCGAAGTACTTGCCGGTGCCGAAGGCGACATAGAAACCGCCGAGCGGATGCGGCGCGACACGCGGCGCCTGGTGGATCGGCCGGGTCGTTCCGTCCTTTGTCGCCGTAAACAGCGGGCTCGGCATGCCGGGCGGCTGTTCGTTGAAGATCCTCCAGTTCGACGGATCGGCCGAGCTCAGGTCGAACTTCCAGAGATTGCCGAGCTTGTCGCCCGCATAGACGGCGACGATGTTGCGATTGCCGTCGTACACCGGTGTCACCGCGCCGAGTCCGTTCCGATTGGCTGCGCTGCCGACCGCCGTTTCGATGGCGCGGATCAGTGAACCGTCCAGCGCGTTGAACACCAGCAACGCCGCAGTGTCGTTGCGGCTCTCGTAGCCGTTGCCGACGATGTACGCCCAGGCGCCGTTGGGCTCCGTCGCGCTCGTGCCATCGACGTCGAAGCGCACGCTGCCGATCACGCCCGCCCCGATGGTCCGGCCAAGGGCGTTCCGCCCCACCGCGCTCGGAAGGTCGGCCGCCGTGCTGTCCCACAGCACGCTGCTCGCACCCATCGACGGGCCCGGTGCCGTGACGTCGATCGCGAAGATGCCTGAGGCTCCGGCACCGGTTGTCGCGATGGCGATCGTCATCCAGCGCGTGCCGTTCCAGACGTCGCCCTCGATGACCGGTCCGTCGACCGAGTAGCGATGGATGTAGGCCGGATCAGGCAACTGACCCAGCGCGGCGTACGCGGCGCGCGGCACATAGGCGAAGATCTCGCGGCCACTCGACGCGAGCCCGGCTCGCGCATCCAGGATGTGGAACATGCCGTCGTTGGCGCCAAACATGACGATGGGCGCGCGACTCGATGCCTTCGACCTTGCATAACTGCGATATTGCTGATGGCCATGGACCCCGCCCAGGGAGTACGAAGCCGCGGGCGCCAGTTGGTAAGCCTCGTCGTTCGACCGGGAGACGAGCGGGGTCGAGTTGACGACATCTCCGAGGACCGTGCCGGGGCGGTCGCGGTAGGCGCCGCCGTTGCGCTGTTCATGCGCGGCATCGCCACGCAGCCAGGCGACGATCGGCGGCGACGCAACGGGACACGCGTGCGCACTCGCGTAGCTCGGATCGAGCAGCGCACGCTGGTCCGCACCCAGGTTGCACCATTCGAATGCGACGGGCGCCGACGGCGCGGACGACGTAACGATGTTCCGCTCGGCAGGCGCCGGAAAGTTCGCCGTCCAGGTGGGCGCCGGCTCGCTGCTGCGGCCGGCGAGGAATCCGAGATAGGCCTTTGCGTCGTAGGCCGTGACGTAGCCTTCCCAGGTCGCCGGAACGAATCCGCTCAGCACGAACAGCGAGTCGTCCGCCAGCACCGAGGCCGAGAGTGAAGGCAGGGCGCCGGATCCCCGGCCGCAGCGCTCGCCGCAAGTCGCGCTGCAGGCGAGAGTCGGCGCGAACAACGGAGACTGCGCCACCTGGCCCGCGACGACGCCGGGACGGAGCGAAATCAAGGCGCAGACCCAGAGCACAAGCAGTGCGTCGACGGCCTGCCGCGCTCCCCCGGTCCGAGTGCTCCGCCGCGCGATTTCCACTGAGTCTCCCTCGTGTATTTCTAGTCGACAAACAGGCGCAGTTCGCTCTGCGCCATCGCTTCCCGGACGCCACCGGGCAGGTCCGGCGCCGTGACCCGAACGCGCGCCGTGATCCGGAACTTGCGCCAGCGGCGGTCGATGCCATTGCATCCGGTGGTATCCATGCCCGTCGGAGAGAGCGGCGGCTGGAGTTCGCACGTGGCGTCTTCGATCACGCAGGCCGGGTCACCATGCATGCCTGGCACCAGAGCCGCACCCGGAAAGTTCAGTGACGTGGCGTCGCTCCAGTTCGCCGCGACACGCCAGGCGGGCGCCGCAGCCGTCCCGGCGACGTTGACGGTGCCTTGCGGCCGTTCGATCACGTGCCACTCGCACCACCGCAGCGTGGTCTGTACCGCGTTGTCGAGCATGACGGTCTCGCGCACGTTGGCCGCGAGGCGCTCGTCGGTCGCCGTGCGCTTCATCTGCGCGATCACCAGGCCTGTCAGGACCGTCAGCACCACAAGCACGACCGGCAGGACGACGCCCGTCCGTCGCGGCCACCGCTGAACGATGCGTGCAACCGACGGGCTCATGTGTACGTCGGAAATCACAGGGCGATCGACGGCGCACCCGTCGCCTGCGAGCGAACCGTGAAGGTCTCGATGAAGGTGCGCCGCATCCGGCCGTCGGTGGCAGCCTCGGTCTGCGTCGTGCCCGCCGTCGCCTCGGCCGTCGTTCGCGGGCAACGTGTTGCCGCGGCGTCCGCGCTTCGAGCGGCGGTCCCCCGTTCCCGGGTCGCCACCGTGATGCAGAGGACCACGGCCACCACGTGCCTCCACGGGTCCGCGGGCGAAGCCGCGGCCGCGGCGTTGATCCAGGCGGCATCGCGAACGGTTCCTCCCAGCGGTGCGTAGTTCATCTGGTTGCCGATGGCCAGCGCGAAGCCCGCGTCGTCGAAGCGATAGAAGGCGCGAAACTCGATCACGTCGTTGGCGATGGGCGCCGGGCTGCCCGGATTGCCGTTGCCGTGGCACCGCAGTACTGCGCCCGCCGGATCGAGCGAGAACGCGCTCTGTACGAGGCGGCGCTCGATACCGGCGCCAGCACGCGCGACCGCTGCCCGCTCCGGCGTGTCCTGCATAGCGTTCGAGGCGCCCAGGCAATCGGGCAACGCAGAGCTCGTGAGGTTCGCGACGTCCATCGGCACGAGCGCATAGCGGCCCTGGAAGCGCAGCAGCACCTGGTCGCCGGGCGCGGCTCCGATGCAGGTGTAGTCGGGCGCCAGCGCGTTGAAGGCATCGGCGAACCGGCTCCCTGTGCATCCCCGCACCGCCGGGCCATCGAACAGCGTCTGTCCCTGCGCGGAGTGATCGGAGCCGACGATCTCGCCATAGCCGGCCACCTTGATCGCGTCCCCGATCGCCGCCATGACCACGCGGGCCGTGTCTTCCGCGCTGCCCGCCTGCTGCGCCACGCGCGACACGCCCCGCGACGAGAGATACAGGGCGCCGACGCCGGCCATCAGCACGAGGCCGATCGCGATGGCGATGACGAGCTCGACCAGGGTCCGGCCCGGCTGTCGCATCTTCGTGCCAGCCGCACCACGGCTCATGGAAACACCCGGGTCCGGTAACAGCGGTACCTGGCCGGAACAACGGCGCCGCCCACCGTCAAGTCATCGCACACCGCGTCGCTCGCCGCCGCGTGCGGCTCGGGCCAGGCCACCGCAACGGCGATCCCGCTTCGATTCGCGGCATCCCACTGGAGATACGCCGCGGCGCCCGGAATGCGGCGCCGAAGTTCGATCCGCCACTCGGCCAGGTCGCGCGCGGCGACCTGCGCGCTCGTGCACGGCGCTGCGCAGGCCGGCACCGTCGACGGCGCATCGGTCGACGCGTCGAAGCTGAGCACATAGCGCCCCGCCAGGTAGGCCAGGTGGTTCGCGCGCATCCGCTCCGCGAGTTGAGCGACCAGTTCGGCGGCCTGCCTGCGATGGAAGGCGTCCGTCTGGACACTCAAGGCCCGCGCCTGCAGCCCGAGCAGGCCAAGCATTCCGAAGGCGACAATCGCGAGCGCCACGAGGATCTCGATCATCGAGAGGCCACGCTCGCTCATCGTGCCCCCCAGGCGCTGCGCGCCGCCCCCCAAGGGGGAGCGAGCGCTTCGGAGTTGCCGTGCGCGCTCATCCGCAGGCCCCCGCGACCGGGCGCTTGACGGTGATGCGTCCGGTGACGACCGCCACGACCACGCACCGGGCGGCGCCGGTGAGCGCGGCGCTCGCGGGATCGCGGTAGTCGATGCTGAACGTGCCGGCGCTCGACGCCGCCGTGCCGTGACGGTCGTACGCCACGGCAGAGCCCGGGAGATTGCCGGCCAGGACGAGGCGCACCTTTCCCGTTCCAGCCGCGGGCTGGCGCTGCAGGACCGCGTCGACGCCGTTCTGGTAGGTCCCGGCGGCAGTTGACCCGCGCTTTTCAAACATGACCCAGCCCGACGCCCAGTCACCGGCCGCATAGCCGAGGCCCGCCGCGTTGCTGCACCTGATCGCCGGCTCGGCGGCATAGGGATCGAGCGAGCGGCAGACCGACACCACGGCACTGCGCCGGACCGCCTCGGAGCGCGCGCGCTCGAACGCCGCGACCATGTTGTCACTGGTATTGGCCGTTCGTGCAGAGGCGATGAACCAGGACAGCGACGGCACCGCGCCGGCGACGAGGATCGCCGCGATCGTCAGGACGACGAGCAGTTCGACCAGGGTGAAGCCGCGCGACCGCATCGATCCTTCCCTCCGCCATGAACCGTCCGGGCGCCTGGGGGCCCCAACGCCATTCATCACGCAGCGAGTGCCGGTCGCCTTGCTTCAGCGGAAGCGCCTCGCCGTCCGGATCACCAGTGTCCGGGGATCTGATCGATTGTTCGAGCCCGACAGGTGTCGGGTTGGCCGGGGGCCGCGGAACGAGGCGCGCGTTACTCGGCGTCGAGCCGAGGCGCGTGCGTGCGGCGGCACTCGGCCGCGGCACGGAAGACCGCTTCGATGGCAGCGCCGTCGCCGGCGTCGAGAGCGACCTGCAGCTCGTCGAGAAGCGCGCGGTAAGCCCGCAGTTCAACGGCCAGCGCCTCGCGATTCGCGATGCAGACGTCGCGCCACATGCGCGGGCTCGATGCCGCGATGCGGGTGAAGTCGCGGAATCCCGCGCCGGCCTTGGAGAGCTTGCGGTCGGCATCATCCTCGCGCGCGATCTGCGCGACGAGCGCGAACGCAAGCAGGTGCGGCAGGTGGCTGACTGCCGCGAAGACCCGGTCGTGCTCCTGCGCGTCCATGCGCTCGACGCGCGCACCGAGGCGCTGCCACAGGCCCTCGACGCGCTCCGTCGCGGCGGGGTCGGTCTCGGCGACGGGAGTCGCGACGAAGAGCTTGCCGTCGAACAGGCGCGGTTCCGACGACTCGATCCCGGGGCGTTCCCGCCCCGCGATCGGGTGGCCCGGCACGAAGCGCGCGAAGTGCGCGCCGAGTTCCGCGCGCGCTGCCGCGACGACGCTCACCTTCGTGCTGCCGACATCCGTCACGATCGCGTCGGCGCCCAAGTGCGGCGCGATCGTCTTCATCACGCCAGCCATCGCACCGACCGGAACTGCCAGCATCACGAGGTCGGCCTGCCTGACCGCCGCCGCCGCGGAATCGGCGACCGCGGTGATGGCGCCGAGGCGGAGCGCCGCGGACAGCGCCCCCGGATCTGCATCGAATCCGGCGACGCTCGTCACTGCGCCGGCAGACAGCGCCGCGCGCGCAAACGAGCCGCCGATCAGGCCGACGCCGATCAGCGCGAGCTTCACGAGCGCGCCGCAGCCAGCGCGTCGGGCAACGCGTCGAGGAAGCGCCGGTTCTCCCCGGGCAGGCCAATCGACACGCGCAGCCACTCCGGCAGCTGATAGTTCGCCACGGGACGCACGATCACCCCGCGCTTCAGGAGCTCCTGGTAGACACGCGCGGCCGGGCCGACCTTCACCAGCACGAAGTTGCCGTAGCTCGGCACGTACTCGAGGTTCAAAGCCTCGAACGCCTGCGTCAGCTGCTGCAGGCCGCTCAGGTTCAGCGCATAGCTGCGGGCGAGGAAGTCCTCGTCGGCGAGCGCCGCGACCGCGGCCGCCTGCGCGGCCGAGTTCAAATTGAACGGCTGTCGAACGCGGTTCAGCAGGTCGGTCAGCGCCGGCTGCGCGATGCCGTAGCCGACGCGCAGGCCCGCGAGGCCGAACGCCTTCGAGAACGTGCGCGACACCAGCAGATTGGGGTGGCGCCGGACCCAGGCCACGGAATCGGTGCGCAGTTCCGGGCGCAGGTATTCGTTGTAGGCCTCGTCGAGCACGATGACCACACGGGACGGCACGCGCTGCACGAACGATTCGATTGCCGCCGCTGGCAGGTACGTTCCGGTCGGGTTGTTGGGGTTGGCGACGTAGATCAGCGCCGTGTCCTCGGCCACGGCCGCCGCCATCGCTTCGAGGTCGTGGCCGAGCGCGCGCGCCGGAACCACGATCGCCCGCGCGCCGCGCGCCTGGGTGGCGAGGGCATAGACCGCGAACGAGTGCTGGGCGTAGACGCAGCTGCGGCCCGGCGCCAACACCGCCGCGGCGGCGAGTTCGAGGATGTCGTTGCTGCCATTGCCGAGCGTGATCCAGTCGAGCGGCACGCCGAACTTCGCCGCCAGGGCGGCCTTCAGCGCGAAGCCGTTGGAATCCGGGTAGCGACCGAGGTCCTCCATGGCCGCGACCATCGCCTTGCGGGCCGTGTCCGGCATGCCAAGCGGGTTCTCGTTCGACGCGAGCTTCACGATCGCGGTCGGATCGAGCCCGAACTCGCGCGCCAGTTCCTCGATCGGCTTGCCCGCCTGGTAAGGCGCGATCGCCCGGACGTGCTCGGGCGCGGGAAGTTCGTTCACGGCATTCGTCGCCATCGTCACTCCGTCATTGCTCGGCCGGATACGAGCCCAGGCACTTGTAGAAGGCGCACTCCTTCTGCAGTTCGCCGAGCGCGGCCGCGACCTTCGGGTCGTCGGCATGGCCTTCTACGTCGACGTAGAAGTAGTACTCCCAGGTGCCGACGCGTGCCGGCCGCGACTCCAGGCGCGTCATCGACACGTGGTGCGCCGCCAGCGGCTTGAGCATGTGAAACACCGCGCCGGCGCGGTTCGGCACCGACAGGATCAGGGACGTCTTGTCACGCGCCGGCGGCGCGGATGGCTGCGTCGTCTGCGCGCCGAGCACGACAAACCGGGTCCGGTTGTTCGGATCGTCCTGGATGTGCGCCGCAACCGCATGCAGACCGAAGCGCTGCGCCGCGCGCTCGCCGGCGATCGCGGCCACCGTCGCGTCCTCCGAGGCCATGCGCGCTGCCTCGCCATTGCTCGCCACCGCCTGTCGTTCGATCGACGGCCAGTGCTGATTGAGCCAGCCGGTGCACTGCGCGAGCGCCTGGGAGTGCGCGCAGATCCGCGTGACGTGCTCCATGGACCCGGACCGCGTCAGCAGGTTGTGGTGCACCGGCACCGACACCTCGCCCAGCACGTGCAGCGGCGTGGCGAGCAGCAGGTCGAGCGTCCGGCTGACCGCGCCTTCGGACGAGTTCTCCACCGGGACGATGCCGAAGTCGGCGCCTCCGGCTTCCGTCGCGCGGAACACCTCGTCGATCGTCGTGCACGGCAATCCGTTCACGCTCATGCCGAACTGCTTCTGCATCGCGGTTTCGGAGAAGGTGCCCGAGGGACCAAGGAAGGCCACCTTCAGCTCGCGTTCGAGCGCGCGGCAGGCGGACATCACCTCGCGGAAGATGTTCGACAGCGCGGCCTCGCCAAGCGGACCCGCGCTCCTGGCCGCCACCTTGCGCAGCACCTCGGCCTCGCGCTCGGGGCGGAACACCGGCGCGCCGACCTCGTGCTTGATGCGCCCCACCTCGCTGGCCACGCGGGCTCGCTCGTTCAGCAGCTCGACCAGCCTGCCGTCGACGGCGTCGATGGCGTCGCGCAGCGGCTTGAGGCGATCGTCGAGGGAGTCAGCCATGGCGGCGCTCGAAGTCATGCATGAAGTCGACCAGCGCGCGCACGCCGTCGATGGGCATGGCGTTGTAGATCGACGCGCGCATGCCGCCGACCAGCCGGTGGCCCTTCAACTGGACCAGTCCGTGCTGCCCGGCCTCGTCCAGGAAGGTGCCATCCAGTTTCGAGTCGGCGAGCGAGAACGGCACGTTCATGCGCGAGCGATCACGCTTGTCGATGCCGTTCGAGTAGAAGCCGGAGCGATCGATCGTGTCGTACAGCAGCGTCGCCTTCTCGATGTTGCGGCGCTCGATGCCAGTGACTCCCCCCTGCGCCTGCAGCCACTTCAGGACCAGGTGCGCGATGTACACGGAATACGTCGGCGGCGTGTTGTACATCGAGTGCGCCTCGGCGTACGTCCGGTAGTCGAGCATCGTCGGCCAGCGCGGCGAGCAGCGGCCAACGAGGTCGTTGCGCACGATCACCAGCGTCAGGCCGGCAGGCCCGAAGTTCTTCTGCGCGCCGGCGTAGATCACGCCGAACCTGGTCACGTCGAGCGGACGCGACAGGAAGTGCGACGACATGTCGGCGACCAGCGGGACGTCGCCCGTGTCCGGGATGTACGGGAACTCCAGCCCGTTGATGGTCTCGTTGGAGCAGTAGTGA
>JBFZCF010000077.1:0-9516 GCA_041308065.1 Burkholderiales bacterium
GTGCCTGATCGGCACAGCTTCGCCGGGGAGGGGTGTCGTGTCTTTGAGTAACAGGCGGGCGCGCGGCCGCTCCGGAGCCCGCCTGTCTGTCTAGTCGGAGCGAGTGCACGTGCGATCCGCGCAGCGGATCGCGTACACGAGCGACGCGATCACTAATCCAGCATCCTCGATGCCGCCCAGTCACCCCAGCCCTGCAGCGGACCGAGCGGGTTACGGTCGACCTCGACCTCGTGGATGGCCGGCTGGCCGCCGAACACGGCGTAGACCGCCACGTCGTCGACGAACAGGACGAGCGCGTTGAAGGTCCAGCCGGTCACGTCCGTCTGGCGCCGGAAGCGCAGCGCGTCGAGCCAGAAGTTGCCGACGCGATCGCGGCTGGTGCGACGGACATTGATCTGGTAGGCGTTGCACGACTTTCCTGCCTTCAGGCAGTCACGGATGCCGGGGTCCACGTCCTCGGAGCGCAGCACGCCGCCGATCGGGAAGCGCACCGCGATGTCGACGTGGCTCAGCAGCGTGATGGTCGGGTCGCGTTCGATGCCGATGCCGCGCGCCATCAAGTCCGAGCGCGTCGTCTTGTACGGCTCGATCCGCTCGATGGCGATGCGGGCTTCTTCGAAGGACCCCCACGCCGCCTGGGTGTCCGTCCTTGACTTCGGCAGCAGTTCAGCGCAACCGGCCACCAGCGCCGCCAGCGCGAGCAAGGTGATCGTGCGGAGAAGAGCGGCGGGCATGCGCACAGAAGTCCAGAACCGCTTTCAGCTTGGCCGCTGGCCGGCAGGCTGTATTGCGAAGAGTCAACCGGAAGGGGGTGTTGCCGGTTCCCGTCGGCTCGGGTCGCCCGACGGGGGGGCATCGGGCGCCCCGGCTGCCGCGATATCGGCCGGCGGGGCCGGCCCGGCCGGCTGTGCCCCGGCATTCGGCTTCGGCGGGGCGACGTGGCGCTTGTCGACCACGTGCATCAGGGCGAGCCAGGGATGCCGCATGATCATGCGCGGGCCGGAGTAGCGCATCACCTCCCGCACCTTCTCGCGCATTGCCTTGCCATAGCAGTGGATCTGGCACTTCGCGCAGACGGGCTTGTCCTCTCCGTACGTGCAGACCGCCAGCCGCTTCGAGGCATACGTCATCAGCGCCTGGCAGTCGGCGCACGGATATGGCGCGCCGTGGTGGTCGGCGCAGTAGATCCTCGTCATTGCCTCGATCGTCTCGAGCTCGCGCAGAAGTCGCGGCGTGGTCGGACGATCGCGGTTGAACCGGATCGGCTTCTCCGCTGTGGTCATTTGCGAACGAGTATCGAGCAGGCGCCTCCGCGTCAGGATGCGTTGTATCAAAGGGCGCCGGCCATCCGAGCCTCGCGCCGACGCGTCATCCGTATCGATCTCCCGCATCGGCAAGGGGTATTCCCGCTCCTATAATCCGCCAGCTTCGTCTCGGGGCGCCCGCCCGGTCGCCCGTTCGCTTCATGCCGGTACTTCTGTTGGTGCGCCTGCCGCTCGCGTCGCGCGCGCGTCCGTGTTCGATGCGGGCCCCGCATGGCTAGGCGCTGGTTTCGCGGTCGTCGCCGTTCGAACGACGAGCTGTCGTTCGGATCGAGCGTCGCGGCGATGCGGAATCCCGAGCGCGAGGTGCAGCACTTCCGCGTGCGCGTGCTCGTGGCGAGCGCCTTCGTGCTGTCGGTGTTTGCGATCCTGGTGGCGCGCCTCGCCTGGCTGCAGATCGTCAAGCACGAGGCCTTTCGCGAGCGCGCCGAGGCGAACCGGATTGCCGTCCTGCCGGTCGCGCCCAACCGCGGCCTGATCAAGGACCGCAACGGCGCGATCATCGCCCGCAACTACTCCGCGTACACGCTGGAGATCACACCGGCGAAGGTCGAGAACCTCGAGCAGACGATCGACGAACTGGCGCAGGTGGTGGATATCCAGCCGCGCGATCGCCGTCGCTTCAAGAAACTGCTCGAGGAGACCAAGCGCTTCGACTCGATCCCGATCCGCACGCGCCTGTCCGACGAGGATGTCGCGCGCTTCACCGCCAACCGCTTCCGGTTCCCCGGCGTCGAACTGCGCGCCCGGCTGTTCCGCGACTATCCGCTCGGCGAGGTCGCGTCGCACATGGTCGGTTACATCGGCCGCATCTCGCCACGCGACCTCGAGCGCGTCGATAGGCTCGCCGCAGCGCGCGGCGACCCGGCGGTCTACAACGGGACGGAACACATCGGCAAGGTCGGCGTCGAGCAGAGCTACGAGAGCGAGCTGCACGGCACGCCGGGCGTCGAGGAGGTCGAGATCACCGCGGGCGGGCGCGCGGTCCGCACCCTGTCGCGCAAGCCTTCCCTGCCCGGCAACAACCTGATCCTGTCGGTCGACATCGAGTTGCAGAAGATCGTCGAGCGCGCGTTCGGGGACCGGCGCGGGGCGCTGATCGCGATCGAGCCCGCGACCGGCGACATCCTCGCGTTCGTGTCGAAGCCGACCTTCGACCCGAACCTGTTCGTCGACGGCATCGACCCGAAGTCCTGGGACGAACTGAACAACGACCCGGACAAGCCGCTGCTGAACCGCGCGCTGCGCGGGACCTATCCGATCGGTTCCACCTACAAGCCCTTCCTCGCGCTCGCGGCACTGGAGACCGGCAAGCGCCGGCCGGAGCAGGTGATCCAGGACAACGGCACGTTCCTGTTCGGCAACCGGGTGTTCCGCGACTCCAACAAGGTGCCGCTCGGCCCGGTCGACCTGCACCGCTCGATCGTGAAGTCGAGCGACGTCTACTACTACCAGCTCGCCAATGACCTCGGCGTCGATGCCATCCACGACTTCATGAAGCCGTGGGGGTTCGGCCAGATCACCGGCGTCGACGTCGAGGGCGAGCAGACCGGGATCCTGCCGTCTTCGGCATGGAAGGAGAAGCGCTTCAAGCAGAAGTGGTATCCCGGCGAGACGATCTCGGTCGGCATCGGCCAGGGCTACAACGCGTTCACGCTGCTGCAACTGGCGCACGCCACGGCGAACCTCGCGAACGAGGGCGTGGTGATGAAGCCGCACGTGGTGAAGGCGATCGAAGACCCGCGCACCGGCGAGCAGCGGCTGACGGTGCGGGACAAGAGCTACCAGATTCCGGTCAAGCCCGAGCACCTGAGGCTCGTGCGCGAGGCGATGGTCGACGTCAACATCAACGGCACCGGCCGCGGGGTGTTCAAGGGCGTGCCGTACCGGGTGGCGGGCAAGACGGGCACCGCGCAGGTGATCGGCATCAAGCAGGGCGAGAAGTACAACGAGGCGCGGGTGGCGGAGCGGCATCGCGATCACTCCCTGTTCATCGCGTTCGCGCCCGCCGACAAGCCAACGATCGCAATGGCGATCCTCGTCGAGAACGGCGGCTTCGGCGCGCGGGCGGCGGCGCCGATCGCGCGCCAGGTGCTCGATTACTACCTGCTCGGCAAGGTGCCCGACGCGCCCGCCAGGGAAGGCCCGGACGAGGAAACCCCGGCCACCGCCTCGCCGGCGGCCAAGGCGAAGGCCGCGCAGTGACCGGCAACGGCGCCCTCGGCCAAATCGGCCGGATCCTGCGGCCTTACGTCAGCGTGTTCGATCCCGCGCTGATGGCCGTCGTCGGCAGCCTCGCGGTGATCGGCCTCGTCACGCTCTACTCGGCCGGCAACGACTTCCCGTGGCGCGTCGCCGACCAGGCGCGCAATTTCGGGATCGCGCTTGCCGTGCTGTTCGTCGCCGCCAACGTGTCGCCGCACCTGCTGATGCGTCTCGCGGTGCCCGTTTACGTCGTCGGCGTGGCGCTGCTGGTCGCGACCGAGCTGAACGGCGTCACGGTGAAGGGCGCCACGCGCTGGCTGGACATCGGCATCGGACGCATCCAGCCGTCCGAGATCATGAAGCTCGGCCTGCCGATGATGCTGGCGTGGTACTTCCACAAGCGCGAGGGCGGACTGCGCGCGTTCGACTTCCTCGTGGCAGGAGTCATCGTGCTCGTGCCGGTCGTCCTGATCCTCAAGCAACCGGACCTCGGCACGGCGCTGCTGGTGCTCGGCGCCGGGTTCTTCGTGATCTTCTTCGCCGGACTGCCCTGGCGCTGGCTGGCGGTGATGGCGGTCGGCGGACTGGCCATGCTGCCCGTGGTGTGGACGCTGATGCACGACTACCAGCGCCAGCGGGTCCTGACGCTGATCGACCCTTCGGCGGACCCGCTGGGCAAGGGCTTCCACACGATCCAGGCGATGATCGCGATCGGCTCCGGCGGCGCGTTCGGCAAGGGCTGGATGGAGGGAACGCAGACCCACCTGGAGTTCATCCCCGAGCGCACCAGCGACTTCATCTTCGCCGTCTACTCCGAGGAATTCGGGTTCGTCGGCAACGTCGTGCTGATCGTGCTGTTCTTCGCGCTCGTCGCGCGCGCGTTCCAGATTGCGATCAACGCCCCGACCCTCTTTGCGCGCCTGCTGGCGGCGGCGATCGGGATGATCATGTTCACCTACGCCTTCGTGAACATGGGGATGGTGAGCGGAATCCTGCCGGTGGTGGGCGTGCCGCTGCCGTTCATCAGCTACGGAGGCACGGCGCTGGTGACGCTCGGCATGGCATGCGGACTGCTGATGGCGATCGCTGCCAACCGCAAGCTCGTGCAGTCGTGAGCGCCGGCACGACTGCCCCGTCGCGCGCAATCCCGAAGGCTCTCGACCGCAGCCTGCCCCTGGTCCTGTGCGCGGTGCTGCTCGCAGGCTGCGGATCGCCGTCGAAGCGCAGCGTCTACTACCAGAACGACGGGCCGCCCGACCGCACACCGGCGGATCTCGCCGATGCCGCGGACGCCGTGCCGCGCGTCGAGCCCCTTCATCCCCGCGCCAACCGCCCGTACACCGTGCTCGGCCGCAGCTACACCCCGCTGAACGCCGATGTCCCCTTCCGCCAGAAGGGCGCGGCTTCGTGGTACGGGCGCCAGTTCCACGGCAATCGCACCGCGAGCGGCGAGATCTACGACATGTTCGCGATGACGGCGGCGCATCCGACGCTGCCCATCCCGAGCTACGTGCGGGTCACGAACCAGCGCAATGGCCGCAGCGCGATCGTTCGCGTCAACGACCGCGGTCCGTTCAAGGACGGCAGGATCATCGACCTCTCCTATGGCGCGGCGATCAAGCTCGGCATTGCCGCCGCAGGAACGGGCGAGGTCGAGATCGAGCGGCTGACGTCGGCGCAGATCGCGTCGGGCGCGTGGCGCGGCGCGCCCGCGGGAGGCCCGGCAAACGCGCCGATCCTTGCGGACGGCGCCTTGCCGGCCAGCGCAGGCGGCGTTCCTGCGTCGCTGCCGGCGCCCGCGCCGGCCACCGACACGCCGCGCTGGTCCGTGCAGGTCGGGGCGTTTGCGCAGCAGGCGAGCGCCGAGGATCTCGCCGCTCGCGTCGCGACGGTGCTCGGTTTCTCGGACGGAGAGCTGCCCGCGGATCATCGCGAAGCGCGCGTCGAACGCGACGAGAACCTGTTTCGCGTGCTGGTCGGCGCGCTGCCGGACCGCGCGACCGCGCTCTCCCTGGCGCTGCAGCTCGAGCGCCTGCTGGGCCGGCCGGCCGTTCCGTTTTCGCGTTAGCAGGCCCTAGCGCGCGGGCTTCAGCTGGAGCGCAAGCCGGTACAGCGCGTCGCGCGGCTGGCCACTCGCCTTGGCGGCGACGGCGGCCGCGCGTGCCGGCGGGAGATCCTGCAGCAGGGCCTCGAGCCAGCGTCGAGTGACGACGTCGAGATCGGCCACGTCCTCCGCGCCGGCATCGACGAGCACCACATATTCGCCGCGCTCGTCGGCCTCGAGCGCGGCCAGCTCGCCGGCCAGGTGCGCTTCGATGGTCTCGAACTTCTTCGTCAGCTCGCGCGCCAGGACGACCCGCCGTGTAGGCGCAAGCACCTCGGCCATCAATGCCAGCAGCTCGCGCACGCGGTGCGGCGCCTCGAACAGCACGAAAGGCGACGACTCGGCCGCGAGCGCGCGCAGCTGCCGCTCGCGCTCGGCACGCCCGGCCGGAAGGAAGCCGACGAAGCGAAACGGCCCCGGCGCGAGCCCTGCCGCGCAGAGCGCGGCCACGGCGCTGCTCGCTCCGGGAACGGGCACGACGCGGTACCCGGCGTCGAGGACCGCGCGCACCACGCGCGCGCCCGGGTCGGAAACGCCGGGGGTGCCCGCATCCGTCACCAGCGCGATCCGCTCCCCGCGCGCGAGGCGCTCGATCAGGCGGGCCGCCGCCTCCTGCTCGTTGTGCTGGTGCGTCGCCGTGAGCGGCGTGCCGATGCCGAATCGCGCGAGCAGGGGACGCGTCACGCGCGTGTCCTCGGCGGCGATCACGTCCATCCGGGCGAGCAGCCAGAGCGCGCGCAGCGTGATGTCGGCTGCATTGCCGATGGGCAACGCAACTACATACAATGAGCCTGCGGGCAGTTCCTGCTCCGTGACTCCGGAGACCTCGAACAGCCGTTCGTGCCTGTTGTCCGCTCGTTCACCCATGATTCCCACGACCGCCATCGCCCGCGCCCGGCACCTCGTTGCCGCGCTGGCGCTGGCTAGTGTCGCATGCAGCCTCCGGGCGCAGATCATCGCGATCCCCCCCCAGCCGCCCGCTGCACCGCTCGCGATGGAAACGACGCCATCGATCGCGCTGATTCTGCCGAGCCAGCAGACCGTGTTCGCGCGGGCGGCCGAGGCGGTCCGCCTTGGCTTTTTCGCGGCGCACGAGGCGGCCCGCGGCATGGCCGCCATCCAGGTGATGGAGCTCGACGACGACGCCGCTCAGCTGCAGGCCGCGATCGGCGGAGCGCACGAGCGCGGCGTGAAGGTCGTGGTCGGACCGCTGCTGCGAAGCGAGGTCAATGCCGTGTTCGACGGCAACTACGCCGTGGTGCCGCTGGTGGCGCTGAACTATCCGGATCGCGGCGCGAGCGCGCCGCCGACGATGATCGCGCTGGGACTGTCCGCGGAAGCCGAGGCCCAGTACGTCGTGCGCGTCGCGCTGTCCGAGTTCGTCGGCCTCCGCCGCTCCCCGTCCGTGGCGCCGCGGTTCGTCGTCGTCGCCGGGCCGGGGCCGCTCGAGCGGCGGGTTGCGCAGGCCTATGTCAGTGCGCTGCGGGCCGGCGGGGAGGTGCCGACGGTCGTGGACGTCGCCGCGGAGGGCGGCGACCGGCTGGCGAAGCTGCTCGACCCGAGCCGGCACGAGGCCGTCTTCCTGGCGCTCGATGCCGGCGCGGCGGCGCTGCTGCGCGCGCGCATACCGCGGCCGATTCCCATCTTCGGCACGTCGCTGCTCAATCCCGGCGCTGGCGCGGCGGCCCCTGAGGCGACCGCGCTCGCGCACGACCTCGACGGCATCCGCTTCGTCGACATGCCGTGGCTGGTGGGCGCGGACGCGACGGCCGGCGCGGGAGGCACGCGACCGGCGACGCCGCTGCCTGCCGAGCTTGCGCGGCTCTATGCGCTCGGAGCGGACGCGTATCTGGTCGCGCAGCGCTGGAGCGCGGGCGAGACCCGCTTCACGATCGAAGGCATGACCGGGCGGCTCACCGTCGACCGCGGCGCCGGCCCGCGCGTGGAGCGAACGCCCGCCGCCGCCATCTATCGCAATGGCGCGATCGAGCGCGAGGAGATCGGGCGCTGATGCCGAAGCGCGGTCCTGCGCCGCGCACGACCGGCGCGCGCACGCCGAAGCAGCGCGCGGGCGCGGCGGCCGAAGATGCCGCGGAACGCCACCTGTCCGCTTCGGGCTGTCGCGTCCTTGCGCGCAACGCACGTTACCGCGAGGGCGAGCTGGACCTGGTCGTGCGCGAGCGCGACGTCGTCGTGTTCGTCGAAGTTCGCCTGCGCGCGAGCGAGCGCTTCGGCGGTGCGCTGGCGAGCGTGGACATCTACAAGCAGAAGCGACTCGCGCGCGCGGCGCAGCGCTGGCTTGCCGAGCACTTCGGAGAGCGCTGGCCGGCGTGCCGGTTCGACGTCGTCACCGTGGACGGCAGTGGCACAATCGACTGGATTCGCGACGCGTTCGCGACGTAGGGACATCGAGTGAAGGAGAGCAGATGAAGTTGGCCAGACCCCTGTTTGCGGCAGCCCTGCTGGTGTCGGCGCTGCCCGCGTGCGCGCCGCTGGTCATCGGAGCCATCGCGGCCGGCACCGCGGTCGTCGCCACCGACCGGCGCACGACCGGGGCGCAGATCGACGACCAGGCGATCGAGCTGCGGCTGAGCAACGAGCTGGGAACGGCCTTCAAGGCCAACCCGGGCGACTTTCACATCAGCATCAACAGCTTCGAACGCAAGGTGCTGCTGACCGGCGAGGTGCCCACCGAACAGGCGAAGGCGCAGGCCGGCGAGATCGCCGCGCGGTCGCAGAACGTGCGGACGGTCGTCAACGAACTCGCGGTCGCCAAGCCGTCCACGCTCGGGCAGCGCACGAACGACACCACGCTCGGCACGAAGGTCCGGGCGCAGTTCGTCAACACGAAGGAGATTCCGTTCAACTCGATCAGCATCGTGACCGAGCGCGGCATCGTCTACCTGATGGGTTTCGTCACGGCCAAGGAAGGCGAGGTTGCCGCCTACGTTGCCAGCCGTGTCGCCGGAGTGCAGCAAGTGGTGAAGGTGTTCGACTTCGGCACGCCGGAGGAAGTGCAGCAGCGTCGGCTGGGGGCCAGCCAGCCGCCCGCGCCGGCGACGACCGCCGCGCCAGCCGCCAGCGCACCACCTGCATCGAACCCGGCACCCGACGCTTCGTCGGCCGCCGTCGCCTCACCCGTGGCCACGCCCGGCACCGCGAAGTGACGCGCGTGTCGCAATTTGGCGTCAACTGATGTGCGGCGGCTTCCCGTGCTCCATCGAGCCTTGCCTCGCGTGCCCGTTGTCTTATAGTCCGCCTCCCTGTCGCCTGGCGAGGACAGGGACAGGGCGCCCCAGGCGCCATGTGCGAGCCGCGTCGACGATGGATCGACGCGGGCTCGGCCGCGTGCCCGCGCTGCGGGTGACGAAGGGGTTGTCCGACTCGGGAGGGTGACATGGGCTGGATCGTCGTGCTGGTGATCATTGCGGTCGTCGTTTTCTGGGCGGTCGGCGCGTACAACCGCCTCGTCAGCCTGCGCAACAAGTTCCGCAACGCCTTCGCGCAGATCGACGTGCAGCTGAAGCGTCGCTACGACCTGATCCCGAATCTCGTCGAGACCGCCAAGGCCTACATGAAGCACGAGCGCGAAACGCTCGAGAACGTCATCAAGGCCCGCAACACGGCGGTGAGCGCCAACGCGGCGGCGTCGGCCGATCCCGGCTCGGCGTCCGCGATCCAGGGACTCGTGGCGGCCGAGGGCGCGCTGTCTGGCGCGCTGTCGCGCCTGTTCGCGCTGGCGGAGGCGTATCCGGACCTGAAGGCCAACCAGAACATGATGCAGCTCACCGAGGAACTCACCGGCACCGAGAACAAGATCTCGTTCGCGCGCCAGAGCTTCAACGACGCGGTCATGAGCTACAACACGTCCGCGCAGCAGTTCCC
>JBFZCF010000078.1:0-9433 GCA_041308065.1 Burkholderiales bacterium
GCCGCGCTCCCGCGCGAGGCGCACAGCGACGTGGCGTACGCGGTGCTGGTGCTCGCCATCGCCCTGTCCGGCTGGGTGCAGTACGCGCGCACGGTGCGCGGTTCGACGCTGGTCGAGAAGAACAAGGAGTACGTCCAGGCGGCACGGGTCATCGGCGTTTCCCCGCTCGCGATCATGGGCAAGCACGTGCTGCCGAACGTGATGGGTCCGGTGCTCGTGCTGGGCACGGTTCACGTCGCCACGGCGGTACTGACCGAGGCCACGCTGTCCTTCCTCGGGGTCGGCGTTCCGCCGACCACGCCGTCGCTTGGAACCCTGATCCGGATCGGCCAGGAGTTCCTGTTCTCCGGCGAGTGGTGGATCACGATCTTCCCCGGCCTCGCCCTCGTCCTGTTCGTTCTTTCGGTGAACCTGCTCGGCGACTGGTTGCGCGACGCCTTGAACCCGAAGCTGCGGTGATGGATCGAACTCCATGCCCTTGAACGGGAGGTCCCCATGACACTTCGAATGCTCGCGGCCACGGCCGCCCTGGCAGCGGCGGGCTGTGCCACGAATTTCTCGTACATCGACGGCAACCGCTTCTTCAAGTCCGAGCTGAACACTCACTCGGTCATCGTGCTCGACGTCGATGGCAGGAGCCAGATCCGGAACCCGGTGATGGTCGAGCCGGGCGTGCGGGTGGTCCGGGTGCAGGGCCCGGCGGCCCCGGGGTTCCGCTTCGGCCAGGATCGGACCCTGACGATCGACGTGAAGCCGTGCACGCGGTACTACCTCAAGGCGGTGACGCCCAACGCGATATCGCAGGAGTTCACGCCGATGGTGGACTTCGAGGAGCCGATCTCCGGATGCAAGGCGACCGGCGGCGGCACCGAAGTTTCCACTATGGAGTCAAGCCGATGAAGCAGACCCTGGCCGCCCTGGCCGTGTCCGCCGGGCTCCTGCCGGGCCTCGCCGCGGCGGGTCCATACGACCAGCCCTACGGCCTGATCGAGTCCGGCGACCGCTCGCAGACGCGCAACCAGGAGCGGGTGGCGATCGCCCGGATCGACGGGAAGTCGCCCCGCGACCCCCGCCGGCCCGAGCCCCTGGCGCCGGGCAAGCACCTGGTCGAGATCAGCTTCACGTCTGCGCGCACGGTCGTCGGCGACGACCTGAAGACGATCGAGATCGACGTGGAGCCGTGCAAGCGCTACCGGGTGGTCGCGCAGTACCACACGAGCGTCAGCGGCAAGTGGGATCCGGTCGTGGGTGTCGAGGACATCGGCGAGTGCAGGAGGAAGTTCATGAAGGGCCAGCCGGCGGCCAGGTGATCCCGTGAGCAAAGGCCCCCTCCTCGAAGTCCGCAACCTGCGCGTCGAGTTCCCGACCCGGCGCGGCACGCTGGTCGCGGTCGACGACATCTCGCTGTCGATCGAGCCCGGCGAGGTGCTCGGCGTCGTCGGCGAATCGGGCGCGGGGAAGTCGATGACCGGAGCCGCCGTCATCGGGCTGCTGGAGCCGCCGGGGCGCATCGCGGCGGGCGAAGTGAAGCTCAACGGTCTGCGCATCGACAACCTGCCCTACGAGGACATGCGCAAGATCCGCGGGCGCGAGATCGGCGCGATCTTCCAGGACCCGCTGACCTCGCTGAATCCGCTCTACACGGTCGGGCAGCAGCTGATCGAGACGATCACGACCCACCTGAACATGTCGGCGTCCAAGGCGCGGACACGGGCGATCGAGCTGCTCGCTTCCACCGGCATTCCTGCGCCCGATCGCCGCATCGATCACTATCCGCACCAGTTCTCGGGCGGCATGCGCCAGCGCGTCGTGATCGCGCTCGCGCTGGCCGCCGAGCCCAAGCTCGTCATCGCCGACGAACCGACGACGGCGCTCGACGTGTCGATCCAGGCGCAGATCATCGCGTTGCTGAAGAAGCTCTGCCGCGATCACGGCACCGCCGTCATGCTCGTGACCCACGACATGGGAGTGATCGCGGAGACTGCGGACCGGGTCGCGGTCATGTACGCGGGGCGGATCGCCGAGATCGGGCCCGTCGCCGACGTCATCCATCGTCCGCAGCACCCGTACACCGTCGGCCTGATGGGCTCGATCCCGACGTTGACGGGCGAGCACGAGCGGCTGGCCCAGATCGAAGGATCGATGCCGCGCCTGACCGAGATCCCGAACGGCTGCGCCTTCCACCCGCGCTGCGAGCACGCCTTCGATCGCTGCCGGCGCGAACGTCCGGATCTGCTCCCTGCCGGCACCTCGCGGGCATCGTGCTGGCTGCACGACGCCGCTGGCGGAAGGGCGGCGGCGTGAGCGTGGTACTGAAGGAGCCGCCGAGCGCGGCGGCTGCGCCCGAGTCCATCGTGCAGGCCGAGGGCCTGTCGAAGACCTTCGACGTCTCGCTGCCATGGCTGAACCGGGTTCTCGAGCGCAAGGGCCGGTCGGTGCTGCACGCCGTCGATGGCGTGACGTTCGACATCCAGCGTGGCGAGACGCTGTCCCTGGTCGGGGAGTCGGGTTGCGGCAAGTCCACCGTCGCACGCCTGCTGGTGGGTCTCTATGCGCCGTCGGCCGGCCGGGTGCGCTTCTTCGGCCACGACCTGTCGGAACTCAACACCGAGGCGGGCCGCGGCATGCGGCAGAAGCTGCAGATGATCTTCCAGGATCCGTACGCGAGCCTGAACCCGCGCTGGCGGGTGGCGGACATCATCGCCGAGCCGCTGCGCACGCACGGACTGATGAAGGATCCGGCGCAGGTCATGGCGCGCGTCGACGAAGTGCTGCAGCAGGTGCGCCTGTCCCCGGCCGACAAGGTGAAGTACCCGCACCAGTTTTCCGGCGGACAGCGGCAGCGCCTCTCGATCGCACGCGCGCTGGCCACCAAGCCGGAGTTCCTCGTCTGCGACGAACCGACGTCGGCGCTCGACGTCTCCGTGCAGGCCCAGGTGCTGAACCTGATGAAGGACCTTCAGCGCGAGATGGGGCTCACGTACCTGTTCATTTCGCACAACCTCGCGGTCGTGCATCACATCTCGGACCGCGTCGGCGTCATGTACCTCGGCCGCATCGTCGAACTCGCCACGCGCCGGACGTTGTTCGCCACTCCGCGGCATCCCTATACGCGGCTGCTGCTCGACGCGATCCCGGACCTCGAGATGTCGGGTCGCGCCCGCACGCCGGTGGGTGGCGAGGTGCCGAATCCCCTGAACCCGCCCAGCGGCTGCACGTTCCACCCGCGCTGTCCGCACGCCGACGAGCGCTGCCGGCGCGAGGCGCCGGTGCTGAAGGTCTACCGGCACGCGGGCGGCGAGAGCCAGGCCGCGTGCCACGCGGTGGAGGAAGGTCGCATCTGAGTTTTCCATCCTCGGAACCAAGCTTGTTTTGGCTTGTCCGCAGTACTGTCGTAGCTTCGCTTCAATTCCCCGATGAAAGCCCCAGCCACCTCCCTGTTCGCGCTTGTTCTCGCGTGCGTGCCGTTCGCGGCGCAGCCCCAGGTCGCCACCCAGGAACACCGGGTGCGAATCGTCACGGTCGCTTCCGGCCTGGCGCATCCTTGGTCGCTGGCGTTCCTGCCCGATGGACGCATGCTGGTCACCGAACGCCCCGGCCGCCTGCGCGTACTGGCAAAGGACGGATCGCTCGAGCCGAAGCCGGTCGACGGTCTGCCTCGCGTCGACGCACAGGGGCAGGGCGGACTGCTCGACGTCGCCGTGCATCCAGACTTCGCGCGGAACGGCTGGATCTACTGGACCTACGCGCAACGCGACGCCGATGGCAGGAACGGAACCGAACTGGCGCGCGGGAAGCTCGCCGGGGGTCCGGGCAGCTACCGCGTGGAGCAGCCCCAGGTGCTGTTCCGGATGCAGCCGAAGTCCTCGACCGGCCTGCACTTCGGCTCGCGCCTCGTGTTCGACCGCAACGGCACGCTCTACATGACGCTGGGCGATCGCGGGGAGATGCAGCGCGCGCAGGACCTCGGCGATCACCGCGGCAAGATCCTGCGCTTGACGGACGAAGGCAAGCCGGCGCCTGGCAACCCGTTCCTGGATGACCGAAAGGCGCTGGCGGAGATCTTCAGCTACGGCCACCGCAACGTGCAGGGCGCCGCGCTGCATCCCCGGACCGGCGAACTGTGGGCGACCGACCACGGACCGCAGGGCGGCGACGAACTGAACCTGGTGCGCGCCGGCGTCAACCACGGCTGGCCGGTGATCACGCACGGCGTGAACTACGGCATCGGCACGAAGATCGGCGAGGGAACGTCGAAGCCCGGCATGGCGCAGCCTCAGAAGTACTGGGTGCCGTCGCCCGCGTTGTCCGGGATGGCCTTCTACGAAGGGGACCGCTTTCCGCGCTGGCGGGGCAATGTCCTGCTCGGGGCGCTGCGCGGCCAGGCCCTGATCCGCGTGCGCCTGGATGGCGAGCGCGTCGTCGGCGACGAGTTCATGCTCGTTGGATCGTTGCCCCGAGTGCGCGACGTCCGCGTGGGCCCCGACGGCTTCGTCTACCTGCTCGGCGACCAGTCGAACGGCGCGCTGCTGCGGCTCGAGCCCGCCGACTGAGGCTCTTACTGGCTGGTCGCGGCAAACAGCCGTGGCAGCTCGGTCTCGATCTGCCGCTGCAGCAGGCGATCGAGGGCCGCCACCTTTTCGTCGGGCGTCATCATGTCCCATGGCTGCAGGCCCGCGCGCGCGTCGGACATGTGGAAGGACTCGGCCGCTTCGATGACGCGTTCGGCCAGCACGCGGCCGGAGGCGTCGGCGAGGACGAGCCGGACGTAGGCGAACGACGCCAGGAATCCGGTGCCGATGAAGCCGGTGTCCGGCGAGCGCAGCACCGTGACCCGATCCACGTAGAAGCCGGCGCCCTCCAGGGTGCCGAAGCCGATGCTGCCGCCCACGACCGGGATACCCGCCTCGCCGCGATGCTTGATCACGAGCAGCAGGCGATCGGCTCCTCCTTTCGGCAGCACGTCCGCGAAGGCGCGCGCCATCTCGTCGGACGGCCGGTTCCTGGCCAGGGCCTGCCGCTGCACGTCGAGCAGGCGGCCGCTGGCGATCGCCAGCGCGGCGACCTCCGCCGACGGCACCGAACGCTTCAGGGCGCCGTCGACGTGCTTCAGCACGAGGCGGTCGAGCGCGCGGTCCTTCAACTCGGCGACCTCGTGATCGTTGCGGTCGAGCCGGCTGCCGGTCTGGGTGCGCGCGCGGACGACCGTCATCTGGTCGCCGACCGCAGAGAGCAGGACGTAACGCTGCGGCGCAGGCGCCTGCTGGGCGGCGGCACCGGAAGCCACCGTGGCAGCGAACAGAGCAGCAAGAACGTGGCGTCGCTTCATCGCAGACTCCTTTTGGACAACCGATAGCCTAGCGAAGAGCGGCGTGGCCGTGCGCGGCGCTCGCTCCATCCATGACGGGGACCGTCCTCGTCGGACGCCGTTCCGTCGCCTGCGTAGCGCCGGTGCTCACGACCTGTCGCCGTGCCGACGGCGAGAGCCGGGCGGCGGATAGGGCGGATCCGACCTCGCCCCCGCCGCGCTACAGCAGCGGGGCCGTGGTCTTTTCGCCGCGCTCGTAGACCACGTGGGCGCGGCCGACCAGCAGCGGGTCGAGTGCCCCCATGTGCGACGTGTCCTTGCTGGTGTAGGGCAGCTTGTAGAGCACGTAGCGCATCGCGTTGAGGCGTGCCCGCTTCTTGCAGTCGGACTTGATCACCGTCCACGGCGCCTCGGCCGTGTCGGTGTGGAAGAACATCGCCTCCTTGGCCTTGGTGTACTCGTCCCACTTGCCGAGCGACGCCATGTCGACCGGGGACAGCTTCCACTGCTTCAGCGGGTGCGTTTCGCGCTCCTTGAAGCGCCGGCGCTGCTCGGCGCGGCTCACGGAGAACCAGAACTTGATCAGGTGCACGCCGCTCGCCACGAGGTTGCGCTCGAACACCGGCGCCTGGCGCATGAACTCGTCGTACTCGGCGTGCTTGCAGAAGCCCATCACGCGCTCGACGCCGGCGCGGTTGTACCAGGAGCGGTCGAACAGCACGATCTCGCCGGCGGTCGGCAGGTGCTGCACGTAGCGCTGGAAGTACCACTGGCCGCGCTCGGTCTCGCTGGGCTTTTCGAGCGCGACGACGCGCGCGCCGCGCGGGTTAAGGTGCTCCATGAAGCGGCGGATCGTGCCGCCCTTGCCGGCGGCGTCGCGGCCCTCGAACAGGATCACGACCTTCTGCCCGGTGTCCTTGACCCACGCCTGCAGCTTCAGCAGTTCGACCTGCAGGCGGTACTTCTGCCGCTCATAAGTCTTTCGCGACAGCAGGTTCTTGTACGGGTAGCCGCCGGACCGCCAGTCGGCCGCCAGTTCGTCGTCCGCGCTCAGCACCACGCCGGCCGCGGCCGCGCGCTGCGCCATCAGCGCCTCGCGCAGTTTCGCCGCGTCGTCCGGCGACGCACCGGCGAGGATGGCCTCCAGCGAGGCCAGCATCTGGGCATGGTCGCCGGCCGGGATGTGATCCAGGACGTCGCGCACGGCGGCCAGCTTGGCCTCCTGCGCCGCATCGGTGGCTTCGCTGACGGCGAAGCGCTCGATGCCTTCGGTGGTGAGCGTCGGCGCGGTGTCGCCGGCGGCGGTCTTGCGGGGCCGTGTGCGGCCGCCGGTCGTGCCGTTGCCCTTGCGGGCGGGTTGTCGTCGTGGGGTCGAGGGTGCGAGGGTCATCTTGATCGCGGAGGCAGGGAGAGGTTCAGCGCAGCAGGCGCAGCAAGCCGGGTTCGACCGAGACGGCCGCCATCAGACCGCCCATCAGCGCCCCGGTGACTCCGGGGCAACAGACGTCCTGGCCGGCCAGGAAAAGGCCGCCGATCGGCGTGCGCGGCCGCAGCGCGTCGTTCAGGAAGCGATCCGGCGAGGTGGAAAGGCCGTACATCGCTCCGTGCTCGGCGCCGGTGTAGGTCGCGACCGACACCGGGGTCGAACTCGTCACGAAGTTCACCATCGGCGCCAGGCGCGGGTAGTGCCGGCCGAACTGCGCGAGCAGCTTGTGCTCGATGCGCTCCTTCGTCGCGACGTACGCGGTTTCGCGCGGGTCGCCGCGATGCATGCCTTCGTGCTCCCACGCCTTGAACGCATCGGGGTCGACGAACGAGACGATCTCGCACGTGTGCCGGTGCTTCGGCCCCGGATCGTGGCTGGGGTCCTTCAGCGACGGGAACGACACGAACACCATCGGCGCCTCGGACTCGCCCCCCGGATCGTTCCAGAGCGCGTCGACGTTCCAGTCTTCGTAGATCCAGTCGTTGGCCGTGCTCGCACCGTTGCTCGCGATGTCGCCCTCGAGGCCGAGGTAGAGGCCGACGTACCCGACCGACGGCTCGACGGCGAGCGCGTCCTGCGCCCAGTCGTAGCTGACTTCCTCCGACGGCAGCAGGCGGATCGTGTTGCGGATGCCCGCGTCCGAAATCACGCACGGCGCGTCGATGGTTGCGCCGTCGGCGAGGGTGACGCCGAGGACGCGGCGATCCTCGATCCGCACCTGGGCGACTTCGGCGCCGGCGCGCAGCTCGCCGCCGGCCGCCGTGATCGTGCGCGCGAACTCCGTCGCGAACACGCCCGACCCACCGACCGGGTACCACGCGCCGTCGAGGTAGCTGCCCATCGTCACCGCGTGGATTGCGAACGATGCCTCGCCGGGACGGCCGCCGTGATCGCCCCATTGCGCCGCCAGCAGCGCCCGCAGCTTCGGGTCGCTGACGCACTCTCCGATCACCTCGCTGATGGTGCGACCGACCCAGCGCTCGATCTCCTCGTCCTTCCACCACATCAGTCCGCGCGCCACGATCTGCGGCATCGAGTGCGCGGCGAAGACGGCCTCGAGCGCCTTGCGCGCCGCGCGCATCGACTCGAAGTAACGGTCGATGCCTTCCGACTCCTGCGGGAAATGCGCCTTCAACGACGCGACCAGCCGCTGCGCCGGGCGTTCGAAGTCGAACACGAAGCCCGGGAAGTGCGCGCGGTCGTACACGCGCCCCATGGATGCCATCGGGATGCCGGCCGGCGTCAGCGTGTCGAAGATCTTCTTCACGGGGCCGGGCTCGCCGTCGATGTCGCCGGCGCCGCCGATGTAGTGCACGCCGACGTTGAAGCGATACCCGTGGCGTTCGAAGACCTGCGTCAACCCGCCGAGCTGCCGGTGGCGCTCGAGGACCAGGACGCGCTTGTTCTCCTTGGCCAGGGCGGCGGCGGCGGCGAGCCCGCCGATTCCCGATCCGATGACGATCACATCCCAGTTCGACACGGTGACACCTCCGGTTGCTATGACACCGCTCAACGGCGACGCGGCGTTGACGCCAGTCAACGGGCGTCGGGATGCGACTGAAAACGGTCAGCGCCGTCGATCGCCAGCAGGGCGAACGACGCGAGCCAGTGCGTTCCGACGTACTCGCCTTCGATCGATGCCGGCAGGGACGCGGCAAGATGCTCTCCGATGGTGCGCTCGACCGGGCCGGCCAGCGACGCCGGAAGCTCGGGCCGCAGCTGGCGCCAGCACCACGCGCGCGACAGGTTCAGGCCGTGCAGGTGGACGATCTTCGGATCGCGCGGATCGCTGATGCGCACGGGGGTCAGCCAGGCATTCAGTGCAGGCGAGGACGGTTCGAACTGCACCCACCAGTCGGCGAACGAGCACCCGTCGACCACGCGCCGCACCAGCGCCGCTTCCACCAGCCCTGGGGACAGGAAGTCCTCCCCGCCCGGCTCGTAGTCCGCCGGATACCGCCGGTCGCGGCCGAACCAGCGTTCGACCCGCTGCGCGATCAGCGCGATCAAGGCGCGGTGCTGCACGGCCTCCGCGTAGTCGAGCGCCAGCAGCAGCGCGAAGGCCGTGTTGCCGTGCATGCCGGCTCGCGTCGGATAGTCGACGCGAGGCAGGTAGTCGAGCCAGCGATCGGCGATGGCCTGCGCGAGCGGCGCGAGGGCGAGCGCAGGGCCGGTCACATCGGTGCGTTCCGACGCGGCCGCACTCAATTCGGCCGCCAGCTTCAAGAGCCAGCCCCAGCCGTACGGACGCTCGAACGAGCCGTGCCCCGGCCGGGCCAGTGAGCGCAGCTCGCCTTCGATGTTCTCGACGGTCAGGCGTGCCGACAGGTGGCGCACCGTCTCCGCGGCGAAGCGATGGTCCGGGCAGCGACGCAGCAGCCGGACGAGCGTCCAGTGCATGTGGACGCACGAGTGCCAGTCGTAGCTGCCCCAGAACGCCGGGTGGATTGCGCGCGGCGGCCGGGCGTCGGCGTCGTCGTGCAGCAACTGGTCGAGCTTGTACGGGTAAGGCCGCGCCACGTTGGCCAGGGCCAGCGCGGCCCAGCGTTCCGCCAGTGTCCGATCCAGTGCTTGCATGATCGATGTGCGATGCGGCGCGATGACCGCGGTTCCGGACGATAGCGCCCGCGCGGCTCGAC
>JBFZCF010000079.1:0-9372 GCA_041308065.1 Burkholderiales bacterium
AGCGGCGCCGGCGCGCGCGGTCGATCATCGGCTGTACAGCCACGCCGTGAGATGGAAGAAGACCGGCGCGGCGAACGCGAGCGCGTCCAGCCGGTCCAGCACCGCGCGCACGCCGACGATGCCGGTGTCCCAGTCGCGCGCGCCCAGGCTCTTCTTGACGGACGACAGCACCACCGATCCGAGGAAGCCCGAGCCCGCGACGATGAGCGACATCAGCGTCGACTGCCACCAGCGGTACGGCGTCATCCACCACAGCGCGGTGCCGAGCAGGCCGGCCACGGTCGCCGCCACCATCACGCCGGCCCACGTCTTGTTCGGGTCCGACTTCAGCGGCGTGCCGCCGAGCACGGCGCTCGTGATCACCTCGGCCAGGTCGGCGATGTAGAGCACGAGCAGGAAGTACGCGAGCAGCAGCGGGCCGCGCTCGCCGACCTCGGGCGACCCGATCTGCAGGATCGCGGGCGCGTGGCTGATGCAGTACACGCAGATCATCAGGCCCCACTGGACCTTGGCCACGCGCTCGAGGTAGCGCTCGTTGTCCTGCTTCAGCGCCATCACCACCGGCAGCAGCAGGAAGACGTACACGGGAATGAAGACGGTGAAGGTGCCGATGTAGCCGATCCCGATCAGCACGTAGTGCAGCGGCGTGATCACGTAGAAGGCGAGCACCAGCGCCCAGTGGTCGGCGGGCCGGATCGGCGTCAACGACACGAAGTTGCGCAGCGCGAAGAACGACGCCAGCGCGAACAAGAAGAGCAGGGCGCCGGTGCCCAGCGCGAAGGCGACCGAGAACACCGCGACGATCGACCACGACGCGCGCATCCGCGAGTTCACCAGCGCCAGCCGCTGCTGCCGGACCGGGTCGATCGTCCGGCGTCTGAGCCAGGAGCCGAGGACGGTGACGGCGATCGACAGCGCGACCAGCCCGACCAGCACCGCGAGGAAGGTCTCGTTGAGCGTCAGTTGCCGCATCAGTCGGCCTCCAGCGCGATGACCGCCGCACGCGCGCGTTCGAGGAACACGGCCTTGTCCTCGCCGGCGACGCGCTCGAGCGGCGCGCCGAAGCGCACGGTGCAGATCGCCGGCACGGGGATGAGGGCGCCCTTCGGCATGCTGCGGTGCAGGTTCTCGATGTACACCGGGATCAGTTCGACGTTCGGGAACTCCATGGCGAGGTGGTACAGGCCCGACTTGAACGGGTTGGGAAACGGCTGCGCCGAACGCGTTCCCTCCGGGAAGATGATCAGCGAGAAGCCGTGCTCCAGCGCCTCGCGCAGCGTCTGCAGCGGATCGGCGTCGGGATCGTCGCGGGCGCGGTCGACCATCACCACGTTCAGCTCGTCCCGCGCGATCGCGCCGCGGATGCCCGGCCGGTCCCAGTAGTCCTTCGCGGCCACCGGGCGTGTGTTCGCACGCAGCGCCGACGGCAGCGCGGCCCACAGCACCACGGTGTCCATGTGGCTGGTGTGATTGGCGAAGTAGATGCGCTGCATCGCGGTCGGCGCCGAACCGATCCAGCGCGGGTACGCGCCGACCAGCAGGCGCACCAGCCAGACGATGGGAAGCAGGAACTTCAGGAGGCTCTCCCCGTAGGCCCCGGTCCGAGGGCGGGGTCGTTGTTGTGGATGCAATTATGCCGAGTCGGACCGCGGCGCTCGCGCGAGCGGGTGCGGCCGGCTGCGATCCGTGCCGACCCGCGTAGCATCCGCGGCCGTATGCGTTGAAACGCACTGGAGCCGAGGACCTGCCGATGAGACGACGCCTTCCCTGGCTGGCGATGTTGCTGTGGATCCCGCTCGCGTGGCTGTCAGGCTGCGCCTCGGGCGGATCACCCGCGACCGAAGGCGCGATGCTGATCCGCGGCGAGCTCGCGTCGCGCGCGCGCATCGCGCTGCCGCCCGACGCCATCGCGATCGTCGAGCTGACCCGGCCGCAGGACGGCCGCGTGATCGCCGAGCAGCGCATCGCGCTCGATGGCCGCCAGGCGCCAATCGCGTTCGAGCTGCGCGTGCAGCGGGCCGCGCTGCGCGACGACACCGGCTACGCGCTGCGCGGGGCCGTTCACTCGCGCGGCCAGGCGATGTGGCTCAGCGATCCGGTCGACGTGCGCCTGGCGCGCGGCGACGTGAATGCCGGCACGCTGATGCTGCGACCGTGGGAAGCGGTCGCCTTCGCTTCGCGCCTCGACTGCGGCCCGCGGACGGCGCGCGTCGGCATCGTGCGGCGCGACGGCGGCGACGTGACCCGCCTGACGATCGACGGCGAGCGCTTCGAGATGAAATCGGTCGTCAGCGCCTCCGGCGCGCGCTACGAGGCGGCGGGCGATCCGGCCACGCAGCTCTGGGTGAAGGGCGATCGCGCGACGCTGACGCTGCGCGGCGAGACGCTGCCCGAGTGCGCGGTGGTGCGCGATGCGCCCGATGCCGTGCGCGCGCGCGGCAACGAGCCGAACTGGCTCCTCGAACTCGGCACGGCGCTGCTGTTCGTCGGGCCGGAACTGCGCATAGAGGGCACCGCGCCGCCCGCGCAGTTCGTGAACGGCGTGCGGCAGCATGCCGGGATCGTCAACGGCCGCTCGATCAACGTCGCGCTCGCGCCGCGCGTGTGCCGCGACACGATGAGCGGCATGCCGCATCCCCTGACGGCCGAGGTCGTCGTCAGCGGGCGCACGTTCCGCGGCTGCGGCGGCGATCCCGAGACGCTGCTGACCGGTGGCGAGTGGGTGGCCGAGGACATCGGCGGCACGCTGATCGACCGCTCGCGCGCGACGCTGGACTTCGGCGTGGACGGACGCCTGGCCGGCCGGGCGTCGTGCAACGCCTACACCACCACGTACAAGCTGACCGGCGAGAGCCTGACGATCGGCGCGACCGCGACGACGACGATGAGCTGCGCGCCGTCGCTGATGGAGCAAGAACAGCGTTTCCTGGACATCCTGCAGCGGGTGCAGCGGTTCGACATCGACGACACCGGCGCGCTGGTCCTGCACGACGACCGCGGGCGGAAGGTCACCGCGCGGCGGCAGCGATGACCGAGCGCCAGGAAATCCGCCGATGACGCGCGTCCCGTACTACCGGGACGACCTCGCCTGGGTGCACCACACGGGGTACGCCGGCTACGTGGCGAACGCGCAGCGCGGCATCGTCGCGCGGCTGCGCGAGCATGGGCTCGCGCACGGGCAGCGGGTGCTCGACGTCGGCTGCGGGTCAGGCCTGCTGGCGCGCGCGCTGCTCGCCGAGGGCTACGCGGTAAGCGGCATCGATGCGTCGCCGGCCATGATCGAACTGGCGCGCGCGCAGGCGCCGGCAGGCGACTTCCACGCGATCGGCCTGCCCACGCGCCGCCGCCCGGGCGAGGCGGCGGCCCTGCCCGCGGCCGACGCGATCGTCTCGACCGGCCATGTGCTCAACTACCTCGACTCGCGCGAGGATCTCGCGCTGGCGCTCGCCGAACTCGCCGCCGCGCTGCGGCCCGGCGGGCTGCTCGCGATCGACCTGATGACCGAGTGCTTCGCCGAGGCGCGCGACATCCGCCATCCGCACGCGCGGGTCGAGGACGACTGGACGATCGTCACCCGCTTCTCGCGCCCCGGGCCGCACCGTTTCGACCGTGAGATCACGGTGTTCCGGCGCGTCGAGAGCGACTGGAGGCGCAGCGACGAACACCACGGCAACGTCACGTTCGAAGCGGACGAGGCGCTGGAAGTCCTGGCGGCGAACGGGATCGACGCCCGCTGCGAACCTGCTTTCGGCGACGAGACGCTGCCCGAAGGACTCGTGGTCATCGCCGGCGTCAAGCAGGGGCCGGACCTCGGTCGCCTCGCGGCCGCTCGCAGGCCGACTGCATAATCCCGCAACCCGGGCGCGAGACCCGGGTCATCCTGGCCCGCGCGCCGGGCAAGGGGAACGATGGGCTGGTTCACTGCAGCGCTGTTGGTCATCGCGGCCGCGTGCCTGACACTCGCCGCGATCCACGCTCACGTCTGGCTGCGCGAGCGCAGCGTGACCGCGAACGGCGCCTTCGCGCTGCTCGCCGCGAGCGTTGCGGCGCTGGCGTTCATCGAGCTGCAGATGGTCCGCGCGTCCGATCCCGCGACATTCGGCCGCTGGCTCTGGTGGTATCACCTTCCGGTCTGGACCGGCCTGGTCGCCGCGGTCTTCTTCGTTCGCCTGCATCTGGGAGCAGGACGGGCCTGGCTGGCGTGGACCGCGATCGGGCTGCGAAGCGTGTCGCTCGTCATCAATTTCCTTTCCTCCCCCAACATCAACTACCTGGAACTGACCGGCCTGCAGCACGTTTCGGTGCTGGGCGAGAGCCTGGCGTGGGGCCAGGGGACGACGAATCCGCTGCTGGCCATCGCGCAGCTGGCGCTGGTTGCGCTGGTCGTGTACGTCGCCGATGCGGCGGTGACGGCGTGGCGGCACGGCCAGAGACGACGCGCGCTGACCATCGGCGCCAGCATGGTGGTCTTCGTGTCGGCCGCCTTCGGTTCCGCCGTGCTCTCGTACTGGGGGTTCGCGCGGCTGCCGGTCCTCGCCAGCCTGTTCTTCCTGCCGATCGTGCTCGTCATGGGCTTCGACCTGAGCCTCGACCTGATCCGATCCGTGCGCCTGGCGGCGGAACTCGATGCCAAGACGATCGCCTTGCAGGGATCCGAACGGAAACTTGCCTTCGCGGCCGAAGCGGCGCGTGCCGGACTGTGGAGCGTGGACCGCGCCACCGGCCGCCTGTGGGCCACGCCTCAGGCGCTGTCGATGTTCGGGCTGTCGGCCGATCGCGAGCACCGCGTCGACGAAGTACTGGCGCCGGTGCATCCTGACGATCGCGAACGCGTGCGCGAGTTCATTGGCGGGTCGGCGGGAGGTCCGGAGGGCGCCACGGTCGAGTACCGGGTGGTGCTGCCATCGGGCGAAACGCGCTGGTACGGCGCGCGCGGCGCGGCGCACGACGAGGAGCGCGGGTCGCCGACGCTGATGGGAGCGACGATCGACATCACCGAGCGCAAGCGCGCCGAGGAGGAGACCGCTCGGCAGCGCGTCGAGCTGGAGCACCTGTCGCGCGTCGCGACGCTGAGCGAACTGTCGGGTGCCCTCGCGCACGAGTTGAACCAGCCGCTCGCGATCATCATGAGCAACGCCGAGGCGGCGCAGCTGATGCTGGAACGCCCCAACGCCGATCTCGGCGAGGTGCGGGCGATCCTGCGCGACATCGTCGACGCCGATGAGCGCGCGGGGCAGGTCATCCGGCGCATGCGCGGGATGCTGAAGCGCAGCGCTCCGCAGCGGCAGCCGCTGTCGCTCAACGAGATCGTGCAGGCGGTCCTGCAGTTCGTGCGGACCGACCTCGTGCGCCGCGGAGTCACGCTCGACCTGCGGCTCGAACCGGGACTGAGGGAGGTCTTCGCAGACCGCGTGCCGATCGAGCAGGTGCTCATCAACGTGATCAACAACGCCTGCGACGCGATGGCGCGGAACGCCGCCGGTGACCGGACGATGAAGATCGCCACGTACGCGGACGCCGTGACCGCGTGCGTGCGGATCGAAGATGTCGGCAGCGGACTGCCGACGAACCCGGAACAGGTCTTCGACGCCTTCTACACCACCAAGCCGGAAGGCCTCGGCATGGGCCTGGCCATCTCGCGGTCCATCATCACGTCGCACGGCGGCCGCCTCGTCGCCGAGCCCAATCGGCCGCGTGGCGCAGTCTTCACGATCTGCCTGCCGTTGGCGCCGGGGGCTGCATGAGCGCGGTGGCAAAGGTCTTCCTCGTCGACGACGAGGCCGAGCTGCGGCAGGCGCTGACGCGACTGCTGAAGGCCGAGGGACTCGACGTCGAAGGCTTCGGCTCCGCCCTTGAGTTTCTCGCCCGCATTACCGAGGAAACCACCGGGTGCCTGGTGCTCGACCTCGCGATGCCGGGACTCGACGGACTCGAAGTGCAGCAGCGCGTCGCCGCCGCCGGAGCGAAGCTCGGCATCGTCTTCCTCACCGGCCACGGCGACATCCCGACGAGCGTGCGGGCGGTCAGGGCGGGCGCGCTCGACTTCCTGACCAAGCCGGTCCGGCGCAACGACCTGCTGCGCGCGGTGCACGCCGCGCTCGCTCACGCGAACGAGCAGCACGCGGCCGCCGCCGTGAACACGAACCTTCGCGCCCGCTATGCGCGGCTGACGCCGCGCGAGCGCGAGGTGTTCACGCACGTGATCGCCGGCAAGCTGAACAAGGTGGTCGCAGCGCACCTCGGGACCACCGAGCAGACGATCAAGGTGCACCGCGCGCGCGTGATGGAGAAGCTCGCGGTCGATTCGGTGGCCGATCTGGTCCGCGTGGCGCAGCAGCTCGGCGTGAAGCCGGCACCGTAGCGAAGCCGCGGTGTTCGACTGCGTTTGGAGATCCGAGCTCCTGCGCATTGCACGAAAGTGCAATGGCCGGCCGCCGTCGCGCTTGCCACACTTCGAGCCGGACTGCCCGGCCGTTGGCCGGGTGCGGTCCGACGTCCATTTCGAGAAGGAGTCCTCGTGCGCATCGTCCTCCCGCTGCTTGCAGCGGGTTTCGTCCTTGCATCCGCGCCCGCCCGCGCGCAGGACGACAGCGCAGAACTGGCCAAGAAGTTGAGCAATCCGGTGGCGGCCCTGATCAGCGTGCCGTTCCAGCTCAACTACGACCGCAAGCTCGGGCCGCAGGACGACGGCGGGAAGTGGACGCTCAACGTCCAGCCGGTGGTGCCGATCGAGATCAACAAGGACTGGAACGTCATCTCGCGCACGATCGTGCCGCTCGTTTCCCAGGAGGACGTGTTCCCCGGGACGGGCCGCCAGTCCGGCCTCGGCGATGTGGTGCAGAGCTTCTTCTTCTCCCCGAAGACGCCAACGGCGGGCGGCTGGATCTGGGGCGCCGGACCGGTGCTGCTGCTGCCCACGGGTACGGACGATCTTCTGAGCGCGAAGAAGTGGGGCGCCGGGCCTACGGCGGTGATGCTGAAGCAGCAGAGCGGCTGGACCGTCGGCGCGCTCGCCAATCACATCTGGTCGTTCGCCGGCGACAGCGGCCGTGCGGATGTGAGCGCGACCTTCGTGCAGCCGTTCCTGAGCTACACGACGCCGACGGCGTGGACCATCGCGCTGAACACCGAGAGCACGTACGATTGGAAGGCAAGCCAGTGGAGCGTGCCGGTCAACGCGCTCGTGACCAAGGTGACCAAGGTCGGGGGCCAGTTGATCAGCGTCGGCGGAGGGCTCCGGTACTGGGTTGACAGCCCGGAAGGTGGGCCGCAAGGACTTGGCTACCGTGCGGTGTTGACCTTGCTGTTTCCAAAGTAGAGCCGCGCGACTTCGCAAGCGCGACGACGCAACACGAGGAAGGAAAAGTCCATGAAACAGATCGAAACCTGGGCGACGTTGGGCCTCGGTCGCCTCATCGCGCTCGGGATGCTCGCGTTCTGCACGCTGGTGCCGGTGGCGCACGCCCAGGACGCCGCGTCCTTCAAGGACGAGGAGATCGACCAGATGCTGGCGCCGATCGCGCTCTATCCGGATTCGCTGCTGTCGCAGATCCTGATGGCCAGCACCTATCCCGCCGACGTGAAGGCAGCGGCGGAGTGGTCGAAGGCGCATCCGGACGAGAAGGGCGACGCGGCAGTCACGAAAGTCGACGGCCAGCCGTGGGATCCGTCGGTGAAGTCGCTGGTCGCCTTCCCGCAGGTGCTCGCGATGATGCGCGAGAAGCCGACCGACGTGCAGCGACTGGGCGACGCGTTTCTTGCCGACCCGGGCCGCGTGATGGACCGCGTGCAGTTCCTGCGCAGCAAGGCCCAGCAGGCTGGCAACCTGAAGTCGACGGAACAGCAGAAGGTCGTGACGCAGACCGTCGAGAGCAAGCAGGTCATCGTCATCGAGCCGGCGCAGCCGCAGACGGTGTACGTGCCGGTCTACCAGCCGACCGTCGTGTACGGCTCGTGGATGTACCCGAGCTACCCGCCGTACTACTGGCCACCCCCGCCGTACTACTACCCCGGTGCGGCCTTCGTCGGTGGAGTCCTGTGGGGCGCGGCCGTGGTCGGCATCAGCAACAGCCTGTGGGGCGGCTTCGGCTGGGGCAACAACGACGTCAACATCAACGTCAACAAGTACAACAACATCAACGTCAACAACCGGATCACGAACAACAACAACAAGTTCGTGCACAACGCCGATCGGCGCGGCGACGTGCCGTACCGCGACAACAAGAGCCGCGAGCAGTACGGCAAGAAGCAACTGGCGGGCGCCCAGGACAGGGAGCAATACCGTGGCAAGGAAGGCCGGCCGGACGCGCGGGATGCGGACCGCGCCCGTGCGCAGGAGGCGATGAAACAGCGTGGTGTCGATCCGGCGGCAGGCCGCGACCGCGCGCCGGCGGGTGACCGCGGTGGCGCCGGCGGTGGCGGACGCGACATCGATCGTCCGGGTGGCGCGCAGACCCGCGACATCGATCGCGCGGGCGGTGCGGGGACCCGCGACACGAACCGCGGCGGTGCGGACAACCGCGGCGCAGGCCCGAGCACCGCGATGTCCGGCGTCCGTGACCCAGCGGGGTCGCGCGCCAGCATGGATCGCGGGCAGGCGAGTCGCGACTCGATGAACCGTGGCGGCGGCGCGTCGTCGCGGCCGCAGCCAACGGCGCGTCCGGCAGGCGGTGGTGGCGGCGGTGGCCGATCCGCCGGTGGCGGTGGGCGTGCTGGCGGCGGACGCGGCCGCTGAGCGAGGAGACGAACGATGAAGACAATCAACAAGACACTCCCGCGCGCTTGCGCCACCCTGGCGCTGGTCGCCGCGTTCGGGGCCGGGCCAGCCGCCTTCGCGCAGGTGCCGTTCGCCACCCCGCAGTCCGCCGCAAACACGCTGATCGAGGCGATCGCCACGCACGATGGCGACGCCGTGTCCCGCCTGCTGGGCTCGGACTGGAAGCGCTTCGTGCCGGTCGGGCAGATCGACCCGGACGACGTCACGACGTTCCTCTACAAGTCGAGCCAGGTGCGCAACGTCAGGGTCGACGGCAGTCGCGCGCTGCTGACCGTGGGCACCGATCCCTTCACGCTGCCGCTTCCCATCGTGCAGGGCGCAGACGGCCAGTGGCGTTTCGATACGACCGGCGGGCGCGAGATGATGGCCGCCAAACGCATCGGCGCGAACGAACGTGCCGCGATCCAGGCGTCGCTCGCCTACGTCGATGCGCAGCGCGAATACGCGCTGGCGGACCGCGACGGCGACGGCGTGCTCGAGTACGCGCAGAAGCTCGTCAGCAGCCCAGGCAAGCGCGACGGGCTGATCTGGAGCCCGTCGCTCGGCGACGACAGCCCGCTAGGCGAAGGCTTCCTTCCGAAGAAGCCCGGCGACGG
>JBFZCF010000080.1:0-9196 GCA_041308065.1 Burkholderiales bacterium
GGCCGCAGGTTGCAGATGCTCGACGTGAACGCGTTGAACGGGTGCAGCGGATCGCCGAACTTGTCGAGCGACAGCGGCTGCGTGTGGATCTCGACGTTCGCGCTGGCGTGTTCGGGCGACGAGCGGGTGAAGCCGCCCAGCTGGCTCGGCGCCATCGTGAGCGGTCCGGACCGGAACAGCAGGTACTCCAGCCCCATCGCCGCCTTGCCGAAGAGACTGTTCACGCGCTGGTTCAGAGTGACGACGTTGCTCACCTTGAACGCCATGCGCAGCTGCAGGTGGTCCTGCAGGTTCTCGCCGACGCCCGGCAGCTCGTGACGCACGGCAATGCCGTGCTGCTGCAGCAGCGGTCCGGGTCCGACGCCGGACAGCTGCAGGATCTGCGGGGTGCCGATGCTGCCGGCCGACAGGATGGTCTCGATGCTCGCGACCGCCGCTTCGTCCACGCCGCCGCGCGTGATCTCGACCCCGGTGCAGCGCCGGCCGTCGAACCGCAGGCGCCGCACCTGCGCTTCGGTCAGCACGGTGAGGTTCGGCCGGCCCTGCGCCGGCTTCAGGAACGCGCGCGCCGTGTTCAGGCGCACGCCGCGCGTCTGGTTGACGAGGAAGTAGCCGCAGCCCTCGTTGTCGCCCCGGTTGAAGTCGTCGATCTTCGGAATGCCCGCCTGCACCATCGCTTCGCGGTACGAGTCGAGGATGTCCCAGCGCAGGCGCTGGGGCTCGACGCGCCACTCGCCGCCGGCGCCGTGCGCCTCGTCGGCACCGCGGAAGTAGTCCTCGCTCTGGCGGAAGATCGGCAGCACCGACGGCCAGGACCACGAACTGTCGCCGCTCAGCGCGGCCCACTCGTCGTAGTCGCGCGCCTGGCCGCGCATGTAGATCATCGCGTTGATCGACGAGCAGCCGCCGAGCACCTTGCCGCGCGCGTAGATGATCGAGCGGCCGTTCAGGCCCGCGTCGGGCTCGGTCCGGTACATCCAGTCGGTGCGCGGGTTGTTGATGCAGAAGAGGTAGCCGACCGGGATCCTGATCCAGATCCAGTCGTCGCGGCCGCCGGCTTCGAGCAGCAGGACCTTCACGTCCGGATCGGCCGACAGCCGGTTGGCGAGCAGGCAGCCCGCCGTGCCGGCGCCGACGATCACGTAGTCGTAACGATGTTCCTGCATGCTCCCCGCCCCCGTGCCAGGCGGCCGTGTCGGCCGTGCGAGGCTGAATTCTGGACCGAATCCGGCGGCGGCATCGCGGCGCCACGCGCCCGCGGCTGTCTCGCTATCCTTGGGCATCCCGACCCGGACCCGCAGGCCATCCTCATGTCACACGCTGCCCGATCGCTGCTCGTCGTCGCGCTGATCGCATCGCTCGGAACGGTGATGACGCACGCCCGCGCGCAAGGTGCAGAGCTCGCGACGTCCTACGCCGAGGCGCAGGAACTGGGCCGGCGCGACGAACGCGATCCGCAGACGATGGACTTTCACCGCGACGTGCTGCTGCCCGAGTTCAGCGCCCGCTACCGGGCACTGCTCGCCGCCTGCCAGGCGTCACTGCCGCAGCCCGACCAGACGCCGTTCTCGTTCGTGGCGGCCATCGGTGCGCAGGGCGAGGTGCTGCGCATCTGGAGCGACCGCAGTCCGCCGGTGTACTCGTGCGTGCGCGGTCGCCTGCTGTTCGAGCGGTTCACGCCGCCGCCGCGGACGCCCTTCTACCTGTACATCCACATGCGGTTCGCGAAGTGACCGCGCCGCCGCGCTACGGCATCTGGATCTTGCCGCCTCCGCCCAGGCCGCCGGGCGCGAAGCCGCCGCCGCCCTGGCCGGGCAGCACGAGTCCCGACGCGGCCTGGCGGCGCATCTCCTGGAGTTCGCGCACGGTCCGCTCGATCGCCACCTTGGCGGCATCGGCATAGCCGGCCACGGCCTCGCCCAGCGACTTCGCTTCGATCTCGAAGCTCACCGGCAGCGGGCCCATCTGCGTCATGATCTGGGCTTCACCGACGAACACCATGGCGCGCGCGCTGTCGGTCGCGCCATTGCCGTCGACGGGAACCAGCGCGCGGATGGTGCCGACGCGCCGGTCGGTGTAGATCTCCTCGCGGTACAGCGAGGCCGTGTCCATCGTGATGTCCAGATCGCCGGCGGTGGCCATGGTTTCTCCTGAGCGTCGTGCAGGCGGCCGGGCAGGAATGCGGCCGCGAGGGGCGCCGAGTATAGGCGAGCGACCGCGGCCTGACCGGGATCAAGGGGCCGCGGGAGCCCGCGGCTAGCCTGCGGCGATTCGTTTCCTGATGCGTTGTGTCGAAGGATCGCGATGCTGGACCGACTCGAGGCACTGGGCCTGCAACCCCTGCAAGTGAAGGGTCGCCAGCTGCTGCCGATCGTGCAGGGCGGCATGGGGGTGGGCATCTCCGCGCACCGGCTCGCGTCGGCGGTGGCGCGCGAGAACGCGGTGGGCACGATCGCCTCGGTGGACCTGCGCCATCACCACGCCGACCTGATGGAGCAGTGCAAGGACGTGCGCGACCGCACGGTGCTCGATCGCCTGAACCTGATCGCGCTCGATCGCGAGATCCGCTCCGCGAAGGAGCAGTCGGGCGGCCGCGGCCTGATCGCGGTGAACGTGATGAAGGCCGTCGACCAGCATCCGGCGCTGGTGCGGCAGTCGTGCGAGTCCGGGGTCGACGCGGTCGTGATGGGCGCCGGCCTGCCGCTGGACCTGCCCGAGATGTGCGCCGGGTTTCCCGATGTGGCGCTGATCCCGATCCTGTCCGACGCGCGCGGCGTGGCGATCGTGCTGCGTCGCTGGATGCGCAAGGGCCGGCTGCCCGATGCCGTCGTGATCGAGCATCCGGCGTACGCGGGCGGGCACCTGGGCGCGCCCCGCATCGACGAACTGCACGACCCGCGCTTCGAGTTCGATCGCGTGATCGAGGACGTGATCAAGACGTTCCGGGACCTGCAGATCGAGAGCGAGAAGGTTCCGCTGATCGCGGCGGGCGGCATCAACACGCACGAGAAGCTGCGCGCCACGCTGCAGCTCGGCTACGCCGCCGTGCAGCTGGGCACGGCGTTCGCGGTGTGCGAGGAAGGCGACGCCCACATCAACTTCAAGAACGTCCTGGCCGGCGCGAAGCCGGAGGACATCGTCGAGTTCATGAGCGTGGCCGGGCTGCCTGCGCGCGCCGTGAAGACCGTCTGGCTCGAGCGCTACCTGCGGCGGGAGCACGTGCTGCAGGCCGAGGCCGCCCTGTTCGAGGAGGCCCACAAGGGCCAGCCGGTCGACCGCGTGGCCAAGTGCAGCGGCGCGCTGATGTGCCTGTCCGTGTGCGGACTGCGCGACGGGATTCCGAAGATCGGGCAGTTCTGCATCGACACCCAGCTCGCCGCGGCGCTGCGCGGCGAACTGTCGCGGGGACTCTTCTTCCGCGGCGCCTCGTCGGTGCCGTTCGGCGCTGCGATCCGCCCGGCGCGCGAACTCGTCGACTACATGCTGACCGGCCGCATGCCGGCGGCGCTCGCGCCAGCCGCCGCGCCGCACTGACTCATTCGAGCCCGGTCGGGATTCCCATCATCTTGCTGAAGCCGCAGTCGACGTGGGTGATCTCCGCGGTCACGCCGGCGGCGAGATCGGAGAGCAGGAACGCGGCGACGTTGCCGACGTCCTCGATCGTGACGTTGCGGCGCAGCGGCGCCGTGCTCTCGACGACCGAGAAGATCTTCGAGAAGCCCTTGATGCCCGCCGCGGCCAGCGTCTTGATCGGGCCGGCGGAGATGCCGTTGACCCGGATGCCGCGCGGGCCGAGGCTCGCCGCCAGGTAGCGCACGCTCGCCTCCAGGCTCGCCTTCGCCAGGCCCATCGTGTTGTAGCTCGGGACCGCGCGCTCGGCGCCGAGGTAGGTCAGCGTCAGCAGCGCGCCGTTGCGGCCTTCCATCAGGGGCAGCGCCGCCTTGGCGAGCGCGGGAAAGCTGTAGGCGGAAACGTCGTGCGCGATGCGGAAGTTCTCGCGCGACAGGCCGTCGAGGAAGTCGCCGGCGATCGCCTCGCGCGGCGCGAAGCCGATCGAGTGCACGAGGCCGTCGAGTCCGCCCCAGCGCTCCCTGAGCGCGCCGAACGCCGCTTCGATCTGCGCATCGTTGGTCACGTCCATGTCGTAGACCGCGTCGGATCCGAACTCGGCCGCGATCTCGGTGATGCGCTCCTTGAAGCGATCCCCGACGTAGGTGAACGCGAGTTCGGCGCCCTCGCGCTTGCATGCCTGGGCGATGCCGTAGGCGATGGAGCGATTGGACAGGACGCCGGTGACGAGCAGCCGCTTGCCTTGCAGGAAACCCATGTGCGTATCGACCGAAGGGTGAAAAAAGTGCCGACTCGCGGCGGCGGGCAGTATAGGCGGTGCCGCTCGGCGCCGCTCAGCGGGCGGCGGAGACGCGCACCGGGGACGGCTTCGCGGCGCGTGGCGCCGGCTTGGCGGCCGACTTCGGGGGCGACGCCTTCGCGGGCGCCCGCTGCGAAGACGCGGCGGCCGCCTTGCTTGCGCCGGACTTCCGCGCGCCCCCGGACTTTGCGGTGCGCGCCTTGGGAGCCGCCACGGTGAGCTCGAGCCGCTGCCCCGCAAACAGCGTCGGCGCGGTCAGGTGGTTCCAGACGATGATGTCCTTCTCGTCGACCTTCCACTTCCGCGCAACCCCGTGCAGCGTGTCGCCCCGGCGGACCCGGTAGGTGACCTTGCGCAGGTTCGATCCTTCGGGGACCAGCGCGAACCGGCCGTCGAGGCTGGCCGCCGGGATGTCATCGTCCATCGACTCGTCGCGCGGGATCAGGATCGTCGACCCGGCGGCGAGGCGGTAGCGCGGCGGCACGCGGTTGGCTTCGCGCAGTTGCTGCTCGCTGATGCCGGCGCGCTTCGCCACCGAGGCGAGCGTGTCGTTCGGCGCCATCTGGTAGGTGGTCCAGCTCGCCAGCGGCTGGCTGGTTGCTTCCCACGCCGCGAGGTTGGCGTGGAACACCTCGACCTTGTCGGCGGGCAGCAGCAGCTTCACGCCGGCGGCACCGACGATCACGGGGCGGTTGAAGGCGGGGTTCAGCGCGCGGAAGTCGGCCGTGTTCATCTCGGCGAGGCGTGCCGCCGTGTCGACGTCGATGTCGCGGGTCTTCGGCACCGCGACGAAGTAGGGCGCGTCGTCGATCCGCGGCAGCGCAACGCCCCAGCGTTCGGGCTCCGACACGATGTTCTTGATGGCCTGCAGCTTCGGCACGTAGTAGGCCGTCTCCTTCGGCATCCTGAGGCTCGTGTAGCCGGTCGGCTTGCCGGCGCGGCGGTTCTTCTCGATGGCGCGCGACACCGCGCCCTCGCCCCAGTTGTAGGAGGCGAGCGCGAGGTGCCAGTCGCCGAACATGTCGTGCAGCTTCTGCAGGTAGTCGAGCGCGGCGCGGGTCGACTCGATCACGTCGCGGCGCTCGTCGTGCCACATGTTCTGCGCGAGGTCGTAGTTCCGGCCCGTCGACGGAATGAACTGCCACAGTCCCGCCGCCTTCGCGGTGGAGATCGCTTCCGGCTGGAATGCGCTCTCGACGAAGGGGAGCAGCGCGAGTTCGGTCGGCATGCCGCGCCGCTCGATCTCCTCGACGATGTGGAACAGGTACCGTCGCGAGCGCTGCGCCATGCGGTCGATGTAATCGCCCTGGCTCGCGTACCAGCGGGTGCGGTTGTCCGCGAGCGGGGTCTCGAGATCGGGCATCGCGAAGCCGCGCCGGATCCGGTCCCAGAGGTTGTCGGGCGGCATCGGCGGCAGGACGAGCGCCGGATCGCGCGGGATCGAGACCACCGACGGCGCGTCGTCGAGCTTGTCGACGAGTTCGCCGACCGGGTCAGGCGTCGGCAGCGCCGAGGGCGCCGCAATGGCGCCGACCACTCCGGTCGCCGGCGATGCCGCCGTGGCTGGCGCGGCCATGCCCTGGAACGTGCCGGAGGCGACGGCGGTCCCGGACCCGATGTCCGTCTGCATTCCCCCCGGTGCCGCGCAGGCACACAGGGAGGCTGTGGCGAGTACTGCTAGAACTCGTCGCATTCGGAGGAATCACAAGGGAATCGGGGCAGTGTATGGAATCGACGGTGGCGGGACAAGTTGATCTAGCGGAAGTTGTTCTTCTTTTCCCTCAGCGCAGCGAAGATCGCCGTACGGTCGACCGCATCGACGGTACGGCCCGTGACCGACGCCTGCACATCCGGCACGTCGCAGCGCAGGAACGGGTTGGTCGCGAGCTCAAGGCCAAGCGTCGAGGGGACGGTCGGTTCGCCCCGCTGGCGCGCGGCTTCATCGCGGGCCGCGCGTTCCCGCAGCGCCGCGTTGCCGGGCTCGATCGTCAGCGCGAAGCGGATGTTCGACAACGTGTACTCGTGGGCGCAGTGCACGAGGGTCGAGGCCGGCAGCGCGGCCAGCGCGTCGAGCGATGCCACCATCTGCCGGGCCGTTCCTTCGAACAGCCGTCCGCAGCCGCACGCGAACAGCGTGTCGCCGCAGAACAGCAGCGGCGGCGTGTGGCGCGCGGCGAAGTACGCGATGTGGCCCGCGGTGTGGCCCGGCACGTCGATGACCTCGAAGCGGGTGTCGAGCACGTCGACGTGCTCGCCGCCGCGCAGCCGGCGGTCGAGGCCCTCGATGTCCTCGCCGGCGGGGCCGACGACCGTCGCCCCCGTCCGCGACTTCAGGTCGAGCACTCCGCCGACGTGGTCGCCATGGTGATGGGTGACTAGAATCGCGGTGAGCCGAAGGTTGAGCCGATCCAGCGCGCGCCGCACCGGGGCCGCATCGCCGGGATCCACCACGGCGGCCTCGTGGCCCCGTGCCAGCAGCCAGATGTAGTTGTCGTTGAACGCAGGCAGGGGTGTGACCGTGAATGCGGACGAGCCGGGAGAGGAAGGCATTTCGGGCGGTGGCGCGATGAGCGACGGCTCGATTGTGAAGCTGTCCGAGTTTCTGCGCTCGCCGCCGGGCCAGTACGTGCTCGACTGGGAGCGGCGACACCTCGATGCCGCGGTGGCCGACATCTTCGGCTATCACGCCCTGCAACTCGGCCTGCCGCAGGTCGACACGCTGCGCGAGAACCGGATGCCGCTGCGCTTTTGCGCGGCGCGGCGCTTGCCGGACGCGGGCGAGGGCGGCGACGGCAACCGGGTCGCGGTCATCAACCGCTACGAAGAGCTGCCGTTCGCGACGCACTCGATCGACCTCGTCGTGATGCCGCACATCCTCGAGTTCGCGTCGGACCCGCACCAGGTGCTGCGCGAGGTCGAACGCATCCTCGTTCCCGAGGGTCACGTCATCATCACCGGGTTCAACCCGTACAGCCTGTGGGGCGCGCGCCAGTACATGTCCCGCCTGGGCGCGACCGCCTACCTGCCGCGCGCCGGCCGCTTCATCGCCCTGCCGCGGATCAAGGACTGGCTGAAGCTGCTGTCCTTCGACGTCGAGCGCGGTCGCTTCGGCGGCTATGCACCCTCGGTGCGCAGCGATCGGTGGCTGGCGCGGTGGCGCTTCATGGAGAAGGCGGGCGACCGCTGGTGGCCTGTCCTCGGGGCGCTCTACCTGCTGACGGCGGTCAAGCGGGTGCGCGGGATGCGTCTCGTCGGGGCCGTCTGGAAGCGCAAGGAAGAGCCGGTGCGCCGCCTCGCGCCGGCGGCGACGACGCAGACGATGATGACCGCCGAGGGGCAGACCGCCGTCGTCATCGCGCCGGACGCCGCCAACGAGCACCTGCCGGCGCAGGCGCGACGATGAAGCACGCGAAGTCGGTGCCGCTCGCGGGCCGCGCGGAGCGGCCGCACGAGGGTCCGCATATCGAGATCTGGACCGACGGCGCGTGCAAGGGCAATCCCGGCCCCGGCGGCTGGGGCGCGCTGCTGCGGTATGGCGATCACGAGAAGGAGTTGTTCGGCGGCGAGCGGCACACCACCAACAACCGGATGGAACTCACCGCGGTGATCGAGGCGCTCGCTTCGCTGAAGCGCCGCTGCAATGTCGTCCTTCACACGGATTCGCAGTACGTCCAGCTCGGCATCTCCGAGTGGATCCCCAACTGGATCCGGCGCGGCTGGAAGACGGCCGACCGCAAGCCCGTGAAGAACGCGGACCTGTGGCAGCGCCTGCACGAACTCGCGGCCCGCCACGACGTCCACTGGCGCTGGGTCAAGGGCCACGCCGGCGTCGACGGCAACGAGCGGGCCGACGAACTGGCGAACCGGGGCGTCGAATCGCTGTCTGTATCTCATCGGTCGGAGTGAGCCGGCACCGGCCCGGTGTTAAATTGCCGGCTTGGCGTTCCTCCCGCCGCTACAGAATTCCCGATGAAAAATCAGCGAGTCACATGGGTGGCGGTCGGCGTGTTGCTCGCCGTCGCCGCGGTCGCCTACGTCCTGACGAACTGGAACTCCCGCGGCCCGGCCGTGGCGGGCGTGAAAGGCGAGTCCAAGGGCGCTGCGACGGCGGGCGGCAAGGCCGATGCGAAGGCGCCGGCGAAAGGCGGCCCCGGCGGGCCCACGCCGGTCGAAGTCGTCGTCGTCGAGCCGAGCTCGGTGCAGGAGGACCTGCAGGCCGTCGGCTCGCTGCGCTCGAACGAGAGCGTCGTGCTGCGGCCGGAAGTCTCCGGACGCATCGCCACGATCGGCTTCCGCGACGGGCAGGTGGTGAAGAAGGGGCAACTGCTGATCGGGCTGGATTCGACGCTCAATGAAGCCGAGGTCGCGCAGTACAGGGCGGAGTACGACCTGGCGCTGTCGAACCTGAAGCGCAGCGAGGACCTGGCACGGCAGAAGTTCATCAGTTCGAGCGCGCAGGAAACGGCCGCGTCGAACGCGCAGGTGGCCGAGGCGCGGCTGAAGCTGGCGCAGGCCCGGCTGTCGAAGATGAAGATCATCTCGCCCTTCGACGGCATCGTCGGCATCCGCGGCGTCAGCCTCGGCGACTACGTGAAGGACGGCACCGACCTGGTCAACGTCGAGGACGTGCGGATCCTGAAGGTCGACTTCCGCCTGCCCGAACGCAGCCTCTCGCAGGTCAAGGCGGGCCAGGAGGTGGAAGTCGTGGCCGACGCGCTGCCCAACGAACGCTGGCAGGGACAGATCGAGGCGATCAACCCGCGCGTCGACGCCAACGGCCGTTCGCTGGAACTGCGCGGCCGGCTCGACAACGCCAGCGGCAAGCTG
>JBFZCF010000081.1:0-8994 GCA_041308065.1 Burkholderiales bacterium
GCTGGAGGCGGTCGACCCGACTCTCCTGGCCGGGATGGTCATCCGGTGCGAGGATACGGTGATCGATGGGAGCGTCCGGCGCCACGGGAGTTGCGATCGACGCTGCCGATCCTCAGCCGAGCAGGTGTTTCACGCCGTCGCGCTCCTCGAGGAGCTCCTTCAGCGTGTTGTCCATCTTGCCGCGCGAGAACTCGTCGACGGGCAGGTCCTTGACGACTTGGTACTTGCCGCCGGCGCAGATGCAGGGCACGCCGTAGATGATTTCCTCCGGGACCCCATAGCTGCCATCGGACGGCACGCCCATCGTCACCCAGCGGCCGTCGGTGCCCAGCACCCAGTCGCGGATGTGATCGATCGCGGCGTTGGCGGCCGAGGCGGCCGACGACAGTCCGCGCGCCTCGATGATCGCCGCGCCGCGCTTGCCGACGGTCGGCATGTACGTGTCGCGATACCAGGCCTGGTCGACCATCGGCGCGGCCGGCTGGCCGCCGATCGTGGCGAAGCGAAGGTCCGGATACATGGTCGGCGAGTGGTTGCCCCAGACGACCATCTTCTCGATCGAGGAGACGGGCTTGCCCGTCTTGGCGGCGAGCTGCGACAGCGCGCGGTTGTGGTCGAGCCGCAGCATGGCGGTGAAGTTGCCCTTGGGCAGCGAGGGCGCGGACTTCATCGCGATGTAGGCGTTGGTGTTCGCCGGGTTGCCGACGACCAGCACTTTGACGTTGCGGTTCGCGGACTTGTCGAGGGCCTTGCCCTGCGCCGTGAAGATCTGGGCGTTGGCGGCGAGCAGGTCCTTGCGCTCCATCCCGGGCCCGCGCGGGCGCGCGCCCACCAGCACCGCGATGTCGGTGTCCTTGAACGCGCTGACTGGATCGCTGTGGGCCTCCATTCCGGCGAGCAGCGGGAAGGCGCAGTCGTCGAGTTCCATCATCACGCCCTTGAGCCCCTTCTGCGCCTTCTCGTCGGGAATCTCGAGCAGTTGCAGGTGGACCGGCTGGTCCTTGCCGAGCATCTCTCCCGAGGCAATCCGGAACAGGATGGCATAACCGATCTGGCCGGCGGCACCGGTGACGGCGACGCGGACGGGCGCTTTACTCATGGTGTTGGTCTCCAATTGAAGGACGGCAAGGTGCTTCTGCGTGTCCGCAGGGGGAACGGCGAGGGCGGGGAGCAGGGGGGCACGATTCTGGTGCGGCGCAAGCCGATCGAGTGTACTGCCGGGTATCTGCGATTTCTTTGAGCCAGACCACCTTGCCGCGTCGGGACGCGGTTCATCGGGCCGGATCTTCCGGGCGAAAAGTCCATCGTTGATTGATCTGGACGGTATATCTTATATAAGACATATGATTTAATCCAGATCATTCACACGTGGCTGTGCTGAAATCCGAACCATGATCGATGACCGCGCCGCCGACGCCGCGCGGGCCGGACGGCCCGCCGTCTTTTCACCGCTGTACCAGCAGATCAAGGACTTGCTGGTGCAGAGCCTCGAACGGGGCGAGTGGAAGCCGGGCGAGCTCATCCCGAGCGAAATCGAGCTCGCGGCGCGTTTCCAGGTGAGCCAGGGCACGGTGCGCAAGGCCGTCGACGAACTCGCGGCCGAGCATCTGGTCGTGCGTCGGCAAGGCAAAGGCACCTTCGTCGCCACGCACCACGAACCCCGCGCACAGTTCCGCTTCCTGCGCGTGGTACCGGACGAGGGCGAGCCGGTTCCGGCCGTCAGCCGGGTCCTGGACTGCAAGCGCGTGCGAGCGCCGTCCGACATCGCGCGCCTGCTCGACCTGCGCGCGGGCGACCCGATCGTCTATGTCCGCCGCGTGCTCGCATTCAACGGCAATCCTGTCGTTCTCGACGACATCTGGCTGCCGGGAGTGACCTTCAGGGGACTGACTGCGGAGCGTCTCGCCGAATACAAGGGTCCGCTCTATGGTCTCTTCGAGACCGAGTTCGGCACCCGGATGATCCGCGCCGAGGAACGCATTCGCGCGGTGGCCGCCGAAGCCGAGGCGGCCCGGCTGCTGCAGGTCGCCGCCGGCGACCCGCTGCTGCTCGTCGAACGCGTGTCGTATACCTACGGCGAGCGTGCGGTCGAAGTGCGGCGCGGCCTCAGCGTCACCACGCATCATCACTACCGCAACACGCTCACCTGATTTTGTCGGCGTCGCCAAATCGTTCAGAATACAAAGCCACTCCACGGGCCACGATCGAAGAGAAGAGCACAACCGGATGAGCACGCCTGCTGCCGCGCCAAGAAGAAACCGCCCCGAGTTCCGCAACATCCACGTCACGCAGATCGTTCGATACCGCATGCCGATGCCGGCCATGGTGTCGATCATGCACAGGATCAGCGGCGCCGCGCTGTTCCTGGCGCTCCCGTTCCTGCTGTGGATGTTCGACCTCAGCCTGATCTCCGAGAGCACCTTCGAGCGAATGGCGATGGTCGCGTCCGGCTGGTTCGTGAAGCTGGTGCTGCTGTTCCTGATCTGGGGCTTCCTGCACCACCTGGTTGCCGGGATCCGCTACCTGGTCCTCGACCTGCATGTCGGCCTCGACCTGCCGCAGGCGCGCGGCAACGCGCTCGCGGTCTTCGCGATCAGCCTGCCGCTGACGCTCGTCGCGGCGCTGAAACTCTTCGGAGCGTTCTGATGGCCTTCGCACCCCCTCCCGCCGGAATCGGCACCAAGCGCCTCGTCGTCGGCGCGCACTACGGCGTCGGCAACTTCCTGCTGCAGCGACTGACCGCGCTCGTCCTCGTCGTCTTCTTCGCGCTGCTCGGCGCGCGCCTGCTCCTCGCCGGACCGCTCGACTACGTCGCGTGGGCGTCGCTCTTCGTGCCGATGTGGATGAAGGTCCTGACGCTGGTCGCGCTGCTCGCGCTGCTGTACCACGCGTGGATCGGGGTGAAGGACATCTGGCTGGATTACGTGAAGCCGGTGTGGGCGCGCCTGACGTTGCAGACGCTCACGGCGCTGTGGCTGCTCGCCTGCGCCGTGTGGTCCGTGCAGATACTGTGGAGAGTGTGAGCATGGCTGCTTCGAAAGTCGCGCGCCGTCGCTTCGACGCCGTCATCGTGGGTGCCGGCGGGTCCGGCATGCGCTGCTCGCTGCAACTCGCCAACGCGGGCCTGAACGTGGCCGTGCTGTCGAAGGTGTTCCCGACCCGCTCGCACACGGTGGCCGCCCAGGGCGGCATCGGCGCGTCGCTCGGCAACATGACCGAGGACAACTGGCTCTGGCACATGTTCGACACGGTCAAGGGATCGGATTACCTCGGCGACCAGGACGCGATCGAGTTCATGTGCCGCGAGGCGCCGAAGGTCGTGTACGAGCTCGAGCACTTCGGCATGCCGTTCGACCGCAACCCCGACGGCACGATCTACCAGCGCCCGTTCGGCGGGCACTCGGCGAACTTCGGCGAGAAGCCGGTGCCGCGCGCGTGCGCGGCCGCGGACCGCACCGGGCACGCGCTGCTGCACACGCTGTACCAGCGCAACGTCGCTTCGCGCACGCAATTCTTCGTCGAGTGGATGGCGCTCGACCTGATCCGCAATTCCGACGGCGACGTCGTCGGCGTGATCGCGCTCGAAATGGAGACCGGCGAGCCGATGATCTTCGAGTCGAAGGTCACGGTGCTTGCCACCGGCGGCGCCGGCCGCATCTTCGACGCGTCGACCAACGCCTACATCAACACCGGCGACGGCCTCGGACTCGTCGCCCGGGCGGGCATTCCGCTCGAGGACATGGAGTTCTGGCAGTTCCACCCGACCGGCGTGGCCGGGGCGGGCGTGCTGATCACCGAAGGAGTCCGGGGCGAGGGCGGCATCCTGCTCAACTCGAACGGCGAGCGCTTCATGGAGCGCTACGCGCCGACCCTGAAGGACCTCGCGCCGCGCGACTTCGTGTCCCGTTCGATGGACCAGGAGATCAAGGAAGGACGCGGCTGCGGCCCGCACAAGGACCACGTGCTGCTGAAGCTCGACCACCTCGGCGCCGAAACGATCATGAAGCGGCTGCCGTCGATCCGCGAGATCGCGATCACGTTTTCCAACGTCGATCCGATCCGCGAGCCGATCCCGGTCGTGCCGACCATCCACTACCAGATGGGCGGCATCCCGGCCAACTATCACGGCCAGGTCGTCGTGCCGAAGGACGGCCAGCCGAACGCGGTGGTCAACGGCCTGTACGCGATCGGCGAGTGCTCCTGCGTGTCCGTGCACGGCGCGAACCGGCTCGGCACCAACTCGCTGCTCGACCTCGTCGTGTTCGGCCGCTCGGCCGGCAACCACATCGTCGAGCAGGGTTTCCAGAAGCAGGGCCACCGCACCTTTCCGGACGACGGCGGCGACCGGACGATCGCCCGCCTCGCGGCGCTGGACGCGCGCGACAAGGGCGAGCGCGTGCAGGACGTGGCCAATGGAATCCGCAAGGCGATGCAGGCGCACTGCGGCGTGTTCCGCACCGGCGCGCTGCTCGACGAAGGTGTCCGCAAGATCAACGAACTGGCCGAGCGTGCGCAGCGCGTGGCGATCGCCGACAAGTCGAAGGTGTTCAACACGGCGCGCATCGAGGCCATGGAGCTCGAGAACCTGGTCGAGACCGCGCGTGCCACGGTGGTGTCGGCCGCCGCCCGCACCGAGAGCCGCGGCGCGCACGCGCGTGACGACTTCCCGGAGCGCGACGACGGGCAGTGGCTGCGGCACACGCTGTTCTACTCCGAAGGCAGCCGGCTGGATTACAAGCCGGTCAACATGAAGCCGCTGACGGTTCCCACATTCGAGCCCAAGAAGCGGACCTTCTAGACATCCAGGCAGGCCGAAGTTACCGAGGTAGACGCATGACAGCGAACAGCAATGTCGAGACAAGCGCGGTGGCCGGAGCGGCGAGCGGCGCGCGGACGGTCCGGTTCGAGATCTATCGATACGACCCCGACAAGGACGCGCGGCCGTACATGCAGAAGCTCGAGGTCCGGCTGCAGCCGAACGACAAGATGCTGCTGGACGCGCTCATGCGCATCAAGAGCGACTTCGACGACAGCGTCTCGTTCCGCCGCAGTTGCCGCGAGGGCGTGTGCGGCTCGGACGCCATGAACATCAACGGCAAGAACGGCCTGGCGTGCGTCACGAACCTGCGCGACCTGAAGGAGCCCGTCGTCCTCAAGCCGCTGCCCGGCCTGCCGGTCATCCGCGACCTGATCGTCGACATGTCGCAGTTCTTCAAGCAGTACAACTCGATCAAGCCCTACCTGATCAACGACACGCCGCCGCCGGAGACGGAGCGGCTGCAGTCGCCGGAGGAGCGCGAGGAACTCGACGGCCTGTACGAATGCATCCTGTGCGCGTGCTGCTCGACCAGCTGCCCGAGCTTCTGGTGGAACCCGGACAAGTTCGTCGGTCCGGCGGGCCTGCTCCAGGCCTACCGCTTCATCGCCGACAGCCGCGACCAGGCCACGAACGAGCGGCTGGACAACCTGAACGACCCGTACCGGCTGTTCCGCTGCCACACGATCATGAACTGCGTGGACGTCTGTCCGAAGGGCCTGAACCCGACCCGGGCGATCAGCAAGATCCGCGACATGCTGGTGCGGCGGGCGGTCTAGGTCCGCGACGATGTCCGAGCCGCCGGTCATCGGCGACCTGGAGCGCCGCCGGCTGCGTTGGCGGGCCCGCCGGGGCATGCTCGAGAACGACCTCATCATCAGCCGCTTCCTCGACCGGGAAGGGGATGTGCTGGACGTCACCGAAGTCCTCGCGCTCGAGGCGCTGCTGGACCTCCCTGACGGCGAATTGTTCGACCTTTTGCTGGCGCGCAAAGACCCTCAAGGCGCGCTGGACAACAATGCCGTGCGCAACCTGCTACGGCGGATGCGGACGACCTGAGACAACGCCAACCGGGGACGACAAGACATGGCTCTCAATCCTTCGACCGAAAAGGCCACACTCACATTCACGGACGGCACGGCTCCGATGGACCTGCCGATCTACAAGGGGTCTGTCGGCCCGGACGTGATCGACATTCGCGCGCTGTACGGGAAGACAGGTAAGTTCACCTACGACCCCGGGTTCCTGTCGACCGCCTCGTGCAACTCGACCATCACCTACATCGACGGTGACAAGGGCGAGTTGCTGTACCGCGGCTACCCGATCGAGCAGCTCGCCACCAAGTGCGATTACCTCGAGACCTGCTACCTGCTGCTGAACGGCGAGCTTCCCAATCCGAAGCAGAAGGCCGACTTCGTCAAGCGCGTGACCAACCACACGATGGTCAACGAGCAGATGCAGTTCTTCCTGCGCGGGTTCCGCCGCGACGCGCACCCGATGGCGGTGATGACCGGCCTGGTCGGCGCGTTGTCCGCGTTCTATCCGGACTCGATGAACCTGAACGACCCGTGGCAGCGCGAGGTGTCGGCGATCCGCCTGATCGCCAAGATGCCGACGCTGGTCGCGATGGCGTACAAGTACACCGTCGGTCAGCCGTACATGTACCCGCAGAACAACCTGTCGTACGCCGGCAACTTCATGCGCATGATGTTCGCCACGCCGTGCGAGGAGTACAAGTCCAACGAGGTGCTGGTGCGCGCGATGGACCGCATCTTCATCCTCCACGCCGACCACGAGCAGAACGCCTCGACGTCGACGGTGCGCCTGTGCGCGTCGTCGGGCACCAACCCGTTCGCGGCGATCGCCGCCGGCGTGGCGTGCCTCTGGGGTCCGGCCCACGGCGGCGCCAACGAGGCCTGCCTGAACATGCTGTACGACATCCAGCGCCAGGGCGGCGTCGAGAAGATCGGCGAGTTCATCGCCAAGGTGAAGGACAAGAACAGCAGCGTGAAGCTCATGGGCTTCGGCCACCGGGTCTACAAGAACTACGACCCGCGCGCCAAGCTGATGCGCGAGACCTGCCACGAAGTGCTGACCGAACTCGGCCTGCACGACGACCCGCTGTTCAAGCTGGCGATGGCGCTCGAGAAGATCGCGCTCGAGGACGACTACTTCGTCAGCCGCAAGCTGTATCCGAACGTCGACTACTACTCGGGCATCGTCCAGAAGGCGATCGGCATCCCGGTGCCGCTGTTCACGGCCGTTTTCGCGCTGGCCCGCACGGTGGGCTGGATCGCGCAACTGAACGAGATGATCGCCGATCCCGAGTACAAGATCGGCCGTCCGCGCCAGCTCTTCGTCGGCGCCACGCCGCGCGACGTCAAGCCGATCGCGCAGCGCTGATCGCGCGCGGGAGGGTAGTAACGAGAGCGGCGCCTGCGGGCGCCGTTTTCTCGTGGGTCTCGGAGCGCGGGTCGGGATCGAACGGACCACCGCGTCGCGCCGGCGTGACACGTCTCGCGCGGTGTGCGCGACGCCGCGATTCGCGGTCGATGCGGCCGGCGCGGCCGCGGCTCAGGCCAGGGCCTTGGCCTTCAGGCGCTGGAATTCCTCGGGCGCGATGGTCCCGGCGTCGAGCAGCGCCTTCGCATCGGCGATCTGCTCAGCCGGTGACTTGCCTGCCACCTGGCGGATGTAGGCATCGGTGTCGGACTTCGCGCGCTGCACCGCGGCGCGCTGCCGCTCGGCCATGCCGTTGCCGCGCGTGATGATGTACACGAGCGCGGTCAGCATCGGCAGGAAGATCAGGCCGACGATCCAGGCCGCTTTCCCGACGCCGCTCACCGTGTCGTCGCGGAACAGGTCCGTGATCACCTGGAACATCACGAACAGGTACGCAACGAACAGGAAGGCCGAGAAGATCAGCCACACGGAGTCCCAGAAATTGCTCATCGATTTCCCCTTGGTTTGATTTTTTCGCCGCGACTAAGCCGCTCGCCGCGTGGCAGGCCGGGCCAGCGTCCGTCGGCTCCGTCGCGCCGGCCGTGAAAGCGCCCGGCGCCGGCGGCAGGGTACTACAGGACCCGCGCTGCCCCCGGACCGGACGAGCCGCCCGCGTGCGGGCCCGGCTCGCCTCGCATTGGCTGGGGTTCGATCACGAGCCGGTCGCCGTCGTGGCGCATCGGCATGGCGAAGGCGAACCGGTCGGCTTGCGCGCAGAGGTCGAGGTCGTCGGCGGGCAGGTGCGAGTGATCGGGGTGGCCGAAGCGGCGGCCGAAGTCCGACTGGCGCACGCGCCGCTCGAAGTCCGGCAGCACCGGCGACCGGCCGAGCAGGTGGGCCTCGATCAGGTCGGCGCATGCGTGATCCTCGTCGCCGTCGCGGTCGGTCCACAGGCCCGTGATGACGAAGGTGACGACCGGCGGATTCCTCCACCTGATGTAGTCCGCCGTGGCGCGTGCGCAGACGAGGCTGCCCGCGAGGACTTCGGACGCGTGATCGCAGTCGATCAGTCCGCGCACGCCGCCGGCGCTGTACTCGACGAGCGTGACGCCGGCGAGATCGAGGGGGGCGATGCTGGCGGGAGAGTTGCCGTAGTCGAGGCCGGGAACCGGAAAGCCACCGGGCTGCGCGCCGACCGTGACAGCCGGGGCGTGCCGCTGCCTGAGCGGCTCGATCTCGTCGAGGGAGTGCGCCACGACGACCGCGCGGGCACCGGCCGCGAAGGCGTATGCCGAGGTGGAAAAGGCCCGCAGGACGTCGACGACGACGACCAGGCCCTCGAGTTCATGCCCGTGCGCGAGGTCCGAGCGCCGGAAGTCCATCGCGACGCGCGTGCCGGCTAGGCCATGAACGGCTTCGCGCGCTCCAGCAACTCCTCGAGCCCAGGCTCGTTCGGGTTCCAAGGCTTGCCGGGGTGGATGATGGCCACCTGGCACGCCTCCGCGGCTTCCACCATCTCCCTGTACGTGCCGGCGTTCAGGTCCTTGATGTAGGCCTGCTTGTTGTCGTTGTAGCCGAACAGCTTGTCGTTGATGTTCTGGCACTCGTTGCAGCTCGAGCATCGAATGGTTTCGATCCACGGCTGGTCCGGCGACGGGGCCGGCGCGGCTTCGGCGGCGGCGGCCGGCGCTTCTGCCTTGGCGGCGGCCGGCTCTGCGGCCGGCGCAGCGGTGGCC
>JBFZCF010000082.1:0-8971 GCA_041308065.1 Burkholderiales bacterium
GCGGAGTCGTACCTGGCCGGACTGGCGAAGGCCGGGAACCGGCCGATCCTCGAGTTCGAAGGGATCGAGCAGCAGTTCTCGCTGTTCGAGACCGCGCCGTGGTCGACCCAGGTGGCGTTTCTCGACGAGGCGCTGAAGGCCGTGGAGTCGAAGGCCGCGCGGCGCGAGATCGACCGGATCGTGCGGGCGTGGGAGACGGCGGACCGTCCGGAACTCGAGCGCCTGCTCGCGGAAATGCAGGCGCAGCCGACGCCCGGCGCGCGCTTCACCGTCGACACCATCGTGTTCGGGCGCCACCCCGCGATGGTGCGCCGGATCGAAGCGCTGATGGCCGACGGCCGGAACTACCTGTTCGCGGTGGGATCGTTGCACCTGGTCGGTCCGCGCGGACTGGTCGAGATGCTGCGCGCACGCGGGTTCACGGTGAACGAACTGTGAAGTCGCGGTTGCAGGTCGAGTTCGGCGGCGCGTCGCTCGAACTGCTCGCGTCCGGCGCACTCCACTGGCGAGCGCGCCGCTGCCTCATCGTCGCGGATGCGCACTTCGGCAAGGCGGCGACCTTCCGCGCGCGCGGGGTTCCCGTGCCCCGGGGCACGACGCGCGAGACGCTGGCGCGCCTCGATGCGGCGCTCGACCAGACGCAGCCCGCTTCTCTCGTCTTCCTCGGCGATCTCTTTCACGCCGCGGAAGCGCACGCGCCAGCCACGCTGGCCGCCCTGCGCGCCTGGCGAACCGCCCGCGCTTGCCTCGACGTCGTGCTCGTCGAGGGCAATCACGACCTGAAGGCCGGCGCCCCGCCGCCGGACCTCGGCATCGAAGTCCGTCCGGAGCCGTGGTGTGTCGATGGCCTGGCGCTTTGCCACCACCCTCGGTTCGTTCCCGGTGCCCACGCGCTCGCTGGCCACCTGCATCCTGCCGTGCGCATCAGCGGTCGCGCCGGCGACAGCGTCCGGCTGCCGTGCTTCTGGCTGCGCGACGGGTTGACCGTGCTGCCGGCCTTCGGCAGTTTCACCGGCGGAGCGCGTTTCGATCGCGAACCGGGTGACCGCGTCGTCGCGATGGCGGAAGGCAGGCTCTACGAGATTCCTGCGCTGTGCGACGCCGGCTGACTCACGGCCGCGGCCAGAACAGGTAAGCGTCCATCGCCAGCACGCCGCTGTCGACGCCGGCCTCGATGCGCTCGACGCGCGGATTCCGGCCGGCGGCACCGACCGCGACCATCAGCGGCAGGAAGTGCTCCGGGGTCGGATGCGCGCGCGGCGCATGGGGCGCCGCTTCGGCCCAGTGCGCGAGCGCCAACCGATCGTCGCGCCGCAGCGCATCGTCGACCCAGGCCGTGAACTCGCGGACATAGGCTGCCGGCTCGCGTTCATCGACCGACATGGAGCCGCGCCGCCGCGCATCGGCGATCCACTCGCGCAGGTTGTGCGTCATGTGTCCCGAGGCGAGGACCAGCACGCCTTCGGCGACCAGCGGAGCGAGGGCTTCGCCGACCCGAAAGTGGTGGCCTGCGTCGAGCGAGGGCTGGATCGAGATCTGCGCCACGGGCACGTCGGCTGCGGGGAGCAGTTTCAGCAGCGGGACCCAGGCGCCGTGGTCGAGGCCGCGGCAGCCGTTGGCCGCGGCCGGCAGGCCCGCGTCCTTCAGCAGTTCGATCGCGCGAGCGGCCGCCGCCGGCGCGCCGGGCGCCGCATAGCGGATGCGGTACAGCTCCTCCGGAAAGCCGCCGAAGTCGTGCATGGTCTCGGGCTGCTGCGCCGTGCCGACCATCGGCAGTTCCGTTTCCCAGTGCGCCGAGGCGACGAGCACCGCCTTCGGCCGTGGCAGCCGCAGGCCGAGCGCGCGCCACGCCTCGCCGGCGCGCCCTGCCTGGACGGCGTGCATCGGCGAGCCGTGCGAGATGAAGACGGTGGGCAGGGCGGCGTTCATGAAGGCCACTTGGTCGGAGGGGCGGACGCGATCAGGCGGTCTGCAGCCGGGTGCGGCGGGCGGCCGTGCCGAAGCGCAGCGCATATGCGCCATCGCCGAGCAGGGACTGCACGAAGAGGGTGATCGTCCAGAACGCGGGGTACTCCCAGCCGCCCTTCGGCGCCGAGAAGAGCCAGCCGTTGCCGACGTGCGCCCACGTCGCGCCGAGCATGATCGGCACCAGCGCCAGGGCGACCCAGCGCGTGCGCACGCCGAGGATGAGCAGCGCGCCACCGACCAGTTCGGCGGCGATGGTGACATAAGCGAGCAGGGCGGGCAGCCCGAGCGACTGGAAGAACTGGACAGTGCCCGGCACGGTGAAGACGAGCACCTTCAGAAGCGCATGGGCGATGAACATCGTTCCCAGGGACAGGCGCAGCAGCAGCGCGGCGTATTCGGGGCGTGCATCGGTCATTTCGGCTCTCCGGTGGTTGGCGAGGCTGCGGTGTGCAGCCGATGACCGAACAGTACAGATGGCGATTACAGGGATAAACAGACAATTCTGCAAATGATTATCCTGAAAAAGAGAATAATCGGCGCATGGATCGCCTCTCATCGATGGAAGCCTTCGTCCGCGTGGTCGAGGCCGGCAGTTTCGTCGCCGCCGCCGACCGCCTCGGAATCTCCACGTCGTCGCTGTCGCGCCTGGTGGCCGGTCTCGAGCAGCACCTCGGGGCCCGGCTCCTGAACCGGACCACCCGTCGCCTGTCGCTGAGCGAAAGCGGACAGGCGTTCTACGAGCGGTGCGTGACGCTGCTGGCCGACCTGGCCGAAGCGGAGGCCGTGGCGGGACAGTCCGCGGCGCAGGCGCGTGGCACGGTCCGCCTGACCTGTTCCTACAGCATGGCGGAGCAGAAGGTCGCGCCGGCAATCGCGTCGTTCGTCGAGCGGCATCCGGCCGTCAAGTTCGAACTGGTGGTGTCCGACCGCGTCGTCGATCTCGTCGAAGAGGGGTTCGACCTGGCGATCCGTGTCGGCGCGCCGGGCAGCGATCGGCTGGTGGCCCGCCGCCTCGGGTCGATGCAACTGGTGCTGTGCGCCGCGCCTTCGTACCTCGAGCGCCACCCGGAACCGCGGCATCCGGCCGAGCTCGCGGGACACAACGCACTGACCTATGCGTACTCGGCGTCGCCGCGGCTGTGGCGCTTCACTGGCCACGCGGGCGAAGCCCACGAGGTGCGGGTGGCGGGCAACCTGCACGCGAACAGCGGCGACGCGCTGCGCGCCGCGGCGCTCGCGGGCATGGGGATCATCAACGAGCCCGACTTCCTGCTCGACCCGGCGCTGCGGGCCGGGCGGCTGGTGCGCCTGCTGCCCGGATACACCGGCGGCGGCGGGGAGATCTGGGCGGTTTACCCGAGCCGGCGTCACCTCTCGCTGAAGGTCCGCCTGTTCGTGGACCATATCGCCGCGGTCTTCGCCGGCGCGCCCGCCGGTGCCGCGGCGCAGCATTAGTTCCGGCCCTCTAAAGCCCCGATTGACGCTCGCGGCGCGCTGGGAAATAGTACGAACGTTCGTTTTTTAGACGACCGTCCACGCGCCGTTCACCGGCGCGTTTTTCAATCCGATGCCGCCGATCGCCTCCGCCCTGTCGAACCTCGCCACCGCGCTCAGTCCGCGCAAGGGCGAGATGACGCGCGCGGCGATCGTCGAGGCGGCGATGGGCATCGCCGCGCGCGACGGGCTCGAAGGGCTGACGATCGGCACGCTCGCCGACCAGATGCAGATGAGCAAGAGCGGGGTGTTCGCGCACTTCGGCTCGCGCGAGGACCTGCAGCTGGCCGTGCTGAAGGAGTACGTGCAGCGCTTCGTCGACGACGTGCTGCGCCCCGCCGTGAAGAAGCCGCGCGGCCTGCCCCGGCTGGAAGCGCTCCTCGAGCGCTGGGTGGCCTTCCTGGCGCGCGAGATCTCGCGCGGCTGCATCATGATCGCCGGCGCCGTCGAGTACGACGACCGCCCCGGGCCGCAGCGCGACGAGATGGTCGCGATCATCACCGGCTGGAAGGCCGAACTGCTGAGGGCGATCCGCCAGGCGGTGCGGGAAGGCCACCTCGCGCGCGGCACCGACGCGCAGCAGATGGTGTTCGAGATCTACGGCCTGATGCTGGCGATGCACCAGGATGCGCGCCTGCTGCGCTCCGCCGACAGCGCCAAGCGCGCCCGCGCCGGGCTGCGCAGGCTGCTCGACGACGCCCGCCCCCGCACCGCCCCCGCCTCCGTTTCGATGCGCCGTCCCGCGAAGCGTGGGGCGGCATCCCGCAGCAGGAAGTGAGCAACAGAGCAAGGAATCAAGGAGATCCCGCAATGCCGACCTACAAGGCTCCGTTACGCGACCAGCAATTCGTTCTGCACGAGTTGCTCGGTGCCGTCGACGTACTGAAGCAGATGCCGCGCTACGCCGACCTGGATGTCGACACCGTCAACCACGTCGTGGAGGAGGCGGCCAGGTTCTGCGAGGACATCCTGCTGCCGACCAACCGCGTCGGCGACGAGGAAGGCTGCACCTACGATCCCGAGACGAAGTCGGTGAAGACGCCGACCGGCTTCAAGGAGGCGTACGACGCGTTCCGCGAAGCCGGCTGGCAGGGGCTGGCGGCCGACACCGAATACGGCGGCCAGGGGCTGCCGCACCTGCTCCAGATCGCGTTCTACGAGATGCAGTATTCGACCAACCAGGCGTGGGCGATGTATCCGGGCCTGACGATCGGCGCCCACGAGTGCCTTGTGCACCACGGGTCACAGGCGCAGAAGGACCTGTACCTGCCCAAGATGACGACGGGCCAGTGGACCGGGACGATGTGCCTGACGGAGCCGCATTGCGGCACCGACCTCGGCATGCTGCGCACCAAGGCCGAACCGCAGGCCGACGGCAGCTACAAGCTGACCGGCGAGAAGATCTTCATCTCCTCCGGCGAGCACGACATGGCCGAGAACATCGTGCACCTGGTGCTGGCGCGCCTGCCGGACGCGCCGCAGGGCACGAAGGGCATCTCGCTGTTCATCGTGCCGAAGTTCGTGCCGGTCGGTTCGGGACCCGACGCCACGGTCGGCGCCCGCAACGGCATCCATTGCGGCGGCCTCGAGCACAAGATGGGAATCAACGGCAACTCGACGTGCCAGATGATCCTCGACGGCGCGAGCGGCTGGCTGGTCGGCGAGCCGAACAAGGGCCTCAACGCGATGTTCGTGATGATGAACGGCGCGCGGCTCGGCGTGGGCGTGCAGGGCCTCGGCATCACCGAGGTCGCGTACCAGAACGCGGTGGCCTACGCGCGCGACCGGATCCAGGGCCGCTCGCTGACGGGCCCGAAGGCGCACGACAGGCAGGCCGACCCGATCATCGTGCACGCCGACGTGCGCCGCGCGCTGCTGACCGCGCGCGCGTACGCCGAGGCGGGTCGCGCGTTCGCGTACTGGGTGGCCCTCATGGCCGACACGCAGTTGTCGGCCGCGGACCACGAGCATCGCAAGTTCGGCGCGGACATGATGGCGCTGATGACGCCGATCGTGAAGGCGTTCATGACCGACAACGGCTTCCAGTGCGCTTCGGACTGCATGCAGGTGTTCGGCGGCCACGGCTACATCCGCGCCAACGGCATGGAGCAGTTCGTGCGCGATGCGCGCATCAACATGATCTACGAGGGCACGAACGCGATCCAGTCGCTCGACCTCATGGGCCGCAAGGTCCTGATGGACAACGGCGCCCGGCTGCGCACGTTCGGCAAGATGGTGACCGAGTTCATCGAGGACAACGGCACGGACCCGGACATGAACGAGTTCGTCACGCCGCTCGCCGACATCGGCGACAAGGTGCAGAAGCTGACGATGGAACTCGGCATGAAGGCGATGGCGAACCGCGACGAGGTCGGGGCGGCCGCGGTGCCGTACCTGCGGGTGGTCGGCCACCTCGTCTACTCGTACTTCTGGGCGCGCATGGCGAAGATCGCGCTCGCCCGCGTGAAGGCCGACGGCGACCAGGTCGATCCCTTCTACCGCTACAAGCTGATGGTCGCGCGCTTCTACTTCCAGAAGCTGCTGCCGGAGACCGCGACGCTGATCCGCCTCGCGCGCTCGGGGTCGGCCACGCTGATGGAGATGCCCGCCGAGGCCTTCTGAGCGCACGCCTGGACTGGCGGCGGCCCGCCGGGAAACGAATGATCGGGAAGCAGTGACCGAATTGAAACGGAGAACACAATGAGCAACTTCGTCGTACGCAAGGTCGCCGTCCTCGGCGCCGGCGTGATGGGCGCGCAGATCGCGGCGCACTGCGTGAACGCGCGGGTACCGGTCGTGCTGTTCGACCTGCCCGCGAAGGACGGTCCGAAGAACGGCATCGTCCTGAAGGCGATCGAGAACCTCAAGAAGCTGAACCCCGCGCCGCTGGGCGTGAAGGACGACGCGCAGTTCATCGAGGCGGCCAACTACGACGACGGCCTCGAACTGCTGAAGGGCTGCGACGTCATCATCGAGGCGATCGCCGAGCGGCTCGACTGGAAACACGACCTGTACCGGAAGATCGGTCCGTTCGTCGCGCCGGACGCGATCCTGGCGTCGAACACCTCGGGCCTGCCGATCGCCAAGCTGGCCGAGGCGATGGACGCCGGGCTGAAGGCGCGCTTCTGCGGCGTGCACTTCTTCAACCCGCCGCGCTACATGCACCTGGTGGAACTGATCGCCACGCCGGCCACGCGCGCGCAGATCATGGACGACCTGGAGACCTTCCTGACCAGCACGCTGGGCAAGGGGGTGGTGCGCGCGAAGGACACGCCGAACTTCATCGCCAACCGCGTCGGCATCTTCGGCATGCTGGCGACCATCAAGGAAGCCGGGAAGTACGGCATTCCCTACGACGTCGTCGACGACCTGACGGGCACCAAGCTCGGCCGCGCCAAGAGCGCGACCTTCCGAACGGCGGACGTCGTCGGCCTCGACACCATGGCTCACGTGATCAAGACGATGCAGGACACGCTGCCGGCGTCGATCGACCCGTTCGCCGAGCACTTCGCGACGCCGCCGGTGCTGAAGGCGCTGGTGGAGAAGGGCGCGCTCGGGCAGAAGGCCGGCGCAGGCTTCTATCGCAAGGACGGCAAGGCGATCAAGGTGCTCGATCCGAAGAAGGCCGAGTACGTCGACTCGACCGGCAAGGCCGACGAACTCGTCGCGCGCATCCTGAAGAAGAAGGACCCGGCCGAGCGCCTGAAGCTGCTGCGCGAGACCGACCACCCGCAGGCGAAGTTCCTGTGGGCGATCTTCCGCGACGCCTTCCACTACATCGCCGTCCACGCCGAATCGATCGCCGACACCGCGCGCGACGTCGACTTCGCGCTGCGCTGGGGCTTCGGCTGGTCGACCGGCCCGTTCGAGACCTGGCAGGCGGCCGGATGGAAGCAGATCGCCGAGTGGGTGAAGGCGGACATCGACGCCGGCGAGGCGCTGGCCGGCGTGCCGCTGCCGAAGTGGGTGTTCGAAGGCCCGGTCGCGAAGGCCGGCGGCGTGCATACGCCGGACGGCTCCTGGTCGCCGGCGCAGAAGAAGTTCGTCGCGCGCTCCGCGCTGCCGGTGTACGGCAAGCAGTTGTTCCGCGCGCCGCTCGCCGGAGAGACTTCAGTCAGCGGTCACAACGGCGGCAAGACGGTGTTCGAGGACGAGGCGGTGCGCCTGTGGACGCTCGAGGGCGGCCCGATGGCGGAAGTCCTGGTCCTGTCGATCAGGACCAAGGTCCACGCGATCGGCCCGGGCGTGGTCGCGGGCCTGCTGAAGGCGGTCGACCTCGCGGAGTCGCAGTACCGCGGGCTGGTCATCTGGTCGCCGGACGATCCGTTCTCCGTCGGCGCCGACCTGCAGGCGATGATGCCGGTGTTCATGAGCGGCGGCGCGAAGGCGATCGGCGCCGAAGAGAAGAAGATGCAGGATGCGTTCATGCGCCTGAAGTACGCGCAGGTGCCGACCATCGCCGCGGTGAGCGGCATGGCGCTCGGCGGCGGCTGCGAACTGATCCTGCACTGCTCGAAGGCGGTCGCTTCGCTCGAGAGCTACATCGGCCTGGTCGAGGTCGGCGTCGGCCTGATCCCCGGCGCGGGCGGCCTGAAGGAAGGCGCGCTGCGCGCGGCGCAGGCCGCGCAGGCGGCCGGCATGACGGACGTCTTCCCGTTCATGAAGAACTGGTTCCTGAACGCGGCGATGGCCAACGTCTCGAAGTCGGCGCTCGAAGCCAAGGCGATGGGCTACCTGCGCCCGACCGATCTCGTGGTCTTCAACAGCCACGAACTGCTGTGGACGGCGATCGGCGAGGCGTTCGCGATGCATGCCACCGGCTATCGCCCGCCGCTGAAGCCGAAGGCCTTCCCGGTCGCTGGCCGCACCGGGGTGGCGACGATCAAGGCGCAGCTGGTGAACATGCGCGACGGCGGCTTCATCAGCCAGCACGACTTCTTCATCGCGAGCGGCATCGCCGACGTGATGTGCGGCGGCGACGTCGAGGCGACGGCGCAGGTGGACGAGCAGTGGCTGCTCGACCTCGAGCGTAAGTTCTTCATGCAGCTCGTGAACCACCCGAAGTCGCAGGAGCGAATGATGGGAATGATGTCGACGGGCAAACCGGTCAGAAACTGACCGGCTTGCCCTCTGACATCTTTCCATGTGGACGCAAGGGGGGGCCTGCCAGCCCCCCTTGGAACCCCCCGGCAAAAGAATGAGAAGTGGAGCCAACTGAAATGACTCGACAAGTACAGGATGCATACATCGTCGCCGCGACGCGCACGCCGATCGGCAAGGCGCCCAAGGGCGTGTTCCGCAACGTGCGGCCGGACGACCTGCTGGTCGCCGCAATCCGCAATGCGATGTCGCAGGTGCCGACCCTCGATCCGAAGGCGGTGGAAGACGCGATCATCGGCTGCGCGATGCCCGAGGCCGAGCAGGGCCTCAACATGGCGCGCATCGCGGTGCTGCTCGCCGGCCTGCCCAACACCACGGGCGGCATGACGATCAACCGCTTCTGCTCGTC
>JBFZCF010000083.1:0-9285 GCA_041308065.1 Burkholderiales bacterium
TCTTCATCCGCCACCTGTTCGCGCCGTGGCTGCCGGCCGAGCAGATCGACAGCTACATCGCCGGGCTGATCCTGCTGGCGGCCGCGCCGTGCACGGCGATGGTGTTCGTGTGGAGCCGGCTGACCAACGGCGATCCGTACTTCACGCTGTCGCAGGTCGCGCTGAACGACACGATCATGGTGTTCGCGTTCGCGCCGATCGTGGCGCTGCTGCTCGGGGTGGCGTCGATCACGGTGCCGTGGGACACGCTGCTGACGTCGGTGGTGCTGTACATCGTCGTGCCGGTCATCCTCGCGCAACTGTGGCGCCGCGCAGCGCTGCGTCGCGGCCAGCCGGCGCTCGACGCGCTGCTGCATCGACTGCAGCCGTGGTCGGTGATTGCGCTGCTCGCCACGCTCGTGCTGCTGTTCGCGTTCCAGGGCAGGGCGCTGCTGGAGCAGCCGCTGGTGATCGCGCTGCTCGCCGTCCCCATCGTGATCCAGGTCTTCTTCAACGCGGGGCTCGCCTACGGCCTGAACCGGATGGTCGGCGAGAAGCACAGCGTGGCCTGCCCGTCGGCGCTGATCGGCGCGTCGAACTTCTTCGAACTCGCCGTCGCGGCGGCCATCAGCCTGTTCGGCTTCGAGTCCGGCGCGGCGCTCGCGACCGTGGTCGGCGTGCTGATCGAGGTGCCGCTGATGCTGCTGGTGGTCCGCTGGGTGAACGCCAGCCGCGGCTGGTACGAACGCGGCGCTTCGGCCTGAGCGCCGGTCGCGGCCGGGGCCGGCGCAGCGCCTTGGCCCGGGCTCGCTGGGCTGCTTCCCTCAGTTGTTTCCCTGTGTTACCGCACTCGTGAGGCGCGGTGACGCGCCCGTACAATCCCCGGCTGCTCGGCTTCCCTGCACGGGACCATCGTGTCAAGAAACGCAAAACTGCTGCTGGCCTTCGTCGTGCTCGCGCTCGTCGCGGGCGGCGGCTGGTGGTGGAACTCCGGCCGCAAGGCCGACGCGCCGACGTTCCGCACCGCCAAGGTCGAGAAGGGACCGATCACCGCGACGGTCTCGTCCACCGGCACCGTAAACCCGGTGACGTCGGTGCAGGTCGGCTCGCAGGTGTCGGGCCAGATCAAGGAACTGTTCGTCGATTTCAACTCCCCGGTCAAGCAGGGGATGCTGATCGCGCGGATCGATCCGGAGACCTTCCAGTACCGCGTGCGCCAGGCCGAAGCTGACCTCGAGGCCGCGCGCTCGGCGGTGGGCCGCGCCGAAGTGGCGCGCATTAACGCGGAGCGCGACCTCAAGCGCAGCAAGGAACTGGTCGCGCGCAACTTCGTGTCTCCCGCCGAGCTCGATCGCGCGCAGTCGACCTACGACCTCGCGGCGGCCGAACTGAAGACCGCCAACGCGGTCGTGCAGCAGCGCAGCGCGGCGCTGGCGTCGTCGCGCGTCGACCTGTCGCGCACGGAGATCCGGGCGCCGGTCGACGGCGTCGTGATCAAGCGTACCGTGGACGTCGGACAGACCGTGGCGGCGAGCCTGCAGGCGCCGGAGCTGTTCGTCATCGCCAAGGACCTGCGCGACATGCAGGTCGAGACGTCGATCGACGAGGCGGACGTCGGCCGCATCCGCGTCGGCCAGCGCGCCTCGTTCACGGTCGACGCCTTCCCGGGTCGCCCGTTCGCCGGCGAAGTGAAGACCGTGCGCAAGGCGGCGCAGAACGTGCAGAACGTCGTGACCTACATCGCGATCATCTCCGCCAACAACGACCGCGGCGAGCTGCTGCCCGGCATGACGGCCAACGTGCGAATCACCACCGACAGCCGCGAGTCGGTGCTGAAGGCGCCGAACAGCGCGCTGCGCTTCCGCCCGCCCGGCGAGACGCCGACCGACGCCAGGACGGCTGCGGAAAAGAGCGCGTCGTCCGGCGCGGACGCCGGGGCCAAGGGCGGCGCCGCCGGCGCCGCGGGAGCGATGACGCAGTTCCGCGAACGGCTGGTCACGGAGCTGAAGCTCGACGAACAGCAGCAGCAGCGGCTCGAGCCGATCTTTGCCGAGATGCGCAACAAGTTCATGGGGCTGCGCGACCTGCCCGAGGAGGCGCGCGCCAAGCAGGGCGCCGCGATCCGCGCCGAGATGCGCGCGAAGGTCGAGGACCTCCTGAAGCCGGAGCAGAAGGAGAAGTACGCGCAGATCGTCGCGGAAACGGCGGGCCGCCCGGGCAGCGGGCAGTCGACCCGCGGCCGCGTCTACCTGCTCGTCGACGGCAAGCCGAAGGCGGTCGACGTGCGCGTCGGCCTGTCGGACGGCTCGATGAGCGAGGTCAGCGGCGACGGCATCGTCGAAGGCGCCGAGGTCATCATCGGCAGCACGGGCGGTGCCTCGGGTGCGACTACGCAGAAGGGCAGTCCGCCCCGCATGTTCTTCTAATCGGGGTCAGACCCCGATTTCCTCATGACTGAACCGCTGATCCGCGTCGACGGCCTCACCAAGGACTACGTCCTCGGCGACAACGTCGTGCACGCGCTCGCCGGCGTGTCGATGACGATCGAGGCAGGCGAGTTCGTCGCGGTGATGGGGCCGTCCGGGTCGGGCAAGTCGACGTTCATGAACATGATCGGCTGCCTCGACCGGCCGACCTCCGGCAGCTACTGGATCGCCGGCGAAGACGCCGCGCGGATGGATTCGGACGCGCTCGCGGCGGTCCGCAACCGCCGCATCGGGTTCGTGTTCCAGCAGTTCAACCTGCTCGCGCGCACCAGCGCGCTCGAGAACGTCGAGCTGCCGCTGATGTACGCGAACGTGCCGATGCAGGAGCGGCACGCGCGCGCGCTCGAGAAACTGAAGCTCGTCGGGCTCGGCGACCGTTCCGACCACCAGCCGTCGCAGCTGTCCGGCGGGCAGCAGCAGCGCGTCGCGATCGCGCGCGCGCTCGTGAACAACCCGGCGCTGATCCTCGCCGACGAGCCGACCGGCGCGCTGGACTCGCGCACGAGCGTCGAGATCATGGCGCTGCTGCAGCAGCTCAACGGCGACGGCATGACGATCGTGCTGGTCACGCACGAGCACGACGTCGCCGCCTTCGCCTCGCGGCTCGTGATGTTCCGCGACGGCCGCATCGTTTCCGACGAGCGGCAGGCGCCGACGTCCGCCGCCGGGGCGCTGCGCGCGCTGGATCGCGCGGCCGAGGTGCCCGCATGAACGCGCTGATGGTCTTGCGCGTCGCGCTGAAGGCGCTGCGCGTCAACAAGCTGCGCTCGTCGCTGACGATGCTCGGCATGATCATCGGCGTCGCGGCGGTGATCGCGATGCTCGCCATCGGCGGCGGCGCGCAGGAACGGGTGCGCGAGCAGCTGAAGAACCTCGGCTCGAACCTGATGCTGGTCTTCCCGGGCTCGACGACCGCGAGCGGCGTGCGGCTCGGCACCGGCGCGGCGCAGACGCTGACCGAGGAGGACGCCCAGGCGATCGCGGTCGAGGTCGAAGGCGTCGTCGTGGCGGCCCCGGCGCTGCGCGGCGCCGGGCAGGTCGTCGCCGGCAACTCCAACTGGTCGACCCAGTACTTCGGCACCACCAACGACTACCTGATCGCGCGCGACTGGCCGCTCGCGTCCGGGCGGCTGTTCGAGCCGGCGGAGATCGCCGGCTCCGGCAAGGTGGCGCTGATCGGCCAGACCACCGCGAAGCAGCTGTTCGGCGAAGGCGTCGATCCGGTCGACCAGGTGATCCGGGTGCGCAAGGTGCCGCTGACCATCATCGGCGTGCTCGACCGCAAGGGACAGAACGCGCTCGGCCAGGACCAGGACGACACCATCCTGATGCCGATCTCCACCGCCCGCAACCGCGTGCTCGGCCAGACCGGCGGCAAGCAGAAGCGCATCGGCTCGATCTCGGTGAAGACGGCCGACGGCGCTGACATGAAGGCGATCGAGGAGCGCATCCGCGAACTGTTGCGCCAGCGGATGCGGGTGCAGCCGGGCGCCGACGAGCCCTTCACGATCCGCAACCTGACCGAGATCCTGCAGGCGCAGGAAGCGGCGAGCCGCGTCCTGACGATACTGCTGGGCGCCGTGGCGTCGGTGAGCCTGCTGGTCGGCGGCATCGGCATCATGAACATCATGCTGGTCAGCGTGACCGAGCGCACGCGCGAGATCGGGCTGCGGATGGCGGTCGGCGCACGCGGCCGGGACATCCTCAAGCAGTTCCTCGTCGAGGCCATCACGCTGTCGATGATCGGCGGCGCGCTCGGCATCCTGCTCGGAGTGATCGCGTCGTTCGCGGTCGGCGAGTTCGCCAACTGGCGCACCGACATCACGCCGCAGGCGATCTTCCTCGCGGTCGGCTTCGCCGCCGGCATCGGGGTGTTCTTCGGTTTCTATCCCGCGCGCAAGGCGTCGCGGCTGCTGCCGATCGAGGCGCTGCGCTACGAGTAGGGCCGGGCGCCGCGACGGCGCGATCCGAGTGCGCATTTCGGCCGATCCCTCCCGGGGGAGTACCGGTAACATCGCGGCCGCTGCGCAATCGCCCGGAGCCGGGCACGGAGTCGGCATGAAGAAATGGATTGCACTCGGGTTGGCCATCGCGGCGCTTGCCGGGTGCGCGTCGTTGGGGCCGCCCGCCATTCATCTCGACCGCGCCGACATCGCGCAGCGCGCCTTCATCGACCGCGACAAGGCCGACCTGCGGCAGGTGTTCGGGCAGTTCGAGGGGCTTGCGATCAGCGGGCCGGACGTCGGCATCCAGACCCAGGCGCAGCGCGTCCAGCTCGAGTGGGCGATCCGCCTGAAGGAAGCGCCGGCCGGGATCCCGCTGTCGATCCACGTGGCGATCTCGGGCAAGCCGGAGCTGAACGAGAACCGCACCGGCATCGACCTCGCCGACGCGCGCATCGAACAGGTGCGGCTGCCGTCGATTCCGTTCGTCAACCTCGGCTCGGGCAAGCTCGCCGAAGGCGACACGCTCGGCCGCCTGTCGCTGCTGGCCTTCCGGCCGGAAGAACTGAACCGCGACGGCGTGATCTACCAGCCCACTGACCTGTCGATCGGCGTGTTCGGGCTGCGCGTCGGCCTCGCGCCGAAGTAAGAGGCGCGACGCTTCGTGGACATCGCACTGCTGGTCAAGGCCGCCATCCTCGGCATCGTCGAGGGCCTCACCGAATTCCTGCCGATCTCGTCGACCGGCCACCTGATCCTCGCCAGTTCGCTGCTCGAGTTCCGCGGCGAGCACGTCGCGACGTTCGAGATCGCGATCCAGACCGGCGCGATGTTCGCCGTGATGTGGGAATACCGGGCCCGGCTGATCGGCACGGTGGCGGGCATCCTGCGCGACGCCACCGCGCAGCGCTTCGCGGTCAACGTGGCGGTCGCCTTCGTTCCCGCCGTGGTGCTCGGGCTCGCGTTCGGCTCGATGATCAAGGACACGCTGTTCCACCCCGTGCCGGTCGCCACGGCGTTCGTCGTCGGCGGCCTGATCATCCTGTGGGTCGAGCGGAGGCATCATCGCCGCTTCGGCGAGCGCGACCTGCAGGGCCAGCGCCTCGCGCGCGTGCCGACCGTCGACGACATGACGGCGCTCGACGCCCTCAAGGTCGGGCTCGTGCAGTGCGTGGCGCTGATTCCGGGCATGAGCCGCTCGGGCTCGACGATCATCGGCGGCATGCTGTTCGGCCTGTCGCGCCGTGCCGCGACCGAGTTCAGCTTCTACCTCGCGATCCCGACGCTGATCGGGGCCGGCGTCTACTCGCTGTGGAAGCAGCGCGACGCGCTCACCGCGGCCGACCTGCCGGTGTTCGCCGTCGGAACCGTGTTCGCCTTCGTGTCGGCGCTGCTGTGCATCCGCTGGCTGATCCGCTACGTGGCGACGCACGACTTCACGCTCTTCGCCTGGTACCGCATCGTCTTTGGCGCGATCGTGCTCGCCACCGCGTACTTCGGCTGGGTGGACTGGTCCCGCGGATGACGAGCGCGCGCGCGGTCGCCGCCGTCGACCTGGCGCTCGCGCTGGCGACCGCGGCGGTCATCGCGTGGGGTGTGGTGGTGCTCGGCTGGTCGCCGTTCGTCGTCATGCTGCTGTTCTGGTTCGAGAACGTCGTCATCGGTGGATTCAATGTCGCGAAGATGCTCGCGACCGGCCTGCGGCTCGGCGTGGCGGGCCTGGTGGGCGCCGTCGCCCTGTCGGCCTTTTTCACCGTCCACTACGGCCTGTTCACCGCGGTGCACGGCGCGTTCGTCGCGCTGCTGTTCGGCGGCGCGGAGGTCGGCCGCGGCGCGATGGACGGCGGGCTGGCGGGACCCTTCGCCGCGATGCTCGATTACCTGTTCGCCGAGCGCGACGGCTGGCTCGCCGCGCTGGCCGTCGTGCTGGTGCACCTGAGCGGGTTCGTCCAGTGGCTGGCCCGCACGCGCGAAGCGCCGCCGCCGCTGAAGGAACTGATGGGCGCGCCGTACGGGCGGATCATGATCCTGCACGTCACGCTGATCGCGAGCGGATTCCTGGTGCAGGCGCTGCAGTGGCCGGTGGCCGGGGCGCTGCTGCTGGTCGGCCTCAAGCTCGCGTACGACCTCGTCACGCTGCGTCGCGACCGGACCAGGGAACAGGCCCCGGACGCCCGGGCCGGCGCGCGCCCGCCTGTGAGTGACCGCCCGGAGGCAAGCCGATGAACACCCGTGACGAAGCGGCCGAACTCGGCTCGCTGCTGCGCTCGCGCTTCCCGATCATCCTGATCGAGTCGCACGAGGAGCCGCGCATCCTCGAGTTGCTGCAGAAGGCCTGCAATCTCGAGAACCAGGCGCTGATGACGTGGAGCATCACCAGCGGCATCCGGCGCCACGGCCGCGACGAGGCGGTGCACCAGACCAACGACCTGCTCGACGCGCTGAAGCACATCGACCGCACGCCGCAGAACGGCGTGTACGCGCTGTGCGACGCGCACCCCGGCTTCAAGGACCCGGTGTCGATGCGCCTGATCCGCGAGATCGCGCTGTCGCACTACCGGAGCGCGCGCACGCTGGTGTTCCTCAGTCCGCGGCTCGACGAAATGCCGTCGGAGATCCTGCGGCTGTCCGCCCACTTCCGCCCGGTGCTGCCCGACCGCGACGCGATCCGCGCGATCGTGATGGAGGAGGCGCGGCGCCACGAGAGCCAGACCGGCGAGAAGCCGCGCGGCGACCGCGCCGCGCTCGACATGCTGATCATGCACCTGCTCGGGATGGAGCAGGACGACGTGCGGCGCCTGGTGCGGCAGGCACTGCGCGACGACGGCGCGATCGGCCGCGACGACGTGCGGCGGGTGCTGGAGATCAAGTACGAGGCGCTCGGCGGCAGCGGCGCGCTGGGTTACGAGCAGAGCAAGGTGCGCTTCGACGACGTCGGCGGGCTGGCGCGGCTGAAGCACTGGATCAGCCTGCGCCGCGCGCCTTTCCTCGACGCCGCGTCGAACAACGTCGACCGGCCCAAGGGCATCGTGCTGCTCGGCGTGCAGGGCGGCGGCAAGAGCCTGGCCGCGCGCGCGGTCGCGGGCGAGTGGGGCGTGCCGCTGATGCGGCTCGACTTCGGCGCGCTCTACAACAAGTACTACGGCGAGACCGAGCGCAACCTGCGCACCGCGTTCGCGGCGGCGGAGAGCATGTCGCCGTGCGTGCTGTGGATCGACGAGATCGAGAAGGGCATCTCGACCGACGGCGGCGACGGCGACGGCGGCGTGTCGCGCCGCGTCCTCGGCAGCCTGCTGACCTGGATGGCGGAGCGCCGCGAGCCGGTGTTCATGGTGGCGACCGCCAACGACATCTCGCAGCTGCCGCCGGAACTCGTGCGCAAGGGACGGTTCGACGAGATCTTCTTCGTCGACTTCCCGTCGGAGGCGGCGCGCGCGCAGATCGCCGAGATCCACCTGAAGAAGCGTGGCCACGACCCGCAGCAGTTCGAGGTCGATGCGCTCGCGAAGCTGGCGCGCGGTTTCTCGGGCGCCGAGATCGAGCAGGCGATCGTGTCGGCGTCGTTCGAGGCGCGCGCACGAAGCGACGCGCTGCGCGCCGCCGACATCCTCGCGGAGATCGAGCGCACGCGGCCGCTGTCGGTCGTGATGGCCGAGCGCATCGACGCGCTGCGCGCCTGGGCGCGCGAACGCGCCGTGTACGCCGACGACGAGCCGGATGAGGGCGGCGGCCGCGCGATGCCGCCCGCGGCCTGACTGGCGGCGCTCGGGAAGTCGCCGCCCGGTTCCCGGGCTCGTCGTTGCCGGCGGTCAGTCGGCCCGGTCGAACACAGCGCGCGACGTCCAGCCCGCGATGGCGGCGCCGACGATCGGCGCGACCCAGAACAACCAGAGCTGCTGGATCGCCCAGCCGCCGACGAACAGCGCCGGGCCGGTGCTGCGCGCCGGGTTCACCGAGGTGTTCGTCACCGGGATGCTGATCAGGTGGATCAGCGTCAGTGCCAGTCCGATCGCGAGGCCCGCGAAGCCGGGGGACGCGCGCTTGTGCGTGGCGCCGAGGATCACGATCAGGAACATGAAGGTCATGACCACCTCGGTGATCGCGGCCGAGCCGAAGCTGTACTGGCCGGGCGAGTGCTCGCCGAACCCGTTCGACGCGAAGCCGCCCTTCAGGTCGAAGCCGGCCTTGCCGCTGGCGATCAGGTAGAGCACGCCGGCGGCGATGACGGCGCCGATCACCTGCGCCACGATGTAAGGCAGAAGCTGCGACGCCGGGAAGCGCCCGCCGGCCCAGAGCCCGACCGAGACCGCCGGATTGAAGTGACCGCCCGAGATCGGGCCGAGCGCATAGGCGCCCGTGAGCACCGTCAGACCGAACGCGAGCGACACGCCGACGAATCCGATGCCGAGTTCAGGGAACGCGGCCGCCAGCACCGCGCTGCCGCAGCCGCCGAGCACGAGCCAGAACGTGCCGAGCAGCTCGGCGGCGAGTTTCGCTGTCATGTCTTGATTCTCCTTGTTGTCGTGCAGGAATGTGGGCCGTGCGGGCGACCGGAACAGGCCTCAAATGCCCGCTTCGCTGCCCGCTTCGCGCAGCAGCGCCAGCGTAGGCGACGCCCGCCGCACCGCCAATTGAACCAAGGTTCAATTGGCGTGCGCCGCTACCGCCGAATGAACACGAGGTCCCAGGTGCCGTGCCCGAGCCGTTCGCCGCGGGCGTTGAACTTGGTGGTCGGGCGGCGGCAGAGCGGGTTGGCCGGTTCCTGCGCGAACCCGTCCGCCGTGTTGGCGAGCTGCGGCTCGGCGCCCAGGACCTCGAGCATCTGCTGCGCGTAGTGCTCCCAGTCGGTGGCGCAGTGCAGGTAGCCGCCGGGCGCG
>JBFZCF010000084.1:0-8928 GCA_041308065.1 Burkholderiales bacterium
CCGGTGACCAGCAGCGTCGCGTCGGACGGGAGCACGCCGCCGTCCTCGAGCTGCGCCGAGTCACGCTCGAGATGGCGCACCACGCCTTCGACCAGGCGCACGCCCTGCCGCAGCAACGCATCCTTCAGCAGGGCGCGGGCGCGGATGCCGTGGCCTGGCACGATCGAGCCCGCGCCCGTGACCAGTTGCACGCGCACCCGGTCGCGGCACACGCCCAGGCGGTACTTCATCGCCAGGGCGATTTCCACACCGCCCGCGCCGGCCCCGATGACGGTCAGCCGCAGCGGCATTTCGGTGGTCAGCGCGTGCGAGTGGATGCGCGCCCAGCCCTCGATGAAGTTGTCGAGCGGGCGCACCGGCAGCGCGAAGTCGCGCGAGCCCGGAATCGAGTCGAAATCGACCGCCGGGCCCGATGCGATCGAGAGAAGATCGAACTCGATCAGTTCGTTGCGGTCGGTGCGGACGGTCTTGTGCTCGAGGTCGAGCCCCACGACCCGGCGCTGCACCAGGATTGCGCGAGCGGCCTCTGCCAGCGGGGCCAGCGGAATCGTCAGTTCCGGCAGCGTGTAGTGGCCGGCGATCCAGCCGGGCAGCATGCCGCTGTACACGAGGCGGTCCGACGGCGTCACCAGGACCACCTCGACGTCGCGCGGCGGACTCGCGGCCAGCGCGCGCAGCACGAACGCGTGCGCCTGGCCGCCGCCGACGAGCAACAGTCGCTTCACGGCATCACGCTCACTCTGCCGCCAGTCCGATGTCGCCGTACCACGCCGACGCCTTGCTCTTCGTGTTGTCGGCGTCGGTGGCGAGCGCGAGCGCGGCCGCCTTCGGTTGGCCGAACGCGGCCTCGCGCGGAAACGCCTGCGCGAAGTCCGCGCGCAGGTCGCGACGCTCGTCGATCCAGCGCGACGGCTCGCCGCTCGCGCCCGATCGCAGCACGAGCAAGCGCACGCGATCCGTGTAGGCACTGTTGATCCAGCGGCCGGCCGGCAACGTGCGGTCCCAGACATAGCAGATCGTCGACGCGGGCAACTGCGGATCGAACAGGGCACGCCCGAGCTGGATCTTGGTGCGGTCGACCACGGACAGCCGCTCCAGCGGCACGTCGAACAGCACGCAGACCTTGGCGGCGACGTCGTCGCCGGCGCGGGAGGTAAGGTCGGAGTGTTCCGGGAACCGATCGACACGCCACGCGAAGCGCAGGATCGGGTGCGCTCCGATCTCGGCGTTCAGCGGATGGATGACGATGGCGTACGACGCGTCCGCGTCCGCCCGCACCGCCGTGCGTCCGTCGTGCTCGGCAACCGCATAGCGCGTATGGCGCGCGTCCTTCGGCCCCGTGACGATGCGCCACGGGGCCGGCAGTTCCGGGCCGCTCGCGCTAGAAAAGAGGGCGACCTTCGGCTCGGTGGCGGCGAGCGATGCGCCGGCTGCGGCGAGCAGGGAGAGGGCCAGCAATGCAGGAAGCATCTTCATCACTCCAACGGGAGATCGACGAGGCCGAGCGCGAGGGCGCGATCGAGATCCTCGCTCCGATCGAGATCCCAGCTCATCGGCAGTTCAGCCAGGCGCACGCGATGGTCGGTCGCGCGCGCGCGCGTGGTGGCGAGCACCGTCGCGCTGCCCCACGCCACCTGCTCGAACAACGCGGGATGGAATTGCCTCATTCCGATCAGCACGTAGCCGCCGTCCTCGGCGGGCTGGATCACGGCGTCGGCCTCGCGCAGGACTGCGATGGCGGTCTCGAGATCGGCCGCAGTCTGCGCCGGGCAGTCCGTGCCGATCAGCAGCATCGGCCGCGCGCCATCCAGGGTTTCGGCGAACGCGTTCGACATGCGCTCGCCGAGGTCGTGCCCCTGCTGCAGGCGGACCGTGGCGCGCGCGGCCTCGGCCAGGGCGCGCGTGTCGGCGTCGTCGGCCGTGGTCCACAGCGTGACGCGCGCCCCGCGCACCGACTGCGCGCGTTCGAGCGCGCGTTCGGTCAGCCGGCGCTGGAGACGTGCCGCCCCCGCCGCCCCGAGCCGCGGGATCAGGCGCGTCTTGGCCTGGCCGGCGACCGGCGCCCGCGCGAAGACGGCGATGTCGACGCTCGGATCAGCGGGCATCGCGGTAGGCCGCGGCGAGGCGCGCGGGATCGGCGCCGAGGAAGTACGCGAGGCGCAGGCGCCACATCAGCAGCACGGTCCGGACGACGCCATGCCGCTCCCAGCGCCGGCCGGAGGTCGTGGCGCGCGCGCGGATGGCGATCGGCCACGCCACCCGGCGCGCGCGGCGCGAGAACTCGATGTCTTCCATCAGCGGAAGCACGGCAAAGCCGTCGAGCGCCTCGAACAGCGCGCGGGTCGCGAACAGGCACTGGTCGCCGGTGCAGATGCCGGTCGCGCGCGAGCGCAGGTTCATCATCGCGGCCACCAGCCGCAGCGACGGCGCGGCGCCTTCGATCCGCACATCGAAACGGCCCCACGCGGACGGCCGCCCGGCGCACGCCGCGCGCACTTCGCGATCGGCGTCGTCCGGCAACCGCGTGTCGGCATGCAGGAAGAGCAGGGTGTCGATCGCCGGGTCGGCCAGGGCGTGGCGTGCGCCGGCGTTCATCTGCAGCGCCCGGCCGCGCGGCGCCACGAGCACGTGGTCAACGGCCGCACGCGCGCGTTCAACGGTGCGGTCGGTGCTGCCGCCGTCGACCGCGACCACCATGGACCCGCGCGCGCGCAGCGGCGCTAGCCGCGCGAGCGTGTCCGCGATCGCGCGTTCCTCGTTCAGCACAGGGACGATGACAGCCAGCCGCATGGTTCAGCGCACGCGCACCTTCCGCGGCAGCGCGGCTGGCATCGTTTCCTCGACGATGGCCGTGAGTTCGGCCGCGCCGAGCACGTGGATTCCCGGTCCGGCGCGTTCGACCGCGTGCAGGATCGCCGCGGCGGCCGTGCGCGCGCGCAGTGCCTGCAGGCGCTGCGGCAGCATGATCTCGAGCACCATGCGCGTGAAGGTCCGGACGAGTCCCGGCAGCCATCCGCCGGAAGCGTGCGCCGCATCCACCGTGGGCCGGATCACCAGCAGCGTCTCGAACCCCAATTCCGCGAGCTCCACTTCGGCGGCGCTCGACAGCGTGTGCGAGGCGGCGTTCATCTGGAGCAGCGCGGGCAGCGGCGACACCAGCACCAGCCGCGTCGCGCCGCAGTCGCGCGCCGTGCGCGCGGCCCTGGCCACGTCGGCCGGACCGACGCGCTGCATCGGCGTCGCCGCCGGCACGAACGTCTCCGGGCCGGTGATGCAGATGTAGGCGTCGTCCGCCACCACCACGCCCTGGCCCGGGATCCACGGCTTGAAGCGCGCCGCGGCCGAGCCGATCCACTGCTCGACGGCCACGTGCACGGTGGCGTAGCGGCTGCCGCCGACGAGTCCGGCGAGGAGTTCCTCGCCGAGCGCGCCCACCATGCCGAGGGCCAGCGCGTTGCGGGGGCGGTGCGGTGTTGCGGTGGACATGGGCGGTGCGGCCGGAGGCGAGGCGTGCTGCATTCCCGGAAGCTTAGCGGGCCGCGCCGCGGAACCGTGCCGGGCGACGCGGCGTCAGGCGGCGAGCGCGGCGCAACGCGACCGTGTGGAGCGGCCGAGTGCATCGTCGATGCGGAAGTCGGGCCCGTCGACGATGCGGCTGCCGTAGGAGATTGCGGCGTCCGACCCCGCGGGCCACAGTCGCGCGAAGTCGAGGTCCCACGCGGTCGCATCGAAGCGCACCGCGAGCGCGTCGACGTGGATGCCGTCGAACTCGCCTCCGTACAGCCGCGTTGCCTGCAGCGCCGCCGGCACCGGAACGACCGCGATCCGCGTCAGCACGCCGCAGCGCTGTCCGCGGAAGTTGGGCATCCCGGCAGCGCCGTTGTTGACGATGAAGCGCTCGCCGAGCGGCGTGTCGAACGCCTTCAGCGCGGGCAGGCACGTGTGGCTGGACGCGAAGCCGTCCACGGCGGCCTGCTCGAACAGCGCGCACAGCCGGTCGGCCGCCGCCTCGGAGTGCAGCGCATCGTGCGCGAAGCGCCATCCGGCGAGCGCCCAGGCGTCGCCGTGCACGACCGCGATGCGCGCGCCGCCCACGTCCGCCACGAGGTGCATCGGCAGGCCGGCGAGGCGCTGCATCAGTCCGGGCGACAGCGACTCGGCACCGCGCGCGGCGGCGCGCAGACGGGCGAGGATGCGATTGGAACGCTCGACGTCGTCGTCCGGAACCGACTCCGGATAGGCGCAGCCGCAGCCGTTCGCCTCGTCGTCGTTCGCGATCTCGGTCTCGACGTTGCCGCGCAGCGCCGTGTGCCGCATCACGCCGCGCTCGATCGCGAGGAAGTCCGCCGGGTCGGCATCGAACCAGTGAAAGTCGCCGTTGAAGACGATCCGCGCGCGCTCGGCCTCGAGCGCGGCCATGCGCTCAATCTCGCGCAGGGCCGGCAGGTTGCCGTACAGGCCGCCGACCGCGTAGAGCACGTCGGCGTTCAATTCCGGCGCGCGGGCGAACGCGGCCGGCGAGTAGCCGTAGCTGGCGGGGCAGGCGCGCCCGGGCGAGCCGGTGTCCCTGACTGGACTGCCCTCGCGCTGCGCGCTCGGGATGAGCGCTTCGGAGCGGCCGAGCGCGCTCACGCAGCCAGTGCTCCGCCGCACGACGAGCCCTGGCCCGCCGTGCATGCGTAGCAGTGGTCGGCGACGGCGATCGGGTTGTCCGCGAGGTCGCGCGCGAGCAGGTCGCGCAGGTGCTGCGTTGCGCCGCGGCGTCCGTCGGCGCGCAGCGGCATGCCGAGCATCTGGTTGAAGTCGCAGTCGTGCAGGTTGCCCTGCCAGTCGACCGACACCAGCGAGCGGCACATCACGCCGGGCAGGTTCTCCGGCCGGTGCGCGCTGCGCAGCAGCGCCATGTAGTCGCGGAACTGCCCCTTGCTGATCAGCGTGCTGCCGAAGCGCGCGATCGGCTGGTTGGTGATCGTCAGCAGCTGGTTGAAGCGCACGCCGAAGTTCTCGGCCAGCAGCCGCTTGTAGTCCTGCTCGAGCCGGACCTGCGGCGGCGGCAGCGACGGTCCCTGCGGGTTGTAGACAAGGTTCAGCGTCAGCTCCGATCCGTCGGCGCCGTAGCCGAGCGCGTTCAGGCGCTGCAGCGCCCGGATGCTCTTGTCGAACACGCCTTCGCCGCGCTGGCGGTCCACATTCGCCTGCGAGTAGCAGGGGAGCGACGCGACGACCTGCACCCGCTCGCGGCAGAGGAAGTCGGCCAGGTCTTCGTGGCCCGGCTCCTCGAGGATCGTCAGGTTGCAGCGGTCGATCACGGTGGCGCCCAGCGCGCGCGCGGCCGCGACGAGCCGCCGGAAGTGCTCGTTCAGTTCCGGCGCGCCGCCGGTCAGGTCCAGCGTGGCGATCCGCCGCGCGCGCATCACCTCGAGCACCAGGTCGACCGTCGCGCCGTCCATCTGCTCGGTGCGGTTCGGCCCGGCGTTCACGTGGCAGTGCAGGCAGGACTGGTTGCACCGGTATCCGAGATTGACCTGCAGCGTGTCGATCGAGCGACGGCGCAACGGCGGGAAGTCGGTGACTTTCAGCAGCGGAAGGGTGGCGTGCACGTTGGTGGTTCCTGGCCGGGGTTCAACTCTGTCGGTCGAGGTTGCTCGACCTTACATAAAAGGGCGGCCGCGCTGCCGCACGGCGCGCGGGGTCATTCGCCGAGCCGGCGCATGGCGCTCCGCAGGAAGTCCATCTGCCGGTCAACGCGCGAGCACATGCCGCAGAAACGCAGGTGCAGCCAGAGCCGCCAGCGCTCGCCGCGTTCGAGCGGACGGTCCATCCGGTCGGAGAGCAGGTGGTGCGCTTCCTTGCAGGTGATCTTCAAAGAAGAGTTCACGCTGCCCCTTTCGTGGCAAACCAATTCATCTCGAGGCACTCGCGCAGCCTCATGCGCGCGCGGTAGAGCATCACGAAGCAGTTGGTCGGGGTAATGCCGAGTTCCTTACAGATCTCGCTCGTGTCGTAGTCGAGCCACTCGCGCATCATGAAGATGCGGGCGAGGCTCGCCGGCAGGTGGTCGAGGCAGGCCTGCAGCACGTCGAAGAACTGGGTGCGCTCCAGGCTGCGCTCCGGGTCGCCCCATTCGAGCGGCATCGAGGCGCGGTGCCCGTCCTGCGCGAAGAGTTCGTCGAAATTCTCGACCTCGGCGGCCTCGGCCGCGGCGTCCGTCGAAACCTCGCGGCGCGCACGCCGGAAGTGATCGATGATCTTGTGCTTCAGGATGCCGACGACCCAGGTCTTCAGCTGCGACTGCGCGGTGAAGCGGGGCGCTCCTTCCAGCGCCGCGACCAGGGTCTCCGACACCGCGTCCTCCGCCCACGTCTCATTGCGCAATTGCAGGCGGGCGATCGCCAGCAGGTTCGGCCGCAGCGCGGCCAGTTGCTGTTCGATCCCGCCCGCGGCCACGGCCGGCGACTACTTCTTCTTCGCGTGCCGCAGCCGGCGCACCAGCGACGACGTGTCCCAGCGGCCGCCGCCCAGCGCCTGGACTTCCGAATAGAACTGGTCGACCAGCGCGGCGACCGGCAGCGGCGCGCCATTGCGGCGGGCCTCGTCGAGGCACAGGCCGAGGTCCTTGCGCATCCAGTCGACGGCGAAGCCGAACTCGAACTCGTCGTCGACCATCGTCTTGCCGCGGTTGTCCATCTGCCAGCTCTGCGCGGCGCCCTTGCCGATCACCTGCAGCACCAGCTTCATGTCGAGGCCGGCGGCCTGGCCGAAGTGGATGCCTTCGGACAAACCCTGTACCAGGCCGGCGATGCAGATCTGGTTGACCATCTTCGCGAGCTGGCCCGCGCCCGACGCGCCGATCAGCGTCACCGCCTTCGCGAACGCCATGGCAACGGGCTGCGCGCGCTCGAACACCGCGGGCTCGCCGCCGCACATCACCGTCAGCTGGCCGTTGACGGCGCCGGCCTGTCCGCCGGACACCGGGGCGTCGATGAAGTGCAGCCCCAGCTTCCTCGCTTCGGCGTCGAGATCGCGGGCCACCTTGGCCGACGCGGTCGTGTTGTCGAAGCCGACCGCGTCCTTCGACATGCCGGCGAACGCGCCGTCCGCGCCGAGATAGACGCTGCGCAGGTCGTCGTCGTTGCCGACGCACGAGAAGACGATCCGGGCTCCCGCGGCGGCCTCGCGCGGCGTGCGCGCGGCCTTGCCGCCGAACTCCTCGACCCACTGGTCGGCCTTCTTCGCGGTGCGGTTGTAGACGGTGACGTGGTGGCCGGCGCGCGCGAGGTGGCCGGCCATCGGATAGCCCATCACGCCGAGGCCGAGGAAGGCGACGGTGTGCGGAGCGACGGGTTCGTAGGTCTTGGTCATGGCTCGTGCAGGTCAACGGAACCGCACGATTCTACTGGCGGACCCGCGGCCCGCCGTCCTGACCAACCCGGGGTGCGAAGCGGCCCTTACCCGCCGGCGGACTCGACGAACTTCATGTTCGTCAGTCCGGCATCGGATTCGCCGTGCTGGCTCTTCGAGGCGCGGATCGCGTTGACCATCTCCAGCGCGGTCTTCGTGCACGGAGGCAGCTCCGCGTCGCTCGTGCCGAGCGGCGTCACGCGGTCGCCCCACTTCACCAGGTGCGAGCACAGCGTCAGGCCGCCGCCGAAGCCGGGCATCAGCAGCAGGTTGCCCGGCTTGACACGGCCTTCCTCCAGCGCGTCGACCAGCGCGACCGGCACGGTGGCGGCGGACATGTTGCCGTAGCGCTGCACGGTGAGGAACACCTTCTCCATCGGGATGTGCGCGTGCTTCGCCACCGACTCGATGATGCGCAGGTTGGCCTGGTGCGGCACGACGAGGTCGATCTGCTCGGGCGTGACGCCGCACTTCGCGAGCACCTTCTCGGACGCCAGCGCCATGCCCTTGACGGCCTTCTTGAAGATCTCCTGCCCGTCGAAGTCCCACAGCGTGTCGCCCAGCTGCACGCCGCGGTTGGCGTAGCTGCAGCCCATGCCGCGCACGCGCAGGATCTGGCGCGCGTCGGCGTAGCACCCCAGCTGTTCGCCGAGGAGCCCTTCCTTGTTCTCGCTCGCCTGCAGCACGACGGCCGCCGAGCCGTCGCCGAACAGCACGGCCACGTTGCGGTTCTTCCAGTCCATGTACGGCGTGATCAGTTCGACGCCGATGACGAGCGCCGTCTTCACGGAACCCGTGCGGATCATCGCGGTGGCGGTCGACAGGCCGTACAGGAAGCTGGTGCAGGCGGTGTTCACGTCCATCGACGCCGCGTTGCCGGCGCCGATCAGCACCTGCACGCCGGAGGCGCTGTTGGGCACCTGCTCGTCGTTGCTGCAGCTGCCGTAGACGATCAGGTCCACGTCCTCGGCCTTCACGCCGGCGCAGGCCAGCGCGCGCTGGCTCGCCACGGCCGCCATCTCGATCGCCGAGACGTGCGACACGCGCCGCTCCTTCATGCCGGTGCGGCTGATGATCCAGTCGTCGTCGGTCTCGAGGAAGGTCGCGAGGTCGGCGTTGGACAGCACGGCCGGCGGCATGCACTTTCCCCAACCGGTGATGGCAGCGTAGGTCATCGTGTCCCCTTGTCCCTTGGTGTTCGTGCGCCTTTCGCGGCGCATCCGGCGGGCATTGTCCCAAAAAACCGGTGGGCGGCGCGGCGAACGCAAGTGGACCGGACTTGAGCGCGGGCAAGTGCCTACCGATTGAGCGCATCTTCGCAGCGGCCCTTGTGCGCCGACCACGCTGCGATGGTGCCTTCGGTTTGCGTGTTTTCGAGCAGAGTTTCTTGCGGGCCGACCGCGCTGCGGGGCTACGCGACTCCGAGCGACTCGGAGGCGGGCGTCTTTGGGGAATGGCGTTACTGGATGGCGCGCAGCTTTCTGAGTGATGCCGGCGCGGGCGAGTGCGGGGTACCTTACGGCGGGT
>JBFZCF010000085.1:0-10956 GCA_041308065.1 Burkholderiales bacterium
ACGCCGACCCGCAGCGCCCCGTCTTCACCGGCAAGACGCTGCAGTACGTCGAGCAGTCGATCGTGCACTGGGTGCAGTCGGCCGGCGCGCTGGCGGTCGTGATTCCGTCGCCGGACGGGCCGACGAGACGCGGCGACGTGACGCTCGCCGACTACGCGACGCTGCTCGACGGACTCGTGCTCGAGGGCGGTTCGGACATGTGGCCGGGCAGTTACGGCGAGACGCCGCTGCGCCCCGAGTGGACCGGCGACCGCGTGCGCGACGAGTACGAGATCGCGCTGCTGCGCGCGTTCATCGACGCCCGCAAGCCGGTGCTCGGAGTGTGTCGCGGCCTGCAGGTGCTCAACGTCGCGTTCGGCGGGACGCTGTACCAGGACATCGGCACGCAGCGGCCGGGCGCGCGCAGCCACCGGGACGCCGGGCTCTACGACCAGAACTTCCACGCCGTCGATCTCATCGCCGGCACGCGGCTCGCGGCCCTGCATCCGGGCGTGACCCGCGCGACGGTCAACAGCGTCCACCACCAGGCCGTGAAGGACCTTGCCCGGGACTTCGTCGTCGAGGCGGTGTCGCCGGACGACGGCATCGTCGAGGCCTTCCGCTGGAGCGGCCCTTCGTACGTCGCGGCCGTGCAGTGGCATCCCGAGTTCCACGACTGGACACGCAGCGACCTCCTGTCCGGCGATCCGCTGCTCGCCGAGTTCCTGCAGGCCGCCCGAGTCTCCCGCAACGAAAGCGCAGGCATCGGGGTCTGACCCCGATTTTCATTCCGACCATGCTGAACATCGTCAACCCCGCGAACGGCCGCGTGATCGCCGAACTGCCGAAGGACACGGCCGAGTCGGTCGCGGCGAAGTGCCGCGCCGCGCGCGCCGAGCAGCCGGTGTGGGCCGCAACACCGCTGTCGACACGGCTGGCCGCCATCCGTCGCTTCCGCGAGGAAGTCGTGCGCGAGACCGAACGGCTGGCGGCGATCCTCACTTCCGAAGTCGGCAAACCGATCAGGCAGTCGCGCAACGAACTCGCCGGCCTGCTCGCCCGCATCGACTTCTTCCTGGCGGCCGCCGACGGGACGCTCGCGCCGCGGCAGGTGCACGACGAAGGCGGGATGCGCGAAGTGATCTCGCACGAGCCGCTTGGCGTGATCGCCAACATCTCGGCGTGGAACTACCCGTACTTCGTCGGCGCCAACGTGTTCGTGCCGGCGCTGCTCGCCGGCAACGCGGTGCTCTACAAGCCGTCGGAGTTCGCGACGCTGACCGGCCTGGAGATCGGCAAGCTGCTGCACCTCGCCGGCGTTCCCCAGGACGTGTTCGCCGTCGTCATCGGCGCCGGCGAGGTGGGCCGCACGGTCCTGGCGCAGCCCGTCGATGGCGTCTTCTTCACCGGCTCGTACGCGACGGGCGCACGGATCGCCCAGGAGGTCGGGCCGCGGATGATCAAGCTGCAACTCGAGCTCGGCGGCAAGGACCCGACGTACGTCTGCGAAGACGTCGACGTCGCGGCCGCCGCGGCTTCGCTGGCCGACGGCGCGATGTACAACGCCGGGCAGAGCTGCTGCTCGGTCGAGCGCATCTACGTGCACGAGGCGGTCCACGACGCGTTCGTCGACGCCTTCGTCGCGGAAGTCCGGGGGTTCAGGCTGGGCGATCCGGGCAGCGAAGACACGTACATCGGACCGCTGACGCGCGCCCCGCAGCTCGACGTGCTCGAGCGTCAGGTGGCGGATGCAAAGGACAAGGGCGCGAAGCTGCTCGTCGGCGGCGCGCGCCTGCCCGCGCCCGGCCACTGGTTCCAGCCCACCGTGTTCAGCCACGTCGACCACTCGATGGCGCTGATGCGCGAGGAAAGTTTCGGCCCGATCATCGGCATCCAGAAGGTCGGGAGCGACGACGAGGCGGTGCAGCTGATGAACGACACCGAGTACGGGCTGACCGCCGGCGTCTACACGAAGGACGAAGCGCGCGCGCGCGCCGTCCTCGCGCGCGTGCGCGCCGGCTCGGTGTACTGGAACTGCTGCGACCGGGTCAGCCCGCGGCTGCCATGGAGCGGCGTCGGCCACTCCGGCGTGGGCCTGACGCTGTCGACCTACGGCATCGAGACCTTCACCCGGCCGAAAGCGTGGCACCTGCGGCAGGCGTGATGGGTGTACGCGAGGCTTCGCCTCGCACGTGCACCCATCACGGCACGGCTGCTTCGCAGCCGCTCGGGACTGGTCAGGCGCACGCCCTTCGGGCGGCCGGGCGGGCGCGCGCGGAACAAGAACGACAAGGGGACAGCGCGGCATGAGCGACACCTTCATCTCGACCGCAGTGCCGCCGGGCGCCGCCCGCATCGTCGTCATCGGCGGCGGCATCATGGGTTGCTCGGTGGCGTATCACCTCAGCCAGCTCGGACAGACACGGGGCTCGCGACCGGCTGGAAGAAGTGCGGCTCGCTCGCGGTCGCGCGCACGTCCGATCGCATGGTCCAGCTGAAGCGCACGGCCGCCGTGGCGCGTGCCTACGGCGTGGCGTGCGACGTGATCGGCGCCGCCGAGGCCGGCCGGCTCTTCCCGCTGATGCGCACCGACGACCTGCAGGGCGCCGTGTGGCTCCCGGGCGACGGCAAGGCGAACCCCGCCGACCTGACGCTCGCGCTCGCGAAGGGGGCGCGCAACCGCGGGGTGAAGATCTTCGAAGGCGTGCGCGTCACGGAACCCACGCTCGTCAATGCCGACGGCCGCCGGAGCGTGCGCACGCTCGAGTGGAACGACAAGCACGGACGCATGGGCACGATCGCGACCGACGTCGTCGTGCTCTGCGGGGGCCAGTGGTCGCGGGAGATGGGGCACCGCATGGGGGTCACCGTGCCGCTGTTCTCCTGCGAGCACTTCTACATCGTCACCGACGTGATTCCCGGCGTGTTCCGCGACCTGCCCGTTATGCGCGATCCCGACGGCTACATCTACTTCAAGGAGGAAGTCGGCGGCCTGCTGATGGGCGGTTTCGAGCCCGACGCCACGCCATGGCTGCAGAGCGCGCGGCACCGCGGCGGCATCCCCGAGAACTTCGAGTTCCAGTTGCTGCCCGACAACTGGGACGCGTTCCAGATCCTGATGGAGAACGCGATCCTGCGCGTGCCGGCACTCGAGACCGCGCAGGTCAAGCAGTTCTACAACGGTCCCGAGTCGTTCACCGCGGACAACAACTTCATCCTCGGCCCCGCGCCCGGGCTCGCGAACGTCTGGGTCGGCGGCGGCTTCAACTCGATGGGCATCGCTTCCGCCGGCGGCGCCGGCAAGGCGCTTGCCGAGTGGATCGTGCAGGGCGAACCGACGCTCGACCTGTGGCCGGTCGACATCCGCCGCTTCGCGCGCTTCAACGGCAACGAGAGCTGGCTGCCGGACCGCATCAGGGAAGTGCTCGGCCTGCACTACAAGATGCCGTGGCCGAACCGCGAACTCGACAGCGCACGGCCGTTCCGGCGCTCGCCGCTGTACGCGCACCTGCGCGACGCCGGCGCCTGCTTCGGTTCGAAGATGGGATGGGAGCGCGCCAACTTCTTCGCGCCCTCGCCCGCCGAGGCAAGCATCGAGTACGGCTGGGGCCACCAGAACTGGCATCCGTGGGTGGCCGAGGAGCACCGCGCCTGCCGCGAGCGCGTCGCGCTGTTCGACATGAGCTCGTTCGCGAAGCTGCTGGTGAAGGGACCGGACGCCCGCGCGCTGCTCGACCGGCTCGTCGCGAACGTGGTGCCGGCCGAGCCCGGCCGCACCGTGTACACCGGCATGCTGAACGAGCGCGGCGGCTACGAGAGCGACTTCACGATCACCTGCGTCCAGGTCGACGAGTACATGGTCGTGACGGGCAGCGCGCAGGCGGTGCGCGACCGCGACGTCATCGAGCGGGAGCTCGCGAAGACGAGCCTGCGCTGCGCGGTCGTCGACGTCACCGCGATGTTCGCCATGATCGCCGTGATGGGTCCGCGCTCGCGCGAGCTGATGCAGCGCGCGTCGACAGACGACTTCGCCAACGATGCCTTTCCGTTCGGCACCTCGCGCGAGATCGACCTCGGCTACGCGACGGTGCGGGCGACTCGCCTGACCTACGTCGGCGAGCTCGGCTGGGAGCTGTACACGCCGGTCGAGTTCGCGGTCGGCGTCTACGAGACGTTGCTCGCCGCGGGTCGCGACCTGGGAGTGGCCAATGCCGGCTATTACGCGATCGACTCGCTGCGGCTCGAGAAGGGCTACCGCGCGTGGGGCCGCGAGCTTTCGCCGGACATCACTCCTTACGAAGCCGGACTGGCATTCGCCGTTGCGCTCGACAAGCCGGGCGGGTTCAAGGGCCGCGCGAAGCTCGCGGCCCTGAAGGGACAGGTGCCGTCGCGGCGCGTGGTCTCGCTCGTCGTCGATGCGCCGCACACGAACCTGTGGGGCGGCGAGCTGATCCTGCGCGACGGCGCTCCGGCCGGGTTCGCCACCTCGGCCGCGTTCGGACACACGATCGGCCGCCCGGTGGCGCTGGGCATCGTCAACGCGGGCGACGCGCCACTGACGAAGGAGTGGCTCGAGGCAGGCCGCTGGGAGATCGACCTCGCCGGCGAGCGGTATCCGGCGTCCGTCTCGCTGAAAGCCCCATACGATGCCGCTTCGCTGCGCGTGAAGAGCTGACAACAAGGAGAAGAAGATGCTGGTCGGCGTTCCGAAGGAGATCAAGGTCCACGAGTACCGCGTCGGGCTCACGCCCTCGTCGGTGCGCGAGATGGTGGCCCACGGCCACACGGTGCTGGTGCAGACCGACGCCGGCATCGGCATCGGCGCGAGCGACGACGACTACCGCCGCGCCGGAGCGCAGATCACGGCTGCTGCCGAGGACGTGTTCCAGCGCGCCGAGATGATCGTCAAGGTCAAGGAGCCGCAGGCGATCGAGCGTGCGATGCTGCGCGAAGGCCAGATCCTCTTCACGTACCTGCACCTCGCGCCGGATGCGGAGCAGGCGGCCGGCCTCGTCCGCAGCGGCGCGATCTGCGTCGCCTACGAAACCGTCACGTCTCCGTCCGGCGGGCTCCCGCTGCTGGCGCCGATGTCCGAAGTCGCCGGCCGCCTCGCCGTCCAGGCAGGCGCGCGTTGCCTCGAACGGTCCGCGGGCGGCATGGGCCTGCTGCTCGGTGGCGTTCCCGGCGTCGAGCCCGGACGCATCGTGATCCTCGGCGCCGGCATGGTCGGCACCAACGCGGCGCAGATGGCGGTCGGCACCGGCGCGCAGGTCATCGTGATCGACAAGTCGATCGATGCTCTGCGTCGCATCGACGCGATGTTCAACGGGCGCGCGATGACGCTGTTCTCGAACCGAGACAACGTCGAGCGCGAGGTGCTGCAGGCCGACCTCGTCATCTCGGGCGTGCTGATCCCGGGCGACGCCGCGCCCAAGCTCGTGACCAAGGCGATGCTGCCGCAGATGAAGCGCGGCTCGGTGATCGTCGACGTGGCCATCGACCAGGGCGGCAGTTGCGAGACGTCGCGGGCGACGACCCACGCCGACCCGACCTACGTGGTCGACGGCGTCGTCCACTACATGGTGGCGAACATGCCGGGCGCCGTGCCTCGGACGTCGACCCATGCCCTGAACAACGCCACACTGCCCTTCGCGCTGCAACTCGCGGACAAGGGCTGGCGCCGCGCGTTGTCGGAGAACCCGCACCTGAAGGCCGGCCTGAACATCGCGGCCGGGAAAGTGACCTACAAGGCCGTGGCGAAGGCGCTGAACCTCGATTACACGCCGGCCGACGCGGTCCTGCCGCCCTGAGGCTGCGCGTCCGGCGCTAGTCGACCGGCCAGATGCCCGCGGCGCGCACCCGCGGGTCGCCCTGGTTCGGCTGGAAGAAGTCGACCTTCACCTTGTCGCCCGGTTTCAGCTTCGACAGGTCGTAGACGTGCTCCTGGACGTGCACGTCGGCCACCTTGCCTTCCTTGTCGCGAAGCCGCACCACGCGGTCCGCCGTGCGCACCGACAGCACTTCGTGCACGCCGATCGCCATTGGCGCGAAGTTCTCCTCGGCCGGGATCGTGCCGGGCCTGAGGACGCGGTCGCCGCGGTCACCGCGGATGCCACCGACGCTCTGCGCCTGCGCGCTGCCGAGTGCGGTCGCCGCGAGAAGTGCGCAGGAAAGGGCAGTGCGGATCGGTCGCATCGTTGCTCCGTGAAGGCACCCATACATTGCGCAGCTTGGCAGCGTTGGCGCGGGCCGGCTTGACCAAATGCAGCCGCTGGCGCCGCAAGGCTTGCCGCCCGTCCGAAGGTTGCCGGTACGATGCGCGCGGCGCCACGCGACAGGGGCATGGCGCCTTCGCCACTCACATCGCCTCCACGCCGCCTTGAGCCTCACGATCTCCTTCGCCGTCCTGTTCGCCGCGCTGCTGCACGCGAGCTGGAACGCGATGATCAAGGGCGGCGGCGATGTCCTGCTCGACACCGCGGCGATCGTCGCCGGCGCCGGCCTGGTCGCGCTGCCGTTCATCTTCGTCGTTCCGGTTCCCGCCGTCGAGAGCTGGCCGTACATCGGCGCCTCGGTGACGATCCACATCGCCTACTACTACCTGATGATCAACGCGTACCGGTCCGGCGACCTGTCGCTGGTGTACCCGTTGATGCGCGGCGTGGCGCCGCTGATCACCGGCGTGCTCGGGATCGTCACGCTGCGGGAGATGCCGGGCGCGCTCAACTGGCTCGGGATGCTGCTGATCTCGGCCGGCGTCGTCGCGCTGGCGCTGCGGACGGTCCATCACTCGCCGTCGGGACGGGCGGTCGGCTTCGCGCTGATGAACGCGCTGGTGATCGCGGTCTACACGATCATCGACGGCACCGGGGCCCGGCTGGCCGGCGACGCGTGGGCCTACATCGTGTGGCTGTTCGTGCTCGACGCGCTTCCCTTCACCGCGTACATGCTGGTCCGGCACCGCGCGGCGTTCATCGACGCGCTGGACCGCCGGCGGACCCGCGGCCTCGTTGGCGGCGCGCTCTCGGCGGGCGCGTATGCGATCTCGGTGTGGGCAATGACCAAGGCGCCGGTCGCGCTGGTCGCCTCGCTGCGCGAGACGTCGGTGCTGTTCGCCACGCTGATCGGCGCGCGACTGCTGCACGAGAAGCTGACGCCGCGCCGCTGGGCGGGCGTCGTCGCGGTGGTGCTGGGCGTGGTGGCGCTGAAGGCCGCGTGACCGCTACGCGGCCCGGCGCTCCGCCGCCGGCGCGACCTGCTTGATTCCCATGTCCCGCAGCGTCTCGCCGACTGCGCCGACGACGTTGCGCATCTCGTTGTCGTCGATCGCTCCGATGCAGCCGACCCGGAACGTCTCGACCTGCGTGAGCTTGCCCGGGTACAGGATGTAGCCGCGCTCGCGCGTCTTCTCGTAGAACGTCCTGAAGTCGTACGCAGGATCGGCCGGCGCGTGGAAGGTGACGATGATCGGCGCCTGCACCGCCGCGGGCAGGAACGTGCGGAACCCGAGTCCGGCCATGCCGTTCACGAGCGCCTCGCAGTTGCGCGTGTACCGCGCGAGCCGCGCGGGCTGGCCGCCTTCTTCCCTGAACTGGTCCACCGCCACGCGCAGCGCGGCGACGACGTGCGTCGGCGGCGTGTAGCGCCACTGCGTCGTCTTCTCCATGTACACGTACTGGTCGTGCAGGTCCATCGCGAGCGAGTGGGCGTTGCCGGCGCGGGCCTCGAGCACCGCCTTGCGCACGATGACGAACCCCATGCCCGGCACGCCTTCGAGGCACTTGCCGCTGGCGGCGATCAGCGCGTCGAACGGCGTCGTGCGTACATCGATTGGAAGCGCCGCGAACGAACTCATCGCGTCGACGATCAACCCCTTGCCGCGCCTGGCGCACACCTCGGCGATCGAAGCGAGGTCGTTCAGCACGCCGGCGCCGGTCTCGCAGTGGACCTGCGCGACGTGCGAGATCGCCGGGTCGGCCGCCAGCGCGGCCTCGACGATGGCGCCGGTCACCGGCTGGTCCTCCGGGACCGGAAGGTCCGCCACCGCGCGGCCCAGGACCCTGCAGATCCGCACGATGCGCGCGCAGTACGCGCCGTTGTTCGGCACCAGCACCTTGCCCGCGCGCGGAACGACCGTGCCGATCGCCGCCTCGACCGAGAACGTTCCGCTGCCCTGCAGCGGCACGCACGTGTACTCGGCTCCGCCGCCGACGATGTCGACGAGGTCCCTGCGCAGGCTCGCGGTGATCGCGTTGAAGGCGGAGTCCCACGAGCCCCAGTCGTTCAGCATCGCCTGCTTGGTGCGAAGCGAAGTGGTGAGCGGGCCGGGTGTCAGCAGGATCGGATCGTTGCCGCGAATCATGTGTTTCTCCTCGAGCTACTGCCGGGTGTTGCGCCACGCCTGCGTGCGCCGGATCAGCCACCGCTCGCCGGCGAACATGACGCCCGTGACGACGGCCGACGTCAGCACGATCAGCGTCGCCATCGCCGCCGCCGAGCCGATCGCACCCGCCTCGTCGAGGTGCAGGATGGAGATCGACGCGAGCGTGGTCTGCGGCGAATACAGGAACACGACGGCCGAGATGGTGGTCATCGCATTGACGAAGTAGTAGCGGCCGATGTCGAGGATCGACGGCAGGCAGACCGGGACGGTGACGCGCCAGAAGGTCTTGTAGAACGGCACCTTCAGCGACGCCGACACGGACTCGAACTCGCTGTCGATCTGCTTCAGCGCCGTGACCGCCGTCAGGTGGCTCGACGAGTAGAAGTGGACGAGCGTCGACAGCACGAGGATGGCCATCGTGCCGTACAAGAAGTTGAGCGGATTGTCGGGCAGGTTGAAGAACAGGATGTAGCCGATCCCGAGCACCATGCCGGGCACGGCCATCGGCAGCATCGCCTGGAACCGGATCAGTGGCCGCAGCGAGTCCGCCCCCTTGGTCTTCTCGAGCCAGTAGGCACCGGCGAACGTGATCGCCGCGCCGATGACCGCGCACCACGCCGCCATGACCAGGCTGTTCCGGTAGGCGTGCTCGAGCCCCGCCTCCTCCAGCCCGTAGGTGTAGTGAGCGAGCGTCAGCGACATGTCGTACGGCCAGAACTTGACCACCGAGCCATAGGCCGCCATGCCGACGACCAGCAGCATCAGCGCCGACATGAGCACCACCAGCATCAGCAGCGCCCAGTCGCGCCCGCGCGCCGGCTTGGCCCGGTACGGCACGCTGCGCGCGGTCAGCAGCGCCTGCTGCCTGCGCTGCACGATGTGGTCGATCACGAACGCGATCACCGCCGGCAGCAGCAGCACCAGTCCGACCACCGCGCCCATCGAGAAGTTCTGCTGGCCGATCACCTGCTTGTAGATGTCGACCGCCAGCACGTTGGTGTTGCCGCCGATCACCTTCGGCACGCCGAATTCCGAAACCGCCATCGTGAAGACGACCATGCTGGCGGAGATCAGCCCGTACTTGGCGCCCGGGAGCGTGATCGTCATGAACTTGCGCAACTCGCTCGTTCCCATCGAGTCGGCCGCCTCGTAAAGCCGCGCGTCCGACAGCGCGAGCGCCGCCATCAGGATCATCGCCGCGTGCGGGAACGAGGCGAAGGTCATCGCCATCACCATGCCCGGCATGCCGTAGATCGACTTCAGCCCGACCCAGTCGAGCATGAACCTGAACGCGCCCTGGTTGCCGAACAGGTAGATGAACGAGATCGCCGCCAGCAGCGACGGCGCGAGGATCGGGATCAGCGCGATGTTGCGCCACAGTCCCTTGAACGGGATGCAGCTGCGCTGCATCGCATAGGCGAACAGGAAGGCGAGCGGAACGGTGACCGCGGTCGTCCAGATCGCGAAGGTCAGGGTGTTCCAGGTGGACTGCGCCAGCGCCGGCGACTGGACGTACTGGATGAAATTGGCGATCCCGACGAATTCGCCCGCGCGTCCCTCGACGCTGCGCACGAGGATCATCGCGAGCGGCACCGTCAGGAAGACGACCAGCGCGACCAGCAGCAGCACGATGCCGCCGCGCGCCGCGAGCGCCTCCTTCGCGAGGGCGAGGCGCGACGGCATCGGGGTGCCCGCGGGCACGACGGCCGCGCTCACCACGCTGCGCCGGCCTGCATCATGCTCGCGCCGGCTCCGGGAACACGCGCACGCGGTCGGTCCGCAGCGCGATCTCGACCTCGCCGCCCTCGCGCACATCGAGGTCGTGCAGCTGGTTCAGCGAGTAGGAGATCGTCATCGGCTGGCCCAGCGCCTCGCAGCGCAGCTCCGCCAGGCAGACGGTACCGAGGTAGTCGATGCGCGCGATGCGGCCGCGCAGCCGGTTGGGCAACTGCGCGAGGTCGCCCTCGACGTGACGATCCTCGGGACGCAGATAGATCCGGACCGGGTCGCCGGCGGCGTTGCCGTCGGCCGGCAGGGTCAGTTCCACCGACCCCACCTTGAAGCGCCCGCCACCGAGCGCCGTGGCGTTCAGCACGTTCACCTTGCCCAGGAAATCGGCCACGAACGGCGTCGCGGGGCGCTCATAGACGTCGCTCGGCGTGCCGATCTGCTCGATCACGCCGTGGTTCATCACGACGACGCGATCGGCCATCGACAGCGCCTCTTCCTGGTCATGCGTGACCATGATGGTCGTCACGCGGAGCCGGCGCTGGAGCTGGCGGATCTCGCCGCGCAGGCGTTCCCGCACCTTGGCATCGAGCGCGGACAGCGGCTCATCGAGCAGCAGCAGGCTGGGTGACGTCGCCAGCGCGCGCGCGAGCGCGACCCGCTGCTGCTGGCCGCCCGACATCTGGCTGGGGTACTTCGAACCGGCGTCCGGCAATCCGACGAGCGTGAGGAGTTCCGCGACGCGCGCCGAGATCTCCGCACGCCCGTTGCGCCGGTTCACGAGGCCATAGGCGACGTTCTGCGCGATCGTCAGGTTCGGGAACAGCGCGTACGACTGGAACACGATGCCGTAGTCGCGCGCGGCC
>JBFZCF010000086.1:0-8770 GCA_041308065.1 Burkholderiales bacterium
GCCTCCATGCGCGCGCCACCCCACGCCATCAGGCCGGCAACGAGAAAGAACCGCATGCCGCGGCCGACGATCGACGCGAGCGCGAAAGGCAGCAGCGCCATCGAAAGCGCGCCGGCGGCGATCGTGAACATCTTGTACGGAATCGGCGAGAAGCCCGCGATGAAGACCGCCGCGAAACCCCATCGTTCGAACCAGCTGACCGCGGACTGATAGGCGGGCCAGTAGCGGCTGTGTTCGAGCCACGGCAACACGGCATCCAGCGCGAAGTAGCCGATCGCGTATCCGAACAGCCCCCCGGCCACCGAGGTCAGGGTCGTCAGCAAGGCGAAGTACCAGGCCCGTGCCGGACTGGCGAGGCACATGGGCGCCAGCATGACGTCGGGCGGCACCGGAAAGAACGACGACTCGGCAAAGCTCATCGCACCGAGGTATCGCGGAGCGTGCGGATGCCGCGACCAGGCCAATGCCTTGCGGTAGAGCGGGGAAAAGAGTTTCAAGCGACCCTCATGACGGACTGACTGCTTTTCATGCTGCGGATTGTGCGGCGGCGCGCTTCCGCCACATCTCCAGCAGCGCGAGCGTGACGGCGAGCACCACCGGGCCGAGGAAGAAGCCCACGGCCCCGAAGACGACGACGCCGCCGATCAGGGCCACCAGCAGCGGGATCGTGTGCAGTCGCAAGTACCGGCCGACGACGACGGGGTAAAGCACGTTGTCGGCCAGGCCGACGACCGCCGCACCCCAGAGCACCATGATGATCGCCTGTCCCCATTGACCGTCGAGCAGCAGGAAGAGCGCGGCCGGCAGCCAGACCAGCGGAGGGCCGAGCAGCGGAATGATGGACAAGAGTCCCATCACGATCGCCCAGAACCACGCGGCGGGCAGGTCGAGCCACCAGAACATGAGGCCGCCGAGCAGGCCCTGAACGATGCCCACCACGACCTTCCCGCAGACCGTCGCGAAGATCGTGTCGCCAGCGGCACGAAGAACGCCATCCGCTTCGGAGGGCGACATCGGCAGCATGGCGCGAACGCCCGCAAGCACGGCGTCGCGATCCCGGAGAAAGAAGAAGAGGAAGAAGAACGTCAGCGTGAACTCGACGAGGCCGACGAACGAGGATGTCACCGCCAGCGAGCCGAGCTGGGTCAGGAATGCGCCCACCTGCTGCAGAACGACGCTCATGTCGATGCGCTGGCGCAGCCATTCCCACACGGGCCCGACCCACTCGTGACGGTTGAGCGCCGCGTCCCAGGCGCTGGACTCGATCTGCGAGCGGACCAGCCGGTATCCACTCAGCGCCTCGTCCACGACACCAGGGATGAGCATCCCGGACGGCACGACCAGCAGCAAAGCGATCGCAACGACCGACAGTGCGGCGGCCGCGGCCGGCCACGGGACGCGCCGCGCGAGCCGGCGATGCAGGGGCCAGGCCACCACCGCCAGTGCGGTCGCCCACGCCAGCGAACTCACGAACGGTCGCGCGATCAGGAAGCACAGCACCAGCGCGAGCACGGTAAGTGCCAGCGCCGCCAGGTTGGACAGGCCGCGCTCGGACCAGAATCTCTCCGGCGGACGCGATCCTGCCGAGCGGGCCGTCGCGTCCGTGTGCGGCTCGTTCATCAAACACTTCTCCTGGCGAGGATCCGCTTCGCCGCACTCATCCGCACTGTCCTGGTGGCACCGGCGTAGCCGCCCCATCTCGGCCACGCAGTGGCGGCGCTTATGCCCGCTCATGAATCGTCCGAGCCGGCGGGTCCGGTACCCGGCGGCCAATGATCGCATCCGCCCGTCGCGGCAGATCTAGGGAAAGCCCGCGGAGCTGCGTGCCAATCGCTGCCTATTGGAATGAATCAAGGAGCATCGTTCGATCTCGTTGTCGATACGGGCGCGACCCGACACCGCGGCGGCTCGACCGCACGATGAGCAGCGCGCTGCGCGTTCAAGGAGAATCCGCATGACGTTGCGAAGTCGCGCGCGCCTCCCGGAGCAGAACTGATGCCATTCGAAATTGCCTTCCTGTTCGGGCTGATCCTTCTGAACGGGGTCTTTGCAATGTCGGAGATCGCGCTGGTCACGGCGCGACGGGGCCGGCTGCAGACCCTGATGGATCGAGGCGATGCCGGCGCGGCGGCCGCGCTCGCGCTGAACGAGGACCCGACCCGCTTCCTGTCCACCATCCAGGTCGGCATCACGACCATCGGCATCCTCAGCGGCATCGTGGGCGAGGCCGCCCTCGCCGAACCGCTCGGCGAGTGGCTGATCACCCTCGGCGTCGAGCGCGAGCATGCCGAGCTGGGAGCCACGGCGTTGGTGGTCGTCGTGGTGACGTACTTCGCCATCGTGCTCGGCGAGCTGGTGCCGAAGCGGCTCGGCCAGATGGCGGCCGAAGGCGTGGCGCGCCGCGTGGCGCGGCCGATCGGCTGGCTGGCAGTCGCCGCCAAGCCCTTCGTCCGCCTGCTGTCGGGCTCGACCGGCCTGCTGCTGCGCATCGCCGGCGTTCGCAACACGACCGCGAACGCGGTGACGGAGGAGGAGATTCATCAGCTGATCCAGGAAGGTTCGGAGTCCGGCGTCATCGACGAGCAGGAGCGTGCGATGGTCCGCAACGTCTTCCGCCTCGACGACCGGCAGATCGCGTCGCTGATGACGCCGCGCTCGGACATCGTGTACCTCGATCTCGAGGACTCGCGCGACGAAAACCTGCGCAAGGTGCTCGAGTCGGAGCGCTCGCGTTTCCCCGTGTGCCGCGGGGGCCTGCGCGACGTGGTGGGCATTGCCAGCGCGCGCCGGCTGCTGCAGCAGAGCATCCGTGGCGAACCGATTGACCTCGCGACGGCGCTCGACCCGGCGGTCTATGTGCCGGAGTCGCTGACCGGCATGGAACTGCTGGAGAACTTCCGCTCCTCGACCGGGCATCTGGCGCTCGTGGTCGATGAGTACGGCGAGGTGCAGGGGCTGGTCACGCTGCAGGATCTGTTCGAATCGATCGCCGGCGAGTTCAAGACGCCGCGCGGAGAGGACTCGTGGGCGGTGCAGCGCGCCGACGGCTCGTGGCTCCTCGATGGCCTCATCCCGATCCCGGAACTCAAGGACCGGCTCGGCTTCGGTTCGGCGCCCGAGGAGGAACTCGGCCGCTACAACACACTGGCCGGCATGATGATGCTGCTGCTCGGCCGCGTGCCCTCAGAAAGCGATTCCGTCGAGTGGCAAGGTTGGCGGTTCGAGATCGTCGACATGGATGGTCATCGCATCGACAAGGTGCTGGCTGTCCTGCTGCAGTCCCGTCCGGCCGCGGATTCGTTGCCGCTGCGCTGACGGCAGCCCGGTGGCGGCACTGTAGCCATCGGCGGGTTCAGGATTGCGTTTGGCGGTTCGTCCCGATGGTCGCGAGCCGGTCACCTGGCTCTCCCCGGACTTCCGGACGCGGGCCGGCTCGAATGAATGGATGAATGGGGTGTCCGCAGCCTGGCCGACAGAGGACGTGCCGTACCTCAGCCCCCCGCCCCAACCAGCCGGATCAGGTCCTCGCCGTAGCGCTCCAGCTTCTTCTCGCCGACGCCCGGGACATCGGCCAGTTCGTCGAGGCTCGATGGCCGTCCCGCCGCGATCGCGCGCAGCGTGCCGTCGTGGAACACCACGTACGCGGGAACGCCGTGCTCCTTCGCGACCGCTGCCCGCCACGCGCGCAGCCGCTCGAACAGCGGCGAGTCGACCGCCGCCTCCGCCCCGCCCGACTTGCCCTTGCGCCTGCGCGCGGGCGCCGCGGTCGTCCGCCGCAGGCGGATGGTGCGTTCGCCGCGCAGCACGGCCCGGCTCGCGTCGGTCAGCCGCAGCACGTTGTACGTGTCGTAGTCGACTTCGACGATGTGCTCGGCCACCAGCTGCCGCAGCAGCAGTCGCCACTCGGCCTCCGACAGTTCCTGGCCGATGCCGAAGGTCGACAGCCGCTCGTGGCCGTACTTCGCCACCTTCTCCGTGGCCTTGCCGCGCAGCACGTCGATGACGTGCGAGGCCGCGAAGCCGAACCCGCTCGCCTGCTGGCACCGGTAGATGGTCGACAGCAGCTTGCGCGCGGGATCGGTGGCGTCGACGAGTTCGGGCGGCGCGAGGCAGTTGTCGCAGTTGCCGCAGGGCGCGCTCGCTTCGCCGAAGTACGCGAGCAGGCGCACGCGGCGGCAGTCGGCCGCCTCGGCGAGTCCGAGCATCGCGTCGAGCTTGGCGCCCGACAGCCGCTTGTATGCCGGATCGGCCTCGGACAACTCGATCAGCCGGCGCTGCTGCACGACGTCCGCGAGCCCGTAGGTCATCCACGCGTCGGCGGGCTCGCCGTCGCGGCCGGCGCGGCCGGTCTCCTGGAAGTAGCCCTCGATGCTCTTCGGCATGTCGACGTGCGCGACGAAACGCACATCGGGCTTGTCGATGCCCATTCCGAAGGCGATCGTCGCCACCATCACGAGGCCGTCCTCGCCGAGGAAGCGGCGCTGGTTGGCCGCGCGCGTCTTCGCGTCCATCCCGGCGTGGTAGGGCAGCGCCTTGATGCCGTGGCCGTCGAGGAACGCCGCGACCTCGTCGACCGAATTGCGCGCCAGGCAGTAGACGATGCCGGCGTCGCCCGGATGCTCGTCGCGCACGAAGCGCAGCAGCTGCTCGCGCGGCTCGCGCTTCTCGACCACCCGGTAGCGGATGTTGGGGCGGTCGAAGCTGGCGACGAACAGCTTCGGCTCGACCAGCAGGCGCTCGGCGATCTCGGTGCGCGTCGGCACGTCGGCCGTCGCCGTGAGCGCGATGCGCGGCACGGCCGGAAACTTCTCGCGCAGCAGCGCGAGTTGCCCGTACTCGGGGCGGAAGTCGTGGCCCCACTGCGACACGCAGTGCGCCTCGTCGATGGCGAACAGCGCCAGCCCGGCGCCCTGCTCGAGGTCGCCGAGCAGTCGCAGGCAGCGCTCCGTGACGAGCCGCTCCGGCGCGACGTAGACGAGGTCCAGTTCGCCGGCGCGCAGCCGGCGCTCGACCGCCGCCGCCTCGGCGGCGCCGAGCGTGGAGTTGAGGAAGGCCGCGCGCACGCCGACCTCCTCGAGCGCCGCGACCTGGTTCTGCATCAGCGCGATCAGCGGCGAGACGACCACGCCCACCCCCGGCCGCATCAGCGCCGGGATCTGGTAGGTGACCGACTTGCCCCCGCCGGTGGGCATCAGCACCAGCGCATCGCCGCCGGCGATCACGTGCTCGATGACCTGCTGCTGGAAACTCCTGAAGCTGTCGTACCCGAAGGTGTGCTTGAGGATGTACTGCGCGCTGCCCGATTCCATCGGCGGAGGGTAGCGAAATGCGGGATCGCGCGGGGCACGGCCGTGTCGGGCAAGGGGCTAACATTCCGGTCCCCCTCCGGCATCGGCCCCGAGCACGCCATGAGCGCCAGCGAAACCGTCCCGTCGTCGCGCGAGTTCACCTTCGTCGGGATTGCCTACGGCCTGCACGTCACCGGCCTGTTCCTGTTCTGGCCCGCGCTGATCGGCCTCGTGCTGGACTACGTCAAGCGCAGCGACGTCGAGGGCACGGTCCTGGAATCGCACTACGGCTGGCTGATCCGCACGTTCTGGTGGTCGCTGCTGTGGAACGCACTGATCCTCGGGGCCATGCTGTGGGTGATCGTGCCGGAGGCGATGCGGGTCGCCGACCTCGCGCGCAGCGGCAACTACCTGTCGATCCCGTGGTCGTTCATCGCGGCCGCCGTCGGCGGCGGCATCGGCCTCGCCGTCGTCTGGTTCTGGACGGCCTACCGGTTCACGCGCGGCATCCTGCGCCTGTCCAACGGGCGGGCGGTGCCGTAGGCGCGGCGTGCGTCGGCCCGTGCCGGCAAGCGGGCGGAGTTGACGTTAACGTCAACGTCACCTAGATTTTCAGGCTCGCCCGTCGCCGGCAGGCGCTTCCACCCCTGACACCGAGGCCCGGATGGACCACCAGCCCCGCAATCCCGACTTCGAAGCGCGCGTTCGAGGCTCGTTTGCGCGCCAGAACGCGATGGGACTGATCGGCGCGCGCATGACGCGCGTGGAGCCGGGCCGGGTCGAGATCGAATTGCCCGTCCGGGAAGACCTCGGCCAGCAGCACGGATTCGTGCACGGCGGCATCGTCGGCATGATCGCCGACAGCGCCGGCGGCTACGCGGCGTTCACGCTGATGCCCGCCGACGCCAGCGTGCTGACGGTCGAGTACAAGGTCAACATGCTCGCGCCGGCCGAAGGCGAGTGGCTGATCGCGCGCGGCGAGGTCCTGAAGCCGGGACGTACGCTGAGCGTCGTGCGCGCCGACGTCTGGGCACGGCGCGGGGACAGGGAAACACGGGTGGCGGCCATGCAGCAGACGCTGATGGTGATGCACGGCACGCCGGACGAACGGATCTAGGAGACCGCAATGCAACTGCCGGGAATGGACTTCCAGCTCGGAGCCGACATCGACGCGCTGCGCGAAGCGGTGCAGGACTTCGCGCAGGCCGAGATCGCGCCGCGCGCGGCCGAGATCGACCGCACCGACCAGTTTCCGATGGACCTCTGGCGCAAGCTCGGCGACCTCGGCGTCCTCGGCATCACCGTAGCCGAGGAGTTCGGCGGCGCCGACATGGGCTACCTCGCGCACATCGTCGCGATGGAGGAGATCTCGCGCGCCAGCGCCTCGGTGGGCCTGTCGTACGGCGCGCATTCCAACCTGTGCGTCAACCAGATCAAGCGCAACGGCAACGATGCGCAGCGCAGGAAGTACCTGCCGAAGCTCGTCAGCGGCGAGCACGTCGGCGCGCTCGCGATGAGCGAGCCGAACGCGGGCTCGGATGTCGTCAGCATGAAGATGCGCGCCGACTTCAAGGGCGACCGCTACGTTCTGAACGGCACCAAGATGTGGATCACCAACGGGCCCGACTGCGACACGCTGGTCGTCTACGCCAAGACCGACCCGCAGATGGGCGCGCGCGGCATGACGGCCTTCATCGTCGAGAAGGGAATGAAGGGGTTCTCGGTCGCGCAGAAGCTCGACAAGCTCGGCATGCGGGGCTCGCACACCGGCGAACTGGTGTTCCAGGACGTCGAGGTGCCGGCGGAGAACGTGCTCGGCGAAGAAGGCGGCGGCGCGAAGGTGCTGATGAGCGGCCTGGACTTCGAGCGCGCGGTGCTGTCGGGCGGCCCGCTCGGGATCATGGCGGCCTGCATGGACGTGGTCGTGCCCTACGTTCACGACCGCCAGCAGTTCGGCCAGCCGATCGGCGAGTTCCAGCTGATGCAGGGGAAGCTGGCCGACATGTACTCGACGATGATGGCCTGCCGCGCCTACGTCTACGCCCTCGGCCGCGCGTGCGACGCGGCCACGCAGGAGACGGTGCGCAGCCTGCGCAAGGACGCCGCCAGCGCGATCCTGTACTCCGCCGAGAAGGCCACCTGGATGGCCGGCGAGGCGATCCAGGCACTCGGCGGCAACGGCTACATCAACGACTACCCGACCGGGCGCCTCTGGCGCGACGCGAAGCTCTACGAGATCGGCGCCGGCACCTCGGAGATTCGAAGGATGCTGATCGGCCGCGAGTTGTTCTCCGACACGATGTAGCGGCCGGCTCGCGTGGACGTCCTCGACAACTCGGTGGCGAAGGACGGACGCGTGGACCGCTACTGGCGCGAGTTCTGCGCGCAGGCGCGCCTGCCGGCCGAAACCGGCTACCAGGCCTGGTACTTCGGCGACACGCCCGAGCTCGCCCACGAGCTCGTCGAACTCGTGCTGCGCGGACCCAAGCGCGCGACCGCGGGCCTGTCCGAAGTGAACGACGGACTGCCGCAGGTCAAGCCGGTCGCCGGCGGCTATTCGGTGCTGACCGAGCACGACGGCACGCCGCGGGCGGTCATCCGCACCACGCAGCTCGACCGCCGCCCCTTCTGCGAGGTCGACTCCGCCTTCGCCTGGGACGAGGGCGAGGGCGACCGCACTCTGGCGGACTGGATGGCCGGGCATCGCCGCTTCTTCACGCGGGAAATGGCCGCGGCCGGGCGAGCGTTCGACGAACGCATGCTCGTGGACCTCGAGCGCTTCGAACTGCTCTACCCGTTCGACGCCGCGCGCAATCCGGTCGACTGCGGGCCACGCATCGTGCCAGCCTGCCTCCCGGGCGGGCTGGCCGACAGCGGCGAGCTGCAGATCGACTACTACGCGCGCCGCCACGGCTTCAACGGCGCCTTCGCGGACGAGCGGCGACGCGACATCGCGCAGTTCGTGGCGGAGCATGACGCCTCGCGCGACGGCGTCTGGCTGCTGGTCGACGGCGGCCGGGTCCTCGGCTCCATCGTGATCGATGCCCGCGGCGATACGCCCGAGCTGCGCTGGTTCATCGTCCACGAAGCGCTGCACGGGCAAGGCTGGGGCCGCCGGCTGATGCAGGGCGCGATGGATCACTGCCGGACCCGGCACGATCGGATCGTGCTGCACACGTTCAGCGCGCTGAAGGAAGCTCGCCGGCTCTACGAGGCGTTCGGCTTCGCGCAGGTCGGCGGCGAATCCGTCTACACGGGCTACGGAGCGCCCATCGTCGACCAGGGCTTCGAGTGGCAGCGCGCCTGCGTCCAATCTGGAACAATCCGCCGTTGACGGTCCGCCCTGCCCTCCGATGTCGGTCTTCGGCCTTCCCTTCGAATCACTCGCGCTCTTCGCGCTGGCCGTCCTGCTGCTCGCGCTGACGCCGGGCCCGGTCTGGATCTACCTGATCTCGCGGACGCTGACGCAGGGACGCCGGGCC
>JBFZCF010000087.1:0-8637 GCA_041308065.1 Burkholderiales bacterium
TCGCTGGCCGCCGGCAGGCCGCTCGACCTCCTGCTCGACGGCACGGCGCCGCTGCTCGTCGCGGCCGACCGCATCGCACTCGGCCCGGCGCAGCTCACGCTGCGCGCGACGCGCTTCACCGAGGTCGAGTTCTCTCGCGGCGAAGGACGCTGGCGCACCGCCGGCGCCTTCGCCGACCTGCAGCCGCAGGCCCTCGACCCGCGCGCACGCGCGGCACGCCGCGCCGTTAGAACGACCGCGGCCGATCCGCAGCCGCTGACGCTCGGCGGCCGCTGGAAGTTCGAGTACGCCGAGGCGCTGAACGGCATCTTCGCGATCGAGCGCACGAGCGGCGACCTGTACAGCGGCGCCGACGCGGTCCACGCGATCGGCGTGAGCGACGTCGGCGCGGCGCTGAGCATCGTCGACAACCGCGTGACCGGCACCGCGTACCTGCGCGGCCGCGCGCTCGGCAAGGTCGACGCCGTGATCGACGCCCACGTCGATCCCGCGGGGCTGCGGCTCGCGCAGGACCGGCCCCTCCGCGTGGACCTCGACGCAACGCTGCCCGACCTCGGGTGGATCGGCCCGCTGATCGGCGACGCCGTGCAGATCCAGGGCTCGGCGACGGTGCAGGCGGCCATCGGCGGCACGCCGGGCAGCCCGAGCGCCAACGGCCGGGTGCGAGGGCGCGACCTGCGACTCGCCTGGATCGAACAGGGCTTCCGGCTGGAGAACGGCACGCTCAACGCCGCGCTCGAGGACGGCGTGCTGGTGCTCGACGAGATGACGTTCACCGGCGAGGCGCGCGTTCCGCCCGACGACGCGCGCGCGCTCGGCGCCCTCACGACCGGCCAGCCGGGCACGCTGAAGGTCGTCGGCCGCGTGGCGCTGCAGACACTGACCGGCAGCATTGGCGTCACGGCGACCCGGCTGCCGATCCTGCAGCGTCGCGACCGCTGGATGGTGGTGAGCGGCGAAGGCGGCATCACGCTGACGCCCGGGCGCGCGGAGCTGTACGCGAAACCGACGGTCGACGGCGCCTACATCGACTTCTCCGCGCTGCGCGGTCCGCGCACGTTGCCCGGCGACGTCGTCGTCGTGCGGCGCGAGGAGCCTCGGAAGGAAAGGCAAGGCGGCCCGCCGATGGACGTCGTGCTGAACGTCGATGCGCGGCTGGGCCAGCGCTTCTACATTCGCGGCGCCGGACTCGAGGCGCGCCTGGCCGGTGGCGTCACCGTCACCGGGCGCCCGGCGCAGCTGCAGGCGATCGGCAACGTGCGCATCGTCGACGGCGTCTACAACGGCTACGGGCAACGGCTGCAGATCCAGCGCGGCCTGGTGACGTTCTCCGGCCCGCTCGGCAATCCTTCCCTCAACGTGCTCGCCGTGCGCAGTGGACTGCCGGTCGAGGTCGGCGTGATGATCTCGGGCACCGCCCTCGCGCCGGTCGTGCGGCTGCACTCCGACGTCGCGATGTCCGACGTCGAGAGGCTCAACTGGCTGGTACTCGGGCGCCCGGCGAGCACCGGAGAGGGCCAGGAGGCGGCGATGCTGACGGCCGCGGCCACTGCGCTGTTCGCCGGGCAGTCAGACGGCGCCGCTTCGAACATCCTGCGTTCGCTCGGCATCGACGAGTTCGGCGTCCGGTCGGGCTTCCAGGGCGGCACCTCGATGTTGCCGCGCGAAACGGTGGCAGGCACGCTGCGCCGAGGCAGCTCCAGCTCCGCGGCCGGCGATTTCGTGGCACTCGGAAAGCGGATCAACGACCAGCTGTACGTGACGTTCGAGCAGGCGCTGAGCGGCTCCGACTACTTCGTCGCGCTGAACTACCAGCTCACGCGGCGGCTCTCGCTCATTGCGCGCGCGGGCAGCACCAACGCGCTCGACCTGGTGTACTCGCTCGCGTTCGATTGACGGCGGAAGATCGAGGCGACGGCTCGCGTAACGGCGCACGTTCAGGCCGGCTGCGGCCCCGACCCCGCCGCGGCGGCCTCCTGCGGGCGTCGCACACGGTACGCCGCGGCATACAGCGCCGGGAGGAAGAGCAGCGTCAGCGCCGTGGCGACGATCAGTCCGCCCATGATCGCGACGGCCATCGGACCCCAGAACACGCTGCGCGACAGCGGGATCATGGCCAGCACGGCGGCGGCGGCCGTCAGCATGATCGGCCGGAAACGCCGCACCGCCGCTTCGACGATCGCGTCCCACGCCGGCACCCCCGCCGCGCGGTCGCGCTCGATCTGGTCGACCAGGATCACCGAGTTGCGGATGATCATGCCAAGCAGCGCCAGCACGCCCAGTTGCGCCACGAAGCCGAATGGCGCGCGGAACACGAGCAGTGTCGCCGCCGCGCCGATGAAGCCCAGCGGGCCGGTCAGGAACACGAGCAGCGAGCGCGAGAACGAGTGCAGCTGCAGCATCAGCAGCGTGAACACGATGAAGAGCATCAGCGGGATGTTGACCGCGATCGACCGGCCGGCCTTGGCCGACTCCTCGGCTGCCCCGGCGACGTCGATGCTGTAGCCCGGCGGCAGTTGGGCACGCAGGCCATCGAGCTGCGGATCGATCTGCCTGGTCACGGTCGGGCCCTGCACGCCGTCCCTGACCTCGCTCTGCACGGTGATGGTGTAGTCGCGGTTCTCGCGCCAGACGACGCCCGGCTCCCAGCCGAGCTCGACCTTCACGAGCTGCGACAGCGGCACCGACCGTCCGGAGGCGGTCGGGATGTTCGCGTCGGCGAGCCGCGACATCACGGCGCGTTCCTCGAACGGCTGCCGCAGCGCGATGTCGATCAGTTCGGTGCCTTCCCGGAACTGGGCCACCGTCGTGCCCGACAGGATCGTCTGGGCCGCCTTTGCCAGCGCCTGGCTCGACACGCCGAGCGCGCGCGCCTTGTCCTGGTCGAGCGTCAGCTTCAGCGACTTCACCTGCTCGTTCCAGTTGTCGTTCACGCCCACGGTGTTCGGGTTGGCTCGCACGACGTCCTTGACCTGGTCGGCGATCGAACGCACGGTCGCCACGTCGGTGCCCTGCACGCGAAACTGCACCGGGTACGGCACCGGCGGACCGTTCGGCAACAGCTTGACCCGTCCGCGCAGGTTCGGGAAATCGTTGCGAAACAGCTCGATCATCCGCACGCGCAGGGCGTTGCGTTCGCGCAGCGAGCGCGGCGTGACGATGATCTCCGCGAGGTTGGTGTTGTTGAACTGCTGATCCTGCGGCAGGTAGAACCGCGGCGCGCCAGTGCCGACGTAGCTCACCCAGTGATCGACCTCAGGCTGCTGCGCGAGCCAGTGCTCGAACTTCTTCGTCTCCTGCTCGGTCGCCTCGATGCTCGATCCCTCGGGCAGCCACAGGTTGACGACGAGTTCCAGCCGGATCGAGTCCGGGAAGAACTGCTGCTCCACGAAGCGGAAACCGACGATGCCCAGCGCCAGGCTGGCCACGGTGACGGCGATGACCGTCTTGCGCCACTCGACGCACCAGTCGACCGTGCGCCGGAAGCGCGAATAGAACGGCGTGCTGAACAGTTCGTGCGGTTCGCCGCTGGCGCCTTTCGGCGGCGCCTTCAGCAGCCACACGCCGAGCAGCGGCACGAACAGCACGGCGACGAACCACGAGATCACGAGCGCCAGCGCGGTGACGCCGAAGATCGAGAACGTGTACTCCCCGGCGGCCGACTTCGCGAGCGCAATCGGCAGGAATCCCGCCGCCGTGATCAGCGTTCCGGTCAGCATCGGGAACGCGGTCGACTCATACATGAAGGTCACGGCCGCCGTCCGGTCGTAGCCCTCCTCCATCTTCCGCACCATCATCTCGACCGCGATGATGGCGTCGTCGACCAGCAGTCCGAGCGCGATGATCAGCGCGCCGAGCGAGATCTTGTGCAGGTTGATGTCGAGCGCCCACATGCCGAGGAACGTGATCGCCAGCACCAGCGGGATCGTCAGCAGGACGACCAGGCCCGGGCGCATGTCGATGCGCAGCGGCCGGGTGTGAAGCCCGAGGCTGACGAAGGACACGGCGAGCACGATGACGAGCGCCTCGGCCAGCACGCGCAGGAACTCGTTCACCGAGGTCGACACCGCGCGCGGCTGGTCGGCGACCTTCGCCATGTCGATGCCGACCGGCAGCGTCGCCTGGATGCGCCGCTCGGCCGCGGCGAGATCCCGGCCGAGCTCGATGATGTCGCCGCCCCTGGCCATCGTCACGCCGAGCCCGATCACCTCGCGGCCGATGTCGCCGCCGCGACCCGCGCGCATCTTGTCCCGCGGCGGATCGACGTAGCCGCGCGTGATCGTCGCCACGTCTCCCAGCTTGTAGGTCAGTCCGTTGGCGCGGATCGGCAGCTGCCGCAGGTCCTCGACCGCGCGGAACTCGCCGGTGACGCGGACCTGCACGTTGTCGGTGGGCAGCACGACGACGCCCGCGCCCTCGACGGCGTTCTGCGCGTTGAGCTGCTGCGCGAGCTGGTTGATGTCGAGCCCGAGCTGCGCGAGCCGCTTGTGCGAAATCTCGATGAAGACCTTCTCGTCCTGCACGCCGAACAGGTCGACCTTCGCGACGTTCGGCACGCGCAGCAGGTCCTGCCGCACCCGCTCGACGTAGTCCTTGAGTTCCCGGTAGCTGAAGCCGTCGGTCGAGAAGGCGAACATCACGCCGTAGACGTCGCCGAACTCGTCGTTGAAGAACGGGCCCTGCACGCCCGCCGGCAGCTGGCCGCGGATGTCGCCGACCTTCTTGCGCACCTGGTACCAGACGTTGCTGATCTCGCGCGGCGGCGACGAGTCCTTCAGCAGCACGAAGACGAGCGTCTCGCCGGGCTTGCTGTAGGAGCGCACCTTGTCGAGGTACGGCGTCTCCTGCAGCTTCTTCTCGATCTTGTCGGTCACCTGCTCGGCCATCTGCTGGGCGGTTGCGCCCGGCCAGTAGGCGCGCACCACCATCGCGCGGAACGTGAACGGCGGGTCCTCGTCCTGCCCGAGCGCGGCGAACGCGAACGCGCCCCCGATCAGCAGCACCGCCATCAGGTAGCGCAGCAGGGGCTGGTGCTCCAGCGCCCACGCGGAGAGGTTGAAGCGGCTGCGCTGCACGTCAGGTCTTCTTCGCGCCCTCGGGCTTCACGGTCGTGGTGCCCGCCGGGCCGGCCGGCGTGCCGACCTCCGAGAGCAGCTTGACCTTCTGCCCCTCCTTCAGCTGGTGCGCGCCGGCCGTGACGACGACGTCGCCCGCCTGCAGTCCCTCCGCCACCACGACTTCGTTGCCGGCGACGTTGCCCACGCGCACTCGCGTGCGACGCACCGTGCCCGTGGCGGCGTCGAAGCGCCACGCATGCGTCGCACCCGCTTCGACGACGAGCGCCTGCAACGGCACCGTGATGACCGGCTCCGGGAGCGGAATGGAAAACGACACCGTCGCCGTCATGCCGAGGGCCGCGGAGGCGGGCGGATTGACCAGGCCGATGCGCGCGGGAAAGGTCCGTGTGGCCGGATCGGCGACGGGCGACAGCTCGCGCAACGTGCCCCGGATCGGCCCACCGCCGGACCACAACCGGACGCTGATCTCGTTGGCGCCCTTCAGCGCGGCGAGCTGCTGCTCGGGAATGCCGATCAGGACTTCCTTCTCGCCGGTCTGCGCCAGGCGGATCACCGACTGGCCGGCGGCCACGACCTGCCCGACTTCGGCGTCGATCGCCGTGACGACGGCGTCGTGCGGCGCGCGCAGCGTTGCGTACCCGGCCTGGTTGCCGCTGACGCGCGCATTGGCCACCGTCTGCGCGTAGCGCGCCTCGGCCGCATCGAGGCTCGCCTTGCGGCGATCGAGTTCCGCCTGGCTGATGAAGCCCTTTGCCTGCAGGTCCTCGAAGCGCTTGTAGTCGGCGCGCTGCTGATCACGGTCGACCTGCGCCGAGGTGCGGGCGGCCTCCGAGGCCTCGGCCGCAAGACGGTAGTCCTGGGGATCGATCGTCGCCAACGGCTGGCCCTGCCTGACCGCCTGGCCGACTTCGACGAGCCGTTGCGTCATGCGACCGGCCACCTGGAAACCCGCGCGCGTTTCGACGCGCGGCCGGACTTCGCCGGCGAAGTCCACCGCCGCGCTGCTGGCACGCGGGCTGATCGTCAGCGTGCGGACCGGTCGCACGTCCTCGCTCGCGACCGGGTCGTTCGAGCACGCGGCGAGACACAGGACGGAGGACAGCGCCGCCATGAGTGGAAGGGCAAGTCGGGCGGGCGGCATGGCGCTAGGTTGTTAATGACTAATCGGTCAGCAATATAGCCAGCCAACCTCGCTGGCGTCAAACGCGCTGCGTCGAACGAACCTGAGGGCGAGCGCGCTCAGGTGAAGGCCCGGACGCTCGCGATCCCCACCGCGGTCGCGACCAGCGATCCGGCGAGATGCAGGCCGGCGTGCAGCAGCGCCCCGCCCCAGGCGCCGCTCGCCAGCAGCGCGACATTCTCGGCCGAGAACGTCGAGAACGTCGTCAGGCCACCGAGGAAGCCGGTGACCAGCAGCAGGCGCCAGAACGGCGACAGGGCGGGATGGGCCGCGAACACGGCGACCGCGATCCCGATCAGGTAGCCGCCGACGAGATTCGCCGTCAGCGTGCCCAGCGGCAGGTGCTCGAGCTTCGGGTTGAGCCAGTAGGCGAGCCCCCATCGCAGCCACGCACCGAACACGGCGCCGACGCCGACCGCCGCCAGGGCCGCCAGCACCGGCCCGTCACGGCCCGTGATCAAGGCTTCGGCTCCCAGCGATCGCGCGCGGCGCTGTCGCTGTCGCGGGCATCGACCCAGCGGGTCCCTTCCGGCGTCGTCTCCTTCTTCCAGAACGGGGCTTCGGTCTTCAGGTAGTCCATCACGAACTCGCACGCCGCGAACGCGTCGCCGCGATGCGCGCTCGCAGCCACGACCAGCACGATCTGGTCGGTCGGCCGCAGTTCGCCGATGCGATGGATCACGAGCACGTCGTACAGGTCCCAGCGCGCCCGCGCCTGCTCGACGATGCCGGCCAGCGCGCTCTCGGTCATGCCCGGATAGTGCTCGAGCGTCATCGTCGCGATGTCGGCGCCTTCGTTCAGGTCGCGCACGACCCCGACGAAGCTCGCGACGGCACCCACCTTCGGATTGCCTGCGCGCAGCCGCGCGATCTCGGCGCCGACGTCGAAGTCCTCGTGCTGGACGCGGACCGACATCTCAGCCGCCGGTGACCGGAGGGAAGAACGCGACTTCGGCGTTCTCGTGCAATTCGGCGCCCTCGCTCGCCATCGACTGGTCGACGGCCGCCCTCACCCGTCGCGTCTCCGCGAACGCGGTCGTCCACGGTTCACCGCGTGCAGCGAGCCAGCGCTGCAATTCTCCGACCCGGTTGACGTCGTCCGGCACGTCGACCGTTTCCTCGGACCGACCCACGCGCTCGCGCAGTGCCGCGAAATACAGCACGCGCACCTTCACGACAGCAGCTCCGAGTACGGCAGGAAACGCACGACGTCGCCACGCCGGATCGACTGCCCCGCCGGGTTGTCGATCAGGCCGTCCGCCCACACCGCCGAGTTGAGGACGGCCGAGTTCTGGTTGCCGAACAGTTCGAGCGCGCCGCGCGCGTTCATCCGCGCGCGCAGGAACTCGCGGCGCCGGTCGCCCTGCGGCAGGTCGAAGTCGACGGGCAGCCCGAGCGCGCGCACATCGACGTCGAGCACGCCCTGCCGCCGCAGGATGAAGGGGCGCGCGAACAGCAGGAACGTGACGAAGCTCGACACCGGATTGCCCGGCAAGCCGATGAACGGGACGTCGCGCACGTGACCGAACGCGAGCGGCTTGCCCGGCTTCATCGCGATCTGCCACATCTCGAGCCGCCCTTCGGCCTCCACGGCCGGCTTCACGTGGTCCTCCTCGCCGACCGACACGCCGCCCGACGTGATGATCAGGTCGGCGCCGACCGCGGCGCTGGCGAAGGCCGCGCGCGTGCGCTGGCGGTCGTCCGGCACGATGCCGAGATCGAGCACCTCGCAGCCCAGCTTCTCCAGCAGCCCGCGCAGCACGAAGCGGTTGGAGTTGTAGATGCGTCCCGGCGGCAGCGGCTCGCCCGGCATCACGAGCTCATCGCCGGTGAAGAACACCGCCACCCGCATCCGGCGACGCACGGTGAGGTCGCCGACGCCGACCGACGCGGCGAGCCCGAGGTCCTGGGGCCGCAGCCGCGTGCCGGCCGCGAGCACGGTCTGCCCCGCCTCGACATCCACCCCGGCCCGGCGAACCCACGCACCTGCCGCCGGCTTCTCGTTGATCGTCACCTTGTCGCCGTTCGCGACGCAGGCTTCCTGCATCACGATCGCATCGGCGCCAGGCGGCACCGGCGCACCGGTGAAGATGCGGGCGGCCGTGCCGGGCTCGAGCGGCGCGCCCACGTGCCCGGCGGCGATGCGCTGGGTCACGCGCAGCGTCGTCGGCGCGGCCGGCACGTCGAGCGTGCGTACCGCGTAGCCGTCCATCTGCGAGTTGTCCATCGGCGGCACCTGCATCGCCGAGACGACATCGGTCGCAAGCACGCGGCCGCACGCCCGCAGCGTGGGAATGGACTCGACGTCCGCGAGCGCGTCGGCGCTCGCGAGCACCTGCGACAGCGCCTGTTCAACGGTGAGCATGGGACGAGCCGCGA
>JBFZCF010000088.1:0-8617 GCA_041308065.1 Burkholderiales bacterium
CGCTGTTTTCCTCCCGTACATTCGAGGTGAGTTGCGGCAACGCAGAGTCCGTTCGCGCGCCGCGAAAGCAATCGTTTCAACCGAGAGCCTGAGCGGACCCGAGGCGATCCGCAGCGCCCGAAGGACAGTGAAGATGAAGCTCCAGATCGTTGCGTTCAGTTTGACGACCCTGCTTGCAGTGGGATGCACCGGGGGCGGCCCTGATGCTCCCGCGCCGAGCCTTCCACCCCCGCCTCCACCGAGCGGTCCCGTGGCGCGTCCGGTTCAGCAAGTACTTCCGGCGACGTACGACTTCGGCAAGGTGACGTCGAGCAACGTGCCCGCACCCCTCGAATTGACCGTCCGGAACACCGGCAACGCTTCGCTGCAGGTCTCCAGCATCGCGCTGGCCGCGGGCGCGTCCCCGAGCTTCTCCCTGAGGCTCGGCGGTGGATCGAAGCCGTGCGGTTCGGCGTCGGCGACGATCGCGGCCGGGGACCAGTGCACGGTCGAAGTCGCGTTCGCGCCGGCGAGCACCGGGACTTTCACGGCGTCGCTGCAGATCGCTTCGAACGACCCCATCGCGCCGTCGACCGCCGTCCCGATCGTGGGCGCATCCGAGCCAGTGGCCGCGCTTACCGTCCGGATCAACCAGATCCAGTCGGCCTGCCCGATCAACGGATCCAACGAGGTGACGGCCTACGTTTCCGTGACGGACCAGGGCGGCTATCCCGTGACGGGCCTGCTCGCCCCCAGTTTCACCGTAACGCAGCAGACGACCCCGAGGACCCTGATTTCGCTTTCCTACGCGGAACAGACCTACCAACCGATCGCCACGGCCGCCGCGCTCGACTTCAGCAGCAGCCTGTCCAACCAGTCCGTCGCGTTCAGCGACATGAAGAGCGCCTTCACCAGCTACTTCGACGCCAAGCGGGCCGACGATGTCGGTGAAGTCGTGAAGTTCGGCTCCGAGGTCGAGGTCACCCAGCCGTTCACGTCCGACAAGGCGGCGCTGCTCGCCGCGATCGCTGCGCCGTTCGACAAGGGCACTGCGACGAAGATGTACGACGCCGTGTTCCAGTCGGTCGGGGACACGGCCGCGCAAGCGACCGCGCGGCCGACCCTTCGAAAGGCGGTCATCGTCGCGACCGACGGCACGGACAACGCATCCGTCAGAACCCTGGCCGAAGTCGCGGCCAGCGCGGCGAGCCAGAACGTCCCGGTCTTCACCATCGGCATCGGAGCATCGATCAACCGGACCGCGCTCGAACAGCTGGCCGCCGATACGGGCGGTCTCTACTACGAAGCGAACACGTCGCAGAACCTGGCCACCATCTACAACCAGCTCTCCTCGATCCTGTACGAGAAGCAGTACATCCTGAAGTTCGATCAGCTGGCCAACGGGCCCGGCGCCCCGTCGAACGTGACCGTCGGCGTCACGTCAGGGGCTCTTGCCGGGAACGCAACGGCGTCCCTCGTCTCCTGCAACTAGGGCGCCGATCTGCCTGGTCCGGTCGTCACCGCGTGGCGGCCGCCCCCGGCCCGTCCGGCTGCCATCCGCCGCCCAGCGCCGTGTACAGGTTCACGACCGACTCGTACACGCCGCGGTTGGCCTGTGACAGCTGCAGCTCGGACTCGAAGGTCTGCTGCTGCGCGAGCAGCACCTCGACGAAGATCGTAAGGCCATTGCGGTAGCGCAGGTCGGCGAGCCGCTCCCGCTCGCGGTTGGCCTTGACCACGCGGCCGAGGGCTTCGCGCTGCTCGAGGTACCGCTGGTAGGCCACCAGCGCGTCATCGACTTCCCGGAACGCCGTGCGCACCGTCTTGCGGTACTGCTCGACTGCGATGCGCTGCTGCGCCTCGGCCGCCTCGACATTCGCGCTCAACCGCCCGGCCGTGAAGATCGGCAGCGTGATCGCGGGAGACACCGACCACGCCGAGCGGCCGTCGTCGAACAGGTCCTTCAGCGCGGGACTCGCGAACCCGAGAAAGCCCGTCAGCGAGATCACCGGGAAGTAGGCCTTGCGCGCCGCGTCGATGCTGGCGTCCGCCGACAGCAGCTGCTGCTCGGCGGCCAGCACGTCCGGCCGTCGCTGCAGCAGGTCGGACGGCATGCCGGCCGGCAGGCGCGGGGGCGTCGCCATCGCATTGATCCCGGTCGCCCGCAGCACCGGGCCGGGGTTGCGCCCCACCAGGATCGACAAGCCGTTCTCCGCCTGCGAGCGCGAGCGCTGAAGCAAGGCGATGGCCGCCTCGGCGCCCGCGTAGTTGGATTCGGCTTGCCGCAGGTCGCTCGCCGAGGTGATGCCGCCCTCGAACCGGGCTTTCACGACGCGCAGCGACTCGCGCCGGGTCTCCAGCGTGCGCCGGGCGACTTCGAGCTGGTAGTCGAGATCGAGCAGCGTCAGGTAGCCCCGCGCCACCTCGCCGATCAGGCTGACGTACAGCGCGCGCCGCGTCTCGTCGGAGGCCAGCAACTGGCGGCGCGCCGCCTCGGTCGAACTGCGCACGCGTCCCCACAGGTCGATTTCCCAGGTCGGCACGGCCAGCCCAAGCGAGCTCGACTCCACGATGACGTTCTCGGGACCGACGGACGGTTGCCTGCCCCGCGTATACGCCGCGTCGCCCAGCACGGCGGGGAACAAGGCAGAGCGCTCGAAGCCGTACTGCGCGCGCGCCAGTTCCACGCGCTCCGCCGCGATCCGCAGGTCCGAGTTGTTCGCGAGCGCCTCGCGCACCAGCACTTCGAGGTCCGGCGTGCGGAAGAGGTCGCCCCACGGCAGGTCGGCATGCGTCCTGTCCTGCTCCGCCGCGGTCCGCCACTGGGACGGCACATCGACGGTGGACCGCGCGTCGGTCGACGTCGACGAACACCCCGCGACGGCCATCGCGCCAAGAACCGCCGCGAGCAGCAGGACGCGCCTCATTCGCCGTGCTCCTTGTGCACGCCCGCGCTGGCCGGTGCACCGTGGCTCGGCGCCGGCTTCGCTGGTGCCGCGCCCTTCGCCTTCCCGGCGCCTCCGAGGTAGGTCATCGCCGCCCAGTAGAACAGCGGAGTGAAGAAGACGCCGATCAGCGTCGCGGCGAGCATGCCGCCGAGGATGCCGGTGCCGACCGAGTGCTGGGTGGCCGCGCCGGCGCCGCTCGCCGTCACCAGCGGAATGACGCCGAGGATGAAGGCGAGCGAGGTCATCACGATCGGCCGCAGCCGCAGCCTCGCGGCCTCGAGCGCGGCGTCGATCACGCTCAGGCCCTCCTCGAAGCGCTGCTTCGCGAACTCGACGATCAGGATGCCGTTCTTGCCCGCGAGGCCTACGAGCGTGATCAGCGACACCTGGAAGAAGACGTCGTTCGGCGTGCCGCGCAGGAAGAGCGCGATCAGCGCCCCGAGGATGCCGATCGGCACGATCAGGAACACGGCCACCGGCAGCGTCCAGCTCTCGTACAGCGCTGCGAGGAACAGGAACACGAAGATGAACGACAGCAGGAAGATGAAGCCGGCCTGGCCGCCGGAGATCTTCTCCTGCAGCGACTGGCCGGACCACTGGAACGCCAGCCCCTGCGGCAGCTTCTCGGCGGAGATGGCTTCCATCGCCTGCAGCGCCTCGCCGGAACTCCGGCCGGGCGCGCTGACACCGTTGATCTGCACCGACGGGTAGCCATTGAAGCGGGTCAGCGCGATCGGCGCCGAGCGAAACTCGGAAGCGGCCACCACCGGCAGCGGCACCATGTCGCCCTTGCCGTTGCGCACGTAGAAGCGCGACAGGTAGGCCGGGTCGGACCGGAACACCTGCTCCGACTGCAGCTTGACCTTCAGGTTGGTGCCGAACGCGGTGAACTGGTTGACGAAGGCCGAGCCGAGCATGGCGCCGATCGTCTGGTACACGTCCGCGAGCGGCACGCCGAGCGACTTCGCCTTGTTGCGATCGACGTCGATGAACAGCGTCTGCACGTCGGGCGCCGCCACGCTGCGCACGGCGGAGAGCCGCTCGTCCTGGCGGGCCGCCTGGACCACGGCCGCCGCCGTCTGGTTCAGCTTCTCGCGATCGCCGTCGAGCGCGACCAGGCGGTAGTCGAATCCGGCGATCGAACCGAGGCCGGAGATCGGCGGTTCGTTCAGGGCGAAGACGCGCGCCTCCTGGATCTGCGCGAGCTTCGCGTTGGTGCGCGCGATCAGCGCCAGCGCATGGTTCTCCCGCTCGGGCCGCTCCGACCAGTCCTTCAGGGTCACGTACATGAAGCCCTGGTTGGCATACCGGTAGAAGATCGAGAAGCCGAGGATGCTGATCACGTCGGCCACGGCCGGCTCCTGCTTGATGATCGCCTCGGCCTGCTTCATGACCTCGAGCACGCGCTCCTGCGAGGCGCCGGATGGCAGGTCGATCGCCACCATCATCGTGCCCTTGTCCTCCTCGGGAACGAAGCCGCCCGGGATCGTCCTGAAGAGGAACACGAGCCCGGCGATGATGACTGCGTAGAGAACTGCCGCGCGCAGCGCGCGCTTGATCAGGACGGCGACACCGGCAACATACCGTTCCGTGACCTTCTCGAAGAACCGGTCGAAGGCCAGGATCGGCTTCGGCTTGCGCATGCCGGGCTTGAGGATCAGCGCGCACAGCGCCGGCGTCAGCGTCAGCGCGGTGACCGCGGACAGCAGCGTGGAGATGGTGATCGTGATCGCGAACTGCTTGTACAGCGTGCCGGTGACGCCGCCGAGGAAGGCCACCGGCACGAACACCGCGCAGATCACCGCGGTCACGCCGACGATGGCGCCGCCGATGCCCTTCATCGCCTCGCGCGCGGCGGCACGCGGATCGAGTCCCTTGTCGTGCATGATCTTCTCGACCGCCTCGACCACCACGATCGCGTCGTCGACCACGATGCCGATCGCCAGCACGAGGCCGAACAGCGTCAGCATGTTGATCGAGAACCCCATCAGCAGCAGGCCGGCCATCGTGCCGACCAGCGACACCGGGATGGCCAGCATCGGGATGATCGTCGCCCGGAAGCTGCCGAGGAACAGGTACACGACGATCAGCACGAGCACGAACGCCTCGATGAACGTGTGCACCACCAGTTCGATCGACGCGTTGACGAACACCGTCGTGTCGTACGGCACGCGCCACTCCACGTCGCTCGGGAAGCTCGCCGACAGTTCCTGCATCCTGGCGCGCACCTGGTCCGCGGTGGCGAGCGCGTTGCCGCCCGGACGCAGGTAGATGCCCAGGCCGGTCGCGGGCTGGCCGTTGAGCCGCAGGCTGATCTGGTAGTCCTCGGACCCGAGTTCCACGCGCGCGACGTCGCGCACGCGCACCACCGAGCCGTCCGGCGCCGCCCGCACGATGATGTCGGCAAACTGCGAAGGATCGACCAGCGTGCCGGTCGTCTGCACCGGAAAGGTCAGCACCTGCCCGCGCGGCGAAGGCGTCGTGCCGATCTCGCCGACCGCGTAGTTCTGGTTCTGCTCGCGGATCGCGTTCGAGACGTCGGCGACCGTGAGGCGGTACTGCGCCAGCTGGTCCGGATTCAGCCAGATGCGCATCGCGTACGGATATCCGAACAGCGTGACGTCGCCGACGCCGCCGATCCGCTTGATCTCCGGCAGGACGCTGCTGTTGGCGAGGTTCGACAGGTACTCGGCGTCGAACTGCCCGGTCCTGCTCTGCATCGTGACGATCAGCAGCAGCGCGGGATTCGTCTTGTCGACCCGCACGCCGTTCTCCAGCACGACCTGCGGCAGCAGCGGCTCGACCCGCTTCACGCGGTTGTTGACCTCCACCGTCGCGAGGTCGAGGTCGGTGCCGGGCTCGAACACCACCTTGAGCTGCATCAGGCCCGACGAGGACGACGTCGACTCCATGTACAGCAGGCCGCTGACGCCGTTCATCTCGCGTTCCAGCGGCGCGGCGACGACGTTCTCCAGCAGCTCGGGCGAGGCGCCGGGATAGGTCGCCGTCACAGCGACCTGTGGCGGCGCGACGTTCGGGTACTGCTCGACCGCCAGCTGGGGGATCGCGATCAGGCCGACCAGCGAGATGATGAAAGCGATGACGGTCGCGAAGACCGGGCGGTCGACGAAGAATTGCATGCGCTCCCCCTACTTCTTGGCGGGGGCGGGCGGCGCGGCGGGCGCGCCGGCCGGCTTCGGCTGGTATGGCGACGGGCGCACGGTCATGCCGGGCTGGATCCGCTGGATGCCGTCGACGACCACCATGTCGCCCGCCACCAGCCCCTTCTCGATCACCCAGTCGTCCTTGATCCACTCGCCGACGACGAGGTCGCGGCGCTCGATCCTGTTCTCCGCGCCAACGACGTAGGCCACGTGCCCGTTGGGCACCTTCACGACCGCGCGCTGCGGGATCAGCACGGTGTTCGGACGCTCGCCCGCGGTCAGGTGCACGCGGATGTACATGCCGGGCTGCAGCCTCGGGCTGGCGTTCGGCAGCACGGCCCGGAGCGTGACGGTTCCGGTGTCGCGGTTGATCTGCGTGTCGGCGAAGTCGATGCGCCCGGCCTGCTTGTAGTCGGACCCGTCGGGCAGGACGAAGCGCGCCGTGTCGCCCTTCGCTTCCTTGATCTCCCCGCTGTCCAGAGCGCGGCGGAAGTCGAGCGCGTCACGATCCGGAATCGTGAACGTGACGTAGATCGGATCGAGCTTGTCGATTGTCGCGAGCAGGGTCGGCTCGCCCTTGCCGACCAGCGCGCCTTCCGGCACCTGCGACATGCCGATGCGCCCCGACTCGGTGGCGACCACCCTCGTGTAGCCGAGGTTCAGCTTCGCCCGATCCAGCGTCGAGCGTGCCGACTTGACCTGCGCCTCCGCGCTCTGCATCTGGGTGACGGCATCGTCGTAGTCCTGCCGGCTGACGGCCTCTTCCTTGACCAGCGGGGCGTAGCGGGACTCCTTCGTCCGCGCATTGGCGAACTGCGCTTCGGCGCGCGCGAGGTCGGCCTCGGCGTCGCGCAATTGCGCTTCGTAGTTCAGCGGATCGATCGTGTACAGCAGCTGACCGGGCTTGACGTCGCTGCCCTCGACGAAGTGCCGCTTCTCGAGGATGCCTTCGACCCGTGCCCGCACCTGCACCGAGCGGTACGCCGTGACGTTGCCGACGTACTCCCGGCGGACGGCAACGGTCTCGCTGCGCGCCTTGACGACCTGGACTTCCGGGGGCGGAGGCGGCGCCTTGGCGGCATCCTTCGTGTCCCCGCAGCCAGCCAACCCGGCGGCCAGGGCCACCGCGGCGATGCCGGAGCCCGCCCCTTTCCACACTGCGCGCATGCAAGTTCCCCTGCCCGGCGCCGGTCGGCCGGGACTGTTGTTCGCGGGCGCCGGTTCTGCCGGCCGGTCGACCCCCACCATCGAGCGGCATCTTACCCAACGAGTCGGGCGGCATTGGCGGGCCGGTTCCGACTCGACAAATCGGCGCCGATTGCGTAGTCTCCACGCTGCATTCGCTTCAAGTTTTGTATTCCTTCGGCTCATCTTTGCGCTGGCGCTTCGGTGCCAGTGGCCTTTGATCTCTCCCGGGTTACGTTGCTTGATCCGCTTGCGCAGCGACGGACGTCATGTGACTTCCGCGCAATCCAACAAGGAAACGTAACAACATGGCTACTGGCAAAGTGAAGTGGTTCAACGAGTCCAAGGGTTTTGGTTTCATCACCCCGGACGGCGGCGGCGCTGACCTGTTCGCGCATTACAGCGAGATCGTCGGCAGCGGGTTCAAGACGCTGCAGGAGAACCAGGCGGTGGAGTTCGTGGTCAAGCAGGGCCCGAAAGGCCCGCAGGCCTCGCAGATCAAGCCGATGTAAGGCCTGGTTTCACCAAAGAAAGCCGCGACTTCGGTCGCGGCTTTTTTTTCGCGCTCGCCTTCGCCGGCGCGATCAGGCGCCGGGGCCGCCGTAGGCGCGCTGCCGGAACCACTTCGTCGCGATCCACTTCTCGCCGGCGCTGACCGGACTGCCACCGTGCAGCGAGCGCTTGTCGAGCTGGCCCTCCTCGGTCGTGTAGGCGAAGTACACGGCGTGGCCCCGGCGCGGCAACACGTCGAGCCCGACCTCGGGGAAGACCGTCGAGCCGCCGGCCTCCACGTCGTTGAGGTACATCACCAGGGTGGCGATGCGCTGGCCCCCTTGCTTCAGCACGGCCTCGTTGCCCGGCAGCGCCGGATCGAAGTAGTCGAAGTGCGGCTTGTACTCGCCGCCCGGCTGGTAGTGCAGGATCTGCAGCGGCTCGCCGCGCTCGACGGGAAGCTGCACGAGGTCCGCGATGCGCGCCTCGATGCGCCTGATCAGCTCGTTCTCGCCGCGCGCGAAGTGGGTGCCCGCGCTCGTTCGATGCGGGTGCACGTCATAGCTGCCCGTGGCCGCGTTCACCACGCTCGACCGCGCCAGCTTGCCGCGCGACAGCTCGATCAGCTCGTCACACTCCTCCGGAGCCAGGAGGTTGCCGAACAGGATCACCCGCGGCGCCGCGAGCGCGAACAGGATCGACACTTCCCGGTCGGCCGTTGCGAACGCGTTGGGCGACTGGGCCAGCTGCTCGCTGAAGGACCGCGCGTCGGCGGCCGCGCCGGTCGCCGGCGTCGACGCCGTCTGGGCGGCCACGGCCACCGGCGCCGGTTCGGGCACGGGGGCCGGG
>JBFZCF010000089.1:0-8598 GCA_041308065.1 Burkholderiales bacterium
ACCTGGTCGTGGGTGACGTACAGGCTCGTCGTGCGCAGCCGGCGGTGCAGCTTCTGGATCTCGAGCCGCGTCTGCACGCGCAGCTTGGCATCCAGGTTCGACAGCGGCTCGTCGAACAGGAACACGGCGGGCTCGCGGACGATCGCGCGCCCCATCGCCACGCGCTGGCGCTGGCCGCCGGAGAGCTCGCGCGGCTTTCTCTTGAGGAAGCCGTCGAGTTCAAGGATCGCGGCGGCGGCGTTCACGCGCTTGTCGATGTCCGCCTTGGGGAACTTGCGGATCTTCAGCCCGTACGCCATGTTGTCGTACACGCTCATGTGCGGGTAGAGCGCGTAGTTCTGGAACACCATCGCGCAGTCGCGGTCCTTGGGCTCCAGGTCGTTGACGACGCGATCGCCGATGCGGATCGAGCCGCTGGTGATCTCCTCGAGCCCCGCGACCATCCGCAGCAGCGTGGACTTGCCGCACCCGGACGGGCCGACCAGCACGACGAACTCGCCGTCGTCCACCTTCAGGCTGACGCCGTGCACCACCTGGTTGGTGCCGTAGGTCTTGCGCACCTCGGAAAACTCGATCGACGCCATCTGCTCTGTTCTCGTTCTTCTATTTCTCGGTCTCGACCAGGCCCTTGACGAACCACTTCTGCATCAGCAGCACGACCGCAGCCGGAGGCAGCATCGCGAGGATTGCGGTGGCCATCACGAGGTTCCACTCGTTGACCGCATCGCCGCCGGCGATCATCCGCTTGATTCCCATCACAACCGGATACATGTTCTCGTCGGTCGTGACGAGCAGAGGCCACAGGTACTGGTTCCAGCCATAGATGAACTGGATCACGAACAGCGCCGCGATCGACGTGCGCGACAGCGGCAGAAGAACGTCCCAGAAGAAGCGCATCGGTCCGGCGCCGTCCATGCGCGCCGCCTCGGCCAGTTCGTCGGGCACGGTCAGGAAGAACTGGCGGAACAGGAAGGTCGCGGTCGCCGAGGCGATCAACGGCACCGTCAGGCCGGCGTAGGTGTTCAGCATCCCGAGGTCCGACACGACCTGGTAGGTCGGCGCAATGCGCACTTCCACCGGCAGCATCAGCGTCACGAAGATCGACCAGAAGAAGAAGTTCCTGAACGGGAAGCGGAAGTAGACGATTGCGAACGCCGACAGCAGCGAGATGGCGATCTTGCCGAGGGCGATGGTCAGCGCGCTGACCAGGCTCACCCACATCATGCGGCCCACCGGCGCCGACGAGCCCGGGCCCCCTTCGGAACCCGTGAGCACGGCCGAGTAGTTGTGCCAGAGTCGGTCGCCCGGCACCAGCGACATCGGCGCCTGCACGATCGCTTCGGCCGTCTGCGTCGATGCCACGAAGGTCACGTAGACGGGGAAGGCGACGATCAGCACCCCGATGGTCAGCACGAGGTGCGTCAGCAGGTCCAGCCCGGGCCGGCGCTCGACCATCAGCGGCGCGCCATCATGAGTACTGCACCTTCTTCTCGATGTAGCGGAACTGCGCGACCGTCAGCGCGATGACGATCGCCATCAGCACGACCGACTGCGCGGCCGACGAGCCGAGGTCCATGCCCTTGAAGCCGTCGTAGTAGACCTTGTAGACCAGGATCGAGGTCGCCTTGCCCGGACCGCCCTGCGTGGCGGCGTCGACGATCGCGAAGGTCTCGAAGAACGCGTAGACGATGTTGATGACGAGCAGGAAGAACGTGACGGGCGACAGCAGCGGGAACACGATCGACCAGAAGCGGCGCCAGGGGCCCGCGCCGTCGATGGCCGCCGCCTCGATCAGCGACTTGGGGATCGACTGCATCCCGGCAAGGAAGAACAGGAAGTTGTAGCTGATCTGCTTCCACACCGCCGCCATCACGATCAGCGCCATCGCGTGGTTCGGGTTCAGCAGGTGGTTCCAGTCGAATCCGGCGGCGCGCAGCCAGAAAGACACCATGCCGATCGACGGCGCGAACATGAAGAGCCACAGCACCCCGGCCACGGCCGCGGCGACCGCGTACGGCCAGACCATCAACGTCTTGTAGACCGACGCGCCGCGCACCACGCGGTCGGCGAATACCGCGAGCAGCAGCGCGATCCCGATGCCGCAGACGGCGACGAGGATCGAGAACACGGCCGTGGTGCGGAACGACTCGATGTAAAGCTCGTCGGCGAACAGGCGCTGGAAGTTCTCGAGGCCGACGAACTCGGTCGACGTGCCGAAGGCGTCCTGCATCTGCACGGATTGCAGCAGCGCCTGGCCGGCCGGCCAGAAGAAGAAGACGATGATGACGGCGAGCTGCGGAGCAAGCAGCAGCCAGGGGAGGGTCAGCGAACGGAAGCGGACGCGCTTTTCCATTGGCCGCGGATGCTAGACGGTTTCCGCCGATCGCGTGTGCGGAACCGCAACGGCGGCCGCTTGCGGCAGGCGTTGCGAAGACGGCATCCGGACGGGCGGTCGGCCCGCGCGGACGCCGTCGGCCTCGCTCCTGTCCTACTTGTTGGCTTTCTGGAACCGCTCGAGCTGCTCGTTGCCCCGCTTGACGATGGCGTCGAGCGCCTCCTTCGGCGCCTTCTTGCCCGACCACACCTGCTCAAGCTCCTCGTCGGCGATCGTGCGGACCTGGACGAAGTTGCCGAGGCGGATGCCGCGCGACCTGTCGGTGGTCTTGCGGATCATCTGTGTGACCGGGACGTCCGCGCCCGGGTTCTTCTTGTAGAAGCCGGACTTCTCGGTCAGATCGAACGCGGCCATCGTGATCGGCAGGTAGCCGGTGCGCTGGTGACTCGCGGCCTGGACATCCGGCTTGTTGATGTAGTTGAAGAACTCGGCCACGCCCTTGTACTCGGCCGGCTTCTTGCCCGACATCACCCACAGGCTCGCGCCGCCGATGACCGTGTTCTGCGGCGCGCCCGAAACGTCCGGGTAGTACGGCAGCGTCGACAGGCCGGCGGCGAACTTGGCATTGCGCTTGATCGAGCCCTGCAGGCCGGACGAGCCGGTCATCATCGCGCACTCGCCGGACGGGAAGGTCGCGTCTGCCGCATTGTCGCGGCCCTTGTAGATGAACAGTCCCTGCTTGGACATGTTCGCCAGGTTCTCCATGTGGCGCGCGTGCAGCGGCGAATTGACCACGAGCCGCGCGTTCATGCCGCCGAAGCCGTTGTTCTGGGTGGCGAACAGCGTGTCATGCCAGGCCGAGAAGCTCTCGAGCTGCGTCCAGCTGATCCAGCTGGTCGTGAACGGACACTTGTGCCCGGACGCCTTCAGCTTCGCCGCCGCAAGCGCGACTTCCGGCCAGGTCTTCGGCGGCTTGTCCGGATCGATGCCGGCCGCCTTGAACGCGTCCTTGTTGTAGTGAAACACCGTGGTCGAGCTGTTGAACGGCATCGACAGCATTTCGCCGTTCGGCGCGGTGTAGTAGCCGACCACTGCGGGGATGTACACGGAGGGGTCGAACTTGTAGCCGGCCTGCTTCATCACTTCGCCGACCGGCTTGATGGCGCCCTTGGACGCCATCATCGTCGCAGTTCCGACCTCGAACACCTGCAGGATGTGCGGCGCGTTGCCGGCACGGTACGCGGCGATCGCGGCCGTCATCGACTCCGTGTACGTGCCCTTGTACACCGGCACGACCTTGTATTCCTTCTGGCTCTCGTTGAAGCCCCTCGCGAGGTCGTTCACCCACTCGCCGAGCGCGCCGCCCATCGCGTGCCACCACTGGATCTCGGTCTGCGCCTGCGCGGGTGAGGAAATGCCGATGGCCAGCGTGGTGGCCAGCGCGGCGGAAATCAGGGTCCTGCGGAGCATCGTGTTCTCCTGGGTTGAACTTCGATTGTCGATTCTGACGATGACCAGCCTGTTACGATAACCGCGCTGCGTTCGCCGCGCAAAAGATGGCCCGTTCCGTGTCCTCCTCCGTCGCCGCTCCCGGCCGCCTCGCGCTTTACGCGAGCCTCCTGCGGCTCGACAAGCCGGTCGGCTCGCTGCTGCTGCTCTGGCCCACGCTCACCGCGCTGTGGATTGCCTCGTCGGGCCGGCCGGGGGCCGGCCTGATCGCGGTCTTCGTCATCGGCACGTTCCTGATGCGGTCGGCGGGCTGCGCGATCAACGATGCGGCCGACTTCCGCTACGACGCGCAGGTGAAGCGCACGGCCCAGCGCGTGGTGGCGCAAGGCCTCGTCAGTCCGCGCGAGGCGGTGGCGGTGGCCACGCTGCTGGCGGGGTTGTCCGCGCTGCTGCTGCTCTTCCTCAACGATGCCGCGATGCGGCTTGCGGTCGCCGCCGTGGCGATCGCCGCCACGTACCCGCTGTTCAAGCGCTTCTTCCCGGTGCCGCAACTCTATCTCGGCATCGCGTTCTCCTTCGGCATCCCGATGGCGTTCGCGGCCATCCAGGGACAGGTGCCGGCGATCGGGTGGTGGCTGTTCCTCGCGAACAACTTCTGGGTGGTGGCGTACGACACCGAGTACGCGATGGTCGATCGCGACGATGACCTGAGGGTCGGCATCAAGTCCTCCGCGATCTTCTTCGGCCGGGCGGACGTCGCCGTGGTGATGGCCTGCTATGGCGCCTACCTGTCGCTGCTCATCCTTCTCGGCCACTCGATCGGCGCCGGTTGGCCCTTCTACCTGGGCTGCGGCCTCGCTTTCGGCTTCGCCCTCTATCACTACCTGCTGATCCGGGCGCGCACGCGGGAAGGATGCTTCCAGGCGTTTCGCCACAACAACTGGGTCGGCTTCGTCGTGTTCGCGGGCACCGTGGCGGACTACGCGCTTCGTTGACATGCGCTAGCGGTCGAGTTCGTCGCCGAGTTCCTTCGCGCGGGCGTTTGCAGCGTGCAGCGCCTGGACGATGGCGCTCTTCACATCGTGTGCATCGAGACTCGCGAGCGCCGCGGCGGTCGTGCCGCCTTTCGACGTCACGCGCTCGCGCAGCACCGACACCGGCTCGGGCGAGCCCGCCGCCAACTGCGCCGCGCCGACGAACGTCTGCACCGCGAGGGCCCGCGCCTGCGCGTCATCGAGTCCCATGTCGCGCGCCGCCTGCTGCATCGCCTCGATGAAGTAGAACACGTAGGCGGGGCCGCTGCCCGAGATCGCGGTGACCGGGTCGAGGCGCGACTCGTCGTCGAACCACACGACCTGCCCAACCGCCGCGAGGATCTTTCCTGCAAGGGCACGCTGCTCGCTGCTGACGCCAGCCAGGGCGGCCGCCCCGGTGATGCCCGCGCCGATCAGTGCGGGCGTGTTCGGCATCGTGCGCACGATGATGTCCGAACCGAGCCAGCGCGCCAGCGTGCTGGCGCGAACGCCGGCCGCGATAGACAGCACGAGCGGCCGCGCGAGGAACGGCCGGATGGCGTCGACCACGTCGCGCATCTGCTGCGGCTTGACGGCCAGCACGACGGCCGCGCAGTCCCCGAGCCAGGCGCCTGCCGCGTCGTGCGCAGTCACCCCGTGTTGATCCTCGAGTTGCCTGCGGCGCGCCGCATCGATCTCCAGGACGGCGATCGAGCAGGCGAGCCCGGCCCGGTTCATGCCGCCGATCAGTGCCGCGGCCATGTTGCCGCCGCCGATGAATGCGATCTTCATTGTGGCTTTCGTTCCCGTTCGCCGAAGATGGCTGTTCCTATCCTGACCATGGTCGACCCCTCGAGCACGGCGGACTCCAGATCGGCAGACATGCCCATCGACAGGGTGTCGATGTCGAAACCGGCGGCGCGCAGGCGAGCGAACAGGGCCTGCATCGCCGCCAGCGGCGCGCGCTGGCGCGTTGCGTCGTCCTCAGGCTCCGGGATCGCCATCAGGCCCCGCAGCTTCAGCCGCGGCAGCTGGCCGACGGCCCGCGCCAGTGTCTCGATGTCGGCCGGCGCAACGCCGCTCTTCGACCCTTCGCCGCTGATGTTCACCTGCAGCAGCACGTTCAAGGGAGCCAGGTCCGGCGGCCGTTGCTCGGACAGGCGCTGCGCGACCTTCAGCCGGTCGATCGACTGCACCCAGTCGAACTGCTCCGCGATGGGGCGCGTCTTGTTGCTCTGGATCGGCCCGATGAAGTGCCACTGCAGTTCGGCGCGCCGCGCTCGTAGTGCCTCGATCTTGTCGACCGCTTCCTGGACGTAGTTCTCGCCGAACGCAGCCTGTCCGGCCGCGTGCACCGCAGCCACCGCATCGGCCGGGAAGGTCTTGCTCACGGCGACGAGCGCCACGCTCGCCGGATCGCGTCCGGCGGCCCGTGCGGCCGTGGCGATGCGTTCCATCACCGCCTGCAACCGCGCCTGGAAGCTATCCACGGAATTCCACATGATCGTCAGCAAAGACGGCTAGACACTTGTCTTTTCTAGCTTTTTTGCGGGATCAGCCGGGCAGGCGCCCGCGTTACTCTTGGTCATCCCGTCACTCGGCGAAGGGGAATCGTTCCTCTTCGAGACGCCTCATCGGCCACCCGCATGGACATCTCAGAACTGCTCGCATTCTCCGTCAAAAACAAGGCGTCCGACCTGCACCTGTCGGCCGGCCTCCCGCCGATGATTCGCGTCCACGGCGATGTCCGCCGGATCAACCTGCCGCCCCTGGAACACAAGGACGTGCACGGAATGATCTACGACATCATGAACGACTCGCAGCGCAAGCACTACGACGAGAACCTCGAGGTCGACTTCTCGTTCGATCTTCCGGGGCTGGCCCGCTTCCGCGTCAACGCCTTCAACCAGGACCGCGGGGCGGCCGCCGTCCTGCGGACGATTCCGTCGAGGGTGCTGTCGCTTGAAGAGTTGAATTGCCCGCGCCAGTTCGCCGACTTCTCGTCGAAACCGCGTGGCCTGGTGCTGGTGACGGGCCCGACCGGGTCCGGCAAGTCGACGACGCTTGCCGCGATGGTCGACCACGTGAACAACAACCTGTACGGGCACGTGCTGACGATCGAGGACCCGATCGAGTTCGTTCACGAGAGCCGCAAGTGCGTGATCAACCAGCGCGAGGTCGGTCCCCACACGCTGAGCTTCGCCAATGCGCTGCGTTCGGCGCTGCGCGAGGACCCCGACGTGATCCTGGTCGGCGAGCTGCGCGACCTGGAGACGATCCGCCTCGCGATGACGGCCGCGGAAACCGGCCACCTCGTCTTCGGTACCTTGCACACCTCGTCGGCCGCCAAGACCATCGACCGGATCGTCGACGTCTTCCCGGCGGCGGAGAAGGAGATGGTGCGGGCGATGCTGTCGGAGTCCGTCGTCGCGGTGATCTCGCAGACGCTGATGAAGCTCAAGGACGGCAGCGGGCGCGTGGCCGCGCACGAGATCCTGGTCGGGACTCCGGCCATCCGGAACCTGATCCGCGAAAACAAGGTGGCGCAGATGTACTCGATGATCCAGACGGGCAGCCAGTTCGGCATGCAGACGCTCGACCAGAACCTGCTCGACCTCGTCCGCCGCAACGTCGTGTCGCTCGGCGAAGCAAGGCAGTACGCCAAGTCGCCCGACGCGTTCGTCGGATAACCCGGGAGCGAGAGCCGACCATGGAAAGAGACCAGGCCACACGATTCGTACACGACCTGCTGCGCCTGCTGATCAGCAAGAAGGGCTCGGACCTGTTCCTGACGTCCGAATTCCCGCCCGCCTTCAAGATCGACGGCCGCGTCCTCCCGGTATCGAACCAGCCGCTGACGGCGCAGCACACGGCGGAACTCGTGCGCTCGATCATGAACGACCGCCAGGCGGCCGAGTTCGAGAAGTCGAAGGAATGCAACTTCGCCATCAGCCCCACCGGCATCGGTCGGTTCCGGGTGTCGGCGTTCGTGCAGCAGGGCAAGGTCGGGATCGTCTTCCGGACGATCGCGGACCACATCCCGACCACCGAAGAGCTGAACCTGCCGTCGGTGATGAACGAGCTGGCGATGTCCAAGCGCGGCATCGTCATCGTCGTCGGCGCGACCGGCTCTGGCAAGTCGACCACGCTCGCGGCGATGGTCGGCTACCGCAACGAGAACAGCCACGGGCACATCATCACGATCGAGGACCCGATCGAGTACGTGCACCCGCACAAGAACTGCATCATCACCCAGCGCGAGGTCGGGGTCGACTGCGAGAGCTGGCAGGTTGCGCTCAAGAACACGCTGCGCCAGGCGCCAGATGTCATCCTGATCGGCGAGGTGCGCGAGCGCGAGACCATGGAGCACGCGATCGCGTTCGCCGAGACCGGCCACCTGGTGATGTGCACGCTGCACGCGAACTCTACCAACCAGGCGCTCGACCGCATCATCAACTTCTTCCCGGAAGAGCGTCGCCAGCAGCTGCTGATGGACCTTTCGCTCAACCTGAAGGCGACGATTTCGCAGCGCCTGCTGCCGTTCAAGGACCGCAAGGGCCGCATACCGGCGATCGAACTGCTGATCAACAGTCCGCTGATCGCCGACCTGATCTTCAAGGGCGAGGTGCAGGAGATCAAGGAAGTGATGAAGCGCTCGCGCGAGCAGGGCATGGTCACGTTCGACCAGTCGCTGTTCGACCTGCACGAGCGCGAGCAGATCTCCTACGAAGACGCGCTGCGCAACGCCGACTCGGTCAACGACCTGCGCCTGCAGATCAAGCTGAACTCGAAGCTGCACGG
>JBFZCF010000090.1:0-8569 GCA_041308065.1 Burkholderiales bacterium
GGCGAGTGCCGTGTGTTGGCCCTCGTTGGCCGCCGGCCTCGTCGAGCAGCGCAGGGGAGTCGGCGCGCAAGCGCCGACCGCCTCCGCAGGTGCGCGGGCAGCGCCACCGGCCACTCCCCGCGACCACGTCACGCGGCCGAAAGGCCGAACGCGCCTTCCTTCCTTCAGGACTGCTTGAGCCCGCCTCCGGACAGCACGATCCGCATCAGGTCGGCCACCGTGTTGGCGTTGACCTTGTCCATGATGTTGGCGCGGTGCGCCTCGACGGTCTTGATGGAGATGCCGAGGTCGTCGGCGATCTGCTTGTTGAGCCGCCCCGCGACGATGCGCTCGAGCACCTGCTCCTCGCGCGGCGTGAGCTTGGCGAGCAGCGCCTCGCTCAGCTTCTGCCGTTCGTTGGCCGCCGCGTTCTCGCGCGCTTCGATCAGCAGGCGGTCGACGAGCGCCTTCAGCGCCGCCTGGTCGAACGGCTTCTCGATGAAGTCGACGGCGCCCTTCTTCATCGTGTTCACCGCCATCGGCACGTCGCCGTGGCCGGTGATGAAGATGATCGGGAAGGTCGCCTTGCGGGCGATCAGCTCTTCCTGCAGTTCGAGTCCGCTCATGCCCGGCATGCGGACGTCGAGGATCGCCACCGCGATGGCCGCGGGGTCGTAGCCTGCGAGGAATTTCTCGGCGCTCTCGAATCCGAAGACCCGGTAGCGGCTGGCCTCGAGCAGCCATTGCAGCGAGTCGCGCACCGCGTCGTCGTCGTCGACCACGTACACCACACCCAGCGATTCAGCGTTTTCAGTCACGTTCGGCTCCAGTTCAGGCGGGCGGATTGTCGTTGACCGCCTGCTCACGGGCAAGCGGCAGCGTGAAGCGGAAGATCGTGCCGCCCTCGGGGTTTTCCTCTACGGTGAGGCGTCCGTGGTGGAACTCGACGATCGAGCGGCAGATGTTGAGGCCCATGCCCATGCCTTCCGACTTCGTGCTGAAGAACGGCTGGAACAGGCTGGCGCGCTGCGCCTCGGGAACGCCCGTGCCGCGGTCGATCACCGAGAATTCGGCCATGTCGTCGATGCGCCGCACGACCAGGTCGATCACCCGCACCTGCGCGCCTTCCATCGCTTCGACGGCGTTCTTCAGCAGGTTGAGCAGCAACTGCTCGATCAGGATCGGGTCGACGTCCAGCGGCGGCATGGCGGGCGGCAGTTGCGTGCGGATCGCGATGCCGCGCTTGGACGCCTCGATCTCGGCGAAGCCGATGCTGTCCTCGACGACGCGCGCCGCGGGGGTCGGCCGGCGCCGCGGCTCGGAGCGCTTCACGAACTCGCGGATGCGGCGAATGATGTTGCCGGCGCGCTGCGCCTGGCCCGCGGCCTTCTCCAGCGCCGGCAGGACATCTTCGACCGAGGCGCCGCCGTCCTTGATGCGCGACACGGTGCCGAGGCTGTAGTTGCTGATCGCCGTCAGCGGCTGGTTCAGCTCGTGGGCGAGCGACGAGGCCATCTCGCCCATCGTCATCAGGCGCGACGTCAGCTGCACCTTCTCCTGCTGCTGGCGGACGATGTCCTCGGTGGCCTTGCGTTCCGTGATGTCGGTGGCGATCTGCAGGCGCACGTCGCGGCCGTCGACCCAGCGCACTTCGCGGGTGCGCACGTCGAACCAGCGCTGCGACTCGCCGTCGAACACCTCGCCCGCGGTCGAGGCGCCGAGCGCGCCCTGCAGCCGTCGGTGGCCGCCCGCGTCGGCCGCGTACAGGTCGCGGTAGCTGCGGTTGGCGAACAGGAGTTCCGCGCCGTCGGGTCCGGCCACCACCGACACCGCCGCGTCGAGCGACTCCAGCACCGTGGTGAACCGCTCGTGCGCGAGCTCGAGCTGCTCGCTGATGCGCTTGGGCTCGGTGATGTCGGCCATTGCCGACATCCAGCCCAGCTGCTCGCCGTCGTCGGCCAGCAGCGGCGAGACGTACATCCGCGCGTCGAACAGGGTGCCATCCTTGCGCTGCACCTTCAGTTCGAATCCGCTCGGCGGCGCCTTGCCGGCGAGCGTGGCGGACAACTGCCTGTGATGCGCCGCGTGCTGGCCGGCCGGCCAGTAGGGAAAGGGCGGGCCGCGGCCGACGAGCTCGCTCTCGGGCCACCCGGTCATCTGGCAGAAGGCCGGGTTGACGTGGCGGATCACACCGTCGCGGTCGATCACTTCCATGCCGGTGGCGAGCGAGTCTTCCATCGCGCGCCGGAATGCCGTTTCCGCGCGCAGCACGCGCTCGACGCGCGCCTGCCGCACGTCGCGCCGCGCGAGCGCCACCAGCGTCGCCATGACGACCAGCGACAGGCCCCCGACGAGCCAGGCGAGCGCGTTGCCGAGCAGCGGCGAGCGTTGCTTGAAGGCCGACGCCTCGATCGCGAGTCCGTCGGGGAGCAGCGCGATCGGCGCCGCGTAACGCGCGGCGTCCGGCCGCGCCTCGCTCAGCGTCGACGTCGCCAGCACCGTCCCGGCATCGTCGATCAGCGAGATCCGGTAGTTGCGCGCGAGTTCGAGGTTCACCGTGGCGCGCAGCATCTGCGGCAACGAAATGCGGGCGAGGATCACTCCGAGGTAGGCATCCTCGCGGAACACGGGCACGACGAGGTCCGTGAACGGACTGCCGTTGTCGCCGCCCGCCGATCCGGAGACATCCTCGTAGGGCGGTGAGAAGAACGCCGAGTGCGACTTCTGGGCGTGCGCGATCGCCGCGCTCACCGCGTCACCGCCGATCTCGCTGTCCGGCGGCCGGGCGGTGTCGCCGAGCGGGCCGGGCGACGCCACCGACCAGCGCACGCGCTGCTCGGCATCGACGAAGGCCATGTGCATCAGCTCCTGCTTCTGGAGCATCAGCTCGCGGGCCGCCGAGGTGAAGCGGCGGTCGTTGTACTCGGCGTCGGCCACGTTCTGCGCGATCCTGGTCGCCGCCTCGCTCATCGTCTCGAGCCGCAGCGAGATGGACTGCACCAGCGTGTCGACATCCCGGTTGAGCGCGTCGCGCTGCAGTTCGCGATCCTCGTTGACGATCAGGTACGCGAGCCCGGCGAGCAGCGCGGCGAGCAGCGCGATGGCGATCGGGTAGGCGTAGCGGCTGAGCTCGGGCCGCTGGCTCTTGGCGCGCGCCATCCGGTCGAACGCGAGCAGGACCGAGTCGGGGGCGGGGGGCGGAGTGGTGTCCATCGTCGTGCGCGTCGCGTGCGGCCCGGCCTCGCCGTGGCGGGAGGCTGGGCATATTATCGGTGGCGGTTCGTCGCAGCCTGCCGCTGCGCCTTCTGGTTATCCCGCATTAAGAAATCGGGCGCCACTATTTGAAAGAGCCGGAGGGGGCTGTTATCGTCCGTTTTTCACGCCTGCACCGGGCGCCAACGTAGCGCCCGGGCTGTCCGGCACCCGCCGGCATCAGACAAGGAGACAGCCATGTCCGCCATTCCCCACATCGCGGCGAACGACGACGACGCGTCCGAAACCCGAGAGTGGCTCGATGCCCTCGAAGCGGTGCTCGAGCGCGAGGGCCCCGAGCGCGCGCACTTCCTGCTGGAAGCGCTGATCGACAAGGCGCGCCGCGAGGGCGCGCACATTCCGTACTCGGCGAACACGGCGTACCTGAACACGATCCCGCCGCACCAGGAAGAGCCGTTGCCGGGCGATGCCGCGATCGAGGAACGCATCCGCTCCTACATCCGCTGGAACGCGATGGCGATGGTCGTGCGGGCCAACCGCGGCGAGGGCGACCTCGGCGGCCACATCGCCAGCTACGCGTCCGTCAACACGCTGATGGAGATCGGGTTCAACCACTTCTGGCGCGCGCCGACCGCGGAGTTCGGCGGCGACCTGATCTACTTCCAGGGACACTGCGCGCCCGGCGTGTACGCGCGCGCCTTCCTGGAAGGCCGCCTCACCGAGGAGCAGCTGAACAACTTCCGGCGCGACGTGGACGGCAAGGGCGTCACGTCGTACCCGCATCCGAAGCTGATGCCGGAGTTCTGGCAGTTCCCCACGGTGTCGATGGGCCTCGGGCCGATCCAGGGCATCTACATGGCGCGCTACCTGAAGTACCTGCATGCGCGCGGCATCGCGAACACCGAAGGCCGCAAGGTGTGGGTGTTCTGCGGCGACGGCGAAATGGACGAACCGGAGTCGCTCGGCGCCATCGGGATGGCGTCGCGCGAGAAGCTCGACAACCTCATCTTCGTCATCAACTGCAACCTGCAGCGCCTCGACGGCCCGGTGCGCGGCAACGGCAAGATCATCCAGGAGCTCGAAGGCAGCTTCCGCGGCGACGGCTGGAAGGTGATCAAGGTCATCTGGGGCTCGTACTGGGATCCGCTGCTCGCCAGGGACCACGATGGCCGCCTGCTCCGCGTGATGGAAGACACCGTCGACGGCGAGTACCAGAACTTCAAGGCCAACGACGGCGCATTCGTGCGCAAGCACTTCTTCGGCAAGGACCCGAAGCTGCTTGAAATGGTCTCGCGCATGACCGACGACGACATCTGGCGCCTGAACCGCGGTGGCCACGACCCGCACAAGATCTACGCCGCGTACTCGGCGGCGGTGAAGGTCACGGGGCGCCCGACCGTCATCCTGGCCAAGACGGTCAAGGGCTACGGCATGGGCAAGGTCGGCGAGGGCAAGAACCCGACGCACCAGCTGAAGAAGCTCGACACCGCCGCGATCCGCGAATTCCGCGACCGTTTCGCCATCCCGATCCCCGACGACGACCTGGAAGAAGTGCCGTACTTCAAGCCGGCCGAAGACTCGCCCGAGATGAAGTACCTGCACGAGCACCGGCGTGCGTTGGGCGGCTACCTGCCGCAGCGCCGCCGCAAGGCCGACGAGAAGCTGGCCGTGCCGGCGCTCGACGCGTTCCAGGCCGTGCTGGAACCGACCGCCGAAGGCCGCGAGATCTCGACCACGCAGGCGTTCGTGCGATCGCTGACGCAGCTGGTGCGCGACAAGGCGATCGGCCCGCGCGTGGTGCCGATCATCCCGGACGAGGCGCGCACGTTCGGCATGGAGGGCATGTTCCGCCAGCTCGGCATCTATGCCGCGCAGGGCCAGCTGTACGAGCCGGTCGACAAGGACCAGGTGATGTACTACCGCGAGGACAAGGCGGGCCAGATCCTCGAGGAAGGCATCAACGAGGCGGGCGCGATGAGCTCGTGGATCGCCGCGGCGACGTCGTACTCGCACACGAACCGCATCTCGATTCCCTTCTACATCTTCTATTCGATGTTCGGGTTCCAGCGCATCGGCGACCTCGCCTGGGCGGCGGGCGACTGCCAGACGCGCGGCTTCCTGCTCGGGGCCACCGCGGGCCGCACGACGCTGAACGGCGAGGGCCTGCAGCACCAGGATGGCCACTCGCACCTGATGAGCCTGACGATCCCGAATTGCGTCAGCTACGACCCGACGTTCGCGCACGAGGTGGCCGTGATCCTGCAGGCCGGGCTCAAGCGGATGATCGAGGACCAGGAGAACGTCTGGTACTACGTGACGCTGATGAACGAGAACTACCCGCAGCCCGGCCTCACCAAGGGCCAGGAGGCGGGCATCCTCAAGGGCATGTACCGGCTGCAGGAAGGCCCGGCGGGCAGCGGCCTGGGTCGCTCGATTCCGCGCGTGCAGCTGCTCGGCAGCGGCACCATCCTGCGCGAGGCCATCGCCGCGGCGGACCTGCTGTGGCACGACTGGGGCGTGGCGGGCGACGTCTGGAGCGTCACGAGCTTCACCGAACTGCGGCGCGAAGGCATCGACGTCGAGCGCTGGAACCTGCTGCACCCGGGCGACAAGCCGCGCAAGGCGTACGTCACGCAGCAGCTCGAGAAGACCGTGGGCCCGATCGTCGCCACCACCGACTACAAGCGGCTGTTCGCGGAGCAGATCCGGCCGTTCCTGCCCCGCGGCCGCGACTACCGCGTGCTCGGCACCGACGGTTTCGGCCGGTCCGACACCCGCGCGAAGCTGCGCGAGTTCTTCGAGGTCGACCGCCACTACGTCGTGCTGTCGGCGCTGCGGGCGCTGGCCGACGAGGGCATGCTGCCGGTGGCCAAGGTGGCGGAAGCCATCAAGAAGTACGGCATCGACCCGAACAAGCCGAACCCGGCGACTGTCTAGGCACGGCGCGGCGACACCCGCGCCGACGACGGCACGGGAACAACGGACAAGAAAGGGCCGAGGAGATGGGCCAACTGGTCGAAGTGAAAGTGCCGGACATCGGCGACTTCAAGGAAGTCGAGGTGATCGAGGTGCTCGTGAAGCCCGGCGACACCGTGGCGAAGGAGCAGTCGCTGATCACCGTCGAGAGCGACAAGGCGTCGATGGAGATTCCATCGTCGGCCGCCGGCGTCGTGAAGGAACTGAAGATCAAGCTCGGCGACAAGGTGTCGGAGGGCTCGCTGCTGCTGGTGCTCGACGCCGCCGCGGGCGCGCCTGCCCCGGCGGCGGCGGCTCCTGCACCTGCACCCGCACCGGCACCGGCACCCAAGGCAGCGCCCGCGCCCGCTCCGGCGGCGGCGCCTGCCCCGGCCACAGACAGCGCGGCCGCCGTGGTCGAACGCGCCGGCGACTTCCACACCGAGATGGGCGCGCGGCCTGCGCCGATCGACCTCAGCGCGCCGGGCGCGCGGCCGCACGCGTCGCCGTCGGTGCGCAAGTTCGCGCGCGAACTCGGCGTCGACCTGCAGCACGTGGCGGGCCGCGGTCCCAAGGGCCGCATCACGCCGGACGATGTGCGCGAGCATGTGAAGGCCGTGATGGCGAGCGGCGTACGCCCCGCGGCCGCGACGGCCGCGGCCGCGACGCCAGGCGCCGGGCTGAACCTGCCGCCGTGGCCCGTGATCGACTTTGCGAAGTTCGGCCCGGTGGAGCGCGTCGCGATGTCGCGCATCCGCAAGATCTCCGGCCCGTCGCTGACGCGCAACGCGATGGTGATTCCGCACGTCACCAATCACGACGACGCGGACACCACCGAGCTGGAGGCCTTCCGCGTCCAGCTCAACAAGGAAAACGAGAAGAACAAGGACGCGCCGAAGCTCACGATGCTGGCGTTCCTGGTCAAGGCCTGCGTTGCCGCGCTGAAGAAGTTCCCGGAGTTCAACGCGTCGATCGACCCGGAAACCGGTGACGCCGTATTCCTGAAGAAGTACTACCACATCGGATTCGCGGCCGACACGCCGAACGGCCTGGTCGTTCCCGTGATCCGGGACGCCGACCAGAAGGGCGTGTTCGAGATCGCGCAGGAGACCTCGGCGCTTGCCGCCAAGGCGCGCGACGGCAAGCTCGCGCCGACCGACATGCAGGGCGGCACGTTCTCGATCTCGTCGCTCGGTGGCATCGGAGGCACGTACTTCACGCCGATCATCAACGCGCCCGAGGTCGCGATCCTCGGCGTGTGCCGCTCGCAGACGCGGCCGGTGTGGGACGGCAGGCAGTTCGCGCCGCGCCTGATGCTGCCGCTGTCGCTGTCGTGGGATCACCGCGTGGTGGACGGCGCGGGGGCGGCGCGCTTCAACGCGTACCTCGGCCAGATCCTGGCGGACTTCCGCCGGGTGATGCTCTAGGGGACATCGGATGAGCCAGGCCGTCGAAGTGAAAGTGCCCGACATCGGTGACTTCAAGGATGTCGAAGTGATCGAGGTGCTGGTGAAGCCGGGCGACACGATCGCGCAGGACCAGTCGCTGATCACCGTCGAGAGCGACAAGGCGTCGATGGAGATCCCGTCGTCGGCGGCCGGCGTCGTGAAGGAGATGCGCGTGAAGCTCGGCGACAAGGTGTCGCAGGGCTCGCCGCTCCTCGTGCTGGAGGTCGCCGGCGATGCGGCCAGCGCGCCATCGCCATCGCCGCTGCCTGCTTCGGCGCCTGCGCCCGCCGCGGCCGCCCCGAAGCCGCCGTCAGCACCGGCGCCGTCGCCGGCTCCAGTCGCCGCTTCGTTCGGCGGCGCGGCCGACCTCGAGTGCGAGATGCTGGTGCTCGGCGCCGGCCCCGGCGGCTACTCGGCCGCGTTCCGCGCGGCCGACCTCGGCATGAAGACCGTGCTGGTCGAGCGCTACTCGACGCTCGGCGGCGTGTGCCTGAACGTCGGCTGCATTCCGTCGAAGGCGCTGCTGCACGTCGCCGCCGTGATGGACGAAGCCGCGCACTTCGCCGCGCTCGGCGTCGAGTTCGGCGCACCGAAGATCGATCTCGCGAAGCTGCGCGCGCACAAGGCCAAGGTCGTCGGCAAGCTCACCGGCGGCCTGAGCGGCATGGCCAAGACCCGCAAGGTCACGACAGTCCGCGGCGTCGGCCGCTTCGTCGGGCCGAACCATCTCGAAGTGCAGCTGACCTCCGGCCCGGGCCAGGCACCGACCGGCGAGAAGACCATCGTGCGGTTCGCGCAGGCGATCATCGCGGCCGGTTCGCAGGCCGTGAAGCTGCCGTTCGTTCCCGAGGATCCGCGCATCGTCGACTCCACCGGCGCGCTGGAACTCGCCGCGGTGCCGAAGCGGATGCTGGTGATCGGCGGCGGCATCATCGGGCTCGAGATGGCGACCGTGTACTCGACGCTCGGCGCCC
>JBFZCF010000091.1:0-8510 GCA_041308065.1 Burkholderiales bacterium
TCGCATTCGATGAACACTCCCCTCTTCGACGAACGGTTCCGCCTTGAACGGCGGGACATTGGCGGCGAAGCCGCTGGACCGGCCGCTGCAGCGCGCGCCGGCCCGTGTCGGCGACGCACCTGCCTGGGACTACAGGCCCTCGTCGCGCTCGCCGCCCTCCTGTGCGCAGGCGCCGCGCTCGCGAAGCCCGAGGGCGCCCGGGCCGTGTGCCTGAACGACGCGGGCGCGTTGCCCGCCGCGGAAGCGAAGCTGCTGGCGATCGGCTCGTACCAGGCGCCGCGCGTGTCGGCCGACGATCGCGCGCAGAAGCTGTTCAACCAGGGCATGGTCTTCGGCCTGGGGTTCAACTTCGCCGAAGCGGTACGTTCGTTCCGCGCCGCCACGCTCGCCGACCTCGACTGCGCGATGTGCCGGTGGGGCATCGCGTGGGCACTGGGCCCCAGCGTCAATCACGACATGAAGCGCGAAGATGTCCCGATCGCGATCGACGCGATCGTGCAGGCGCGCGCCTATGCGCCGGACCTTGCTTCGCGCGAGCGCGCGCTGATCGAGGCGCTCGCGCGCCGCTACAGCGACGACCCGAAGGCGGACGTCGACAAGCTGGCGCAGGACTACGCGGACGCCATGCGCAGGCTCGCGGCGCGCTATCCGGACGATGCCGACATCGCCGTGCTCGCCGCCGAAGCGATCATGAACGCGCACCCGTACGACTACTGGCGGCCCGACGGGTCGCCGCAGTCCTGGACGCCCGAAGTGGTGGCGCTGCTCGACCGCGCGACGCGACTCGCGCCGGACCATCCCGGCGCGCATCACTACCGGATCCACCTGTACGAGGCGTCGGCGACACCCGCGAAGGCGCTTGCCTCCGCCGACCGCATCGGCGCCCTGGCGCCGGCCGTCGGTCACCTCGTGCACATGCCGTCGCACATCTACCTGCGTCTCGGCCGCTATCACGACGCCGTCCTGGCGAACCGGGCCGCCGTCGAGTCGGACCGCGAGTACCTCGCGGCGGTGAACGCCAATCCCACCTACGCCGCGGACTACGTGCCGCACAACGTCCACTTCCTGTGGGCATCGGCGCTGTGGAGCGGCGAGAGCCAGGTGGCCATGCAGGCGGCCGAAGACCTGGCCCGCGCGGCGGATCGGTTGCCGCAGGACGCCGGACGGCGCGGCACGCGCCAGCACTTCCAGGCCGCGCCGTGGCTGACGCTCGTGCGCTATCGGCAGTGGGACACGCTGCTCGCGCGCCAGCTTCCGCGGGCGTCGGATGCCCCGTATCTCGCCGGCCTGGTCCACTTCGCACGCGGCATGGCGTACGCCGCCACGGGCGACATGGAAGCGGCGCGCGCACAAGCCGAGGGACTGCGCGTGATGGAGCGACGCACGAGCGAGCAGAAGCTGAAGGTCAAGAACATCAATCCGGCCGCGGACCTGCTCGCGCTCGCGCGCTCGCTGCTGGCCTCGGAACTCGCGCTCGCGCGCGGGGCCCGCGCGGAAGCGGTCAAGCACGCGGCCGCCGCCGTGGCCGCGGAAGATCGGCTGGAAATCGACGAGCCGCCGGCGTGGCAACTGCCCGCGCGGCACGCGCTCGGCCGCGCCTTGCTGGCGAGCGGTCGGGCGAAGGAGGCGCGGATCGTGTTCACGGAGGACCTCGAGCGTCATCCCGAGAACGCCGTGGCGCTCACTGGGCTTGCAGCGGTCGAGCGATGGCTGGATCGTGACGATGCAGCCGACGCGCTGGAACGGCGCGCCCGTCTTGCCTGGGCGCGCGCGGACATGCCGCTGTCGTCGATCTCGGTGGTGCCGGCTCAGCGCAAGCGGTAACGGTTGATCTCGTTGCGCGTGGCCAGCGCCACGGCACGGGCTCGATCGGCGAAGTCCTCGTCCTTGCCGGCGTACAGGATCGCGCGCGACGAGTTGACGACCATGCCGACCCCGCGGGTCGTCTGGCCGGCCGTCACGCTCGCTTCGACGTCGCCGCCCTGCGCCCCGATGCCGGGCACCAGCAGCGGCAACTCGCCGACCAGCGAACGCACGCGCGCGAGTTCGCCGGGGAACGTGGCGCCGACGACCAGCCCGAGCTGGCCGTTGCGGTTCCATGTCGATGCCGTCAGTCGCGCGACCCGCTCGAACACGCGTTCGCCGCCGGTTTCGAGCATCTGCAGGTCGTTGCCGCCGGCGTTGCTGGTCCGGCAGAGCAGGAACGCGCCGCGGTCGGGGTAGGCGAGATACGGCTCGATCGAGTCGAAGCCCATGTACGGCGACAGCGTTACGGCGTGCGCGGCGTAGCGCTCGAAGGCTTCGCGGGCGTAGTGCTCGGCGGTGGAGCCGATGTCGCCGCGCTTGGCGTCGAGGATGACCGGCACCTCCGGATGCCGTGCGCGGATGTGCGCGATCAGGCGCTCGAGCTGGTCTTCGGCGCGCATCGACGCGAAGTAGGCGATCTGCGGCTTGAACGCGCAGGCCAGGTCGGCGGTCGCGTCGACGATCGCGCGGCAGAAATCGAAGATCGCGTCGGGCCGGTTGCGCAGGTGCGCGGGAAACCGCGCCGGATCCGGATCGAGACCGACGCACAGCAGCGTGTCGGCGTTGCGCCAGCGCGCGGCGAGCAGGTCGATGAAGTTCATGGACGGGATTCTAGGCGGTCGCTGCGTGCTAGCCTGCCGCGCTCTCCATGGTCAGACTCTCCCGCCGCGATCTCGTGCTGCTCGCGCTGCTCACGCTTTTCTGGGGCGTGAACTGGCCGGTGATGAAGCTCGGCGTGGCCGACCTCCCGCCGCTCTACTTCCGTTCGCTGTGCATCGCCGGCGGCCTGGTCTGCATCTGGGCGTGGGCCGTCGCGACGCGCGTTCCGCTGACCGTGCCACCCGGGGCGTGGCCGTCGATCGTCAAGCTCGCCGTGCCCAACGTGATCGTGTGGCACCTGCTCGCGATCGTCGCCATCAAGATGCTTGCATCGGGCCGCGCGGCGATCCTCGGCTACACGATGCCCGTGTGGGCCGTCGTGTTCGGCCTGCTGCTCTTCAAGGAGAGGCCGCTGCCGCGGCACTGGGTCGGCGTCATCGCCGCCTTCATCGGCACGCTGCTGCTGCTGTCGTCCGAGTTCACCGCGCTGGCCGGCTCGCCGCTCGGCACGATCCTGATGCTGGTCGCGGCAGCCGCGTGGGGCTACGGCACCCACCTGATGCGGCGCCACCTCACCGCGATGCCGACGATCGCGCTGACGTTCTGGATGCTGTCGCTGACGCTGGTCGTCACGACGATCGTCTCGATCGCGACCGAGATGGACCAGTGGCGCCTGCCGCTGCCGCTCGAGTGGTTCTCGATCGTCTACAACATGGCGATCGCGATCGCGTTCTGCCACGTCGTCTGGTCGATGCTCGCCCGCAACCTGCCGCCGGCGGCCAGCGGCCTGTCGGTGATGATGATCCCGGTGCTGGGCGTGTTCTCCGGCATGGTGGTGCTCGGCGAGCAGCCGCACTGGCAGGACTACGCGGCGCTCGTCCTCATCCTGGTGGCGCTGTCGACCGTGCTGCTGCCGAGCCGCACGACGAGCTGACCCGGCAGCCCACGAAAGAAAACGGCCCGCCGAAGCGGGCCGTTCTCATTTCGGTTGGGTGTGGAGCCGCAACCGGACGGAACTTACATGTCCATGCCGCCCATTCCACCCATGCCGCCCATGCCGCCCATGCCGCCACCGCCCATGCCGCCGGCCGGCTTCTCTTCCACCAGCTCGGCCACCATGGCGTCGGTCGTCAGCATCAGGCCGGCCACCGAAGCGGCGTTCTGGAGCGCGGTGCGCGTGACCTTGGTCGGGTCCAGCACGCCCATCTCGACCATGTCGCCGTACTCGTGCGTGGCGGCGTTGTAGCCGTAGTTGCCCTTGCCGTTGGCGACGGCGTTCACCACGACGCTCGGCTCGTCACCGGAGTTGGCGACGATCATGCGCAGTGGCTCTTCCATCGCGCGCAGCACGATCTTGATGCCCGAGTCCTGGTCGGTGTTGTCGCCCTTCAGCTTGCTGATGGCCTGCTTGGCGCGGATCAGCGCGACGCCGCCACCGGCGACGATGCCTTCCTCGACGGCCGCACGCGTGGCGTGCAGCGCGTCCTCGACGCGGGCCTTGCGCTCCTTCATCTCGACTTCGGTCGCGGCGCCCACCTTGATGACGGCCACGCCGCCGGCCAGCTTGGCGACGCGCTCCTGCAGCTTCTCGCGGTCGTAGTCGCTGGTGGCTTCCTCGATCTGCGCGCGGATCGCCTTCACACGGGCCTCGATCGTCTTGTGATCGCCGGCGCCGTCGATGATCGTCGTGTCTTCCTTGGCGATCTCGACGCGCTTGGCCTGGCCGAGGTCATTCAGCGTGGCCTTTTCGAGGGTCATGCCGGTTTCCTCGGCGATCACCGTGCCGCCCGTCAGGATGGCGATGTCTTCCAGCATGGCCTTGCGACGGTCGCCGAAGCCCGGGGCCTTGACGGCGCAGGTCTTCAGGATGCCGCGGATGCTGTTGACGACCAGGGTCGCCAGCGCCTCGCCTTCGACTTCCTCGGCGATGATCAGCAGCGGCCGGCCGGCCTTGGCGACCTGCTCCAGGATCGGCAGAAGGTCACGGATGTTGCTGATCTTCTTGTCGTGCAGCAGGACGTAGGGGTTCTCGAGCAGCGCGTTCTGCTTCTCGGCGTTGTTGATGAAGTAGGGCGACAGGTAGCCGCGGTCGAACTGCATGCCCTCGACCACTTCCAGCTCCGTGTTCAGCGACTTGCCGTCCTCGACGGTGATGACGCCTTCCTTGCCGACCTTGTCCATCGCGTCGGCGATGATCTTGCCGATCTCGGCGTCGGAGTTCGCGGAGATCGAGCCGACCTGCGCGATTTCCTTGCTGGTCGTCGTCGGCCGGCTGAACTTCTTCAGTTCCTCGACGGCGGCGATCACGGCCTTGTCGATGCCGCGCTTCAGGTCCATCGGGTTCATGCCGGCGGCCACGTACTTCATGCCCTCGGTCACGATCGACTGCGCCAGCACCGTGGCGGTGGTGGTGCCGTCGCCGGCAAGGTCGGAAGTCTTGGACGCAACTTCCTTGACCATCTGCGCGCCCATGTTCTCGAACTTGTCCTTCAGTTCGATTTCCTTGGCGACGGAGACGCCGTCCTTGGTCACCGTGGGCGAGCCGAAGCTGCGCTCGAGCACGACGTTGCGGCCTTTCGGGCCCAGCGTGATCTTGACGGCGTTCGCGAGGATGTTGACGCCGCGAACCATGCGGTGACGGGCGTCGTCACCGAAGAAAACTTGCTTGGATGCCATATCGATTCTTCTCCAGAAAGATGGGTCGCCGGACGCTCAGCGGCCGGCGTGACCGGGTTCCTTAGGCGACCACGCCCATGATGTCTTCTTCACGCATGACGAGGAGTTCCTCGCCTTCGACCTTGACCGTCTGGCCCGAGTACTTGCCGAACAGCACCTTGTCGCCGACCTTCACGTCCGGCGTGATGAGCTTGCCGCTGTCGTCGCGCTTGCCGGGGCCGACCGCGACGACCTCGCCCTGGTCGGGCTTTTCGGCGGCGCTTTCCGGGATGACGATGCCCGAGGCGGTTTTGCGCTCGTTGTCCAGGCGCTTGACGATCACGCGATCGTGCAGAGGACGAATCTTCATTGGGTCTCCTAGTTGACTGATCTCTCGACGAAAATCGAGAAACTGAAAAACAATGGAGGCAGGGCCTCCGGAAGCCGCAGCGAGGTTGTTAGCACTCCCCGTCGACGAGTGCTAATTGTAGGGGCGGCCCACGCGGTCTTCAAGTGCGGGAGATCGATAAGTTTGCAGGGCACTGAAGACGAGCAGGGGCGGCCGCGAGGTCGCTTCGCAATAGTGGTCACTAACATCGGTCCAATGCCGCGTAGTCGACCATCGAAGTAGCCTTTATGGGCGATTCACCCGAACGGGGCTCAAGCCAGAATCGCGCCAACAGCGATAGAAGGGGGTAGCAGGTTCATGGAATTCCCGCTGCGGCTTCCGTCGCATTGGCTCAGGCCGGACAAGCCCAAGGGCAAGACCCCGGGGTCCAAGTCCGGTTTCAGCCATTCGGTCATGAGTTACACGAAGATGGACGTGCCGACCGTCGAACTGTTCGAGACGGCGGTGACGTTCGAGGCCGACCACGCCCATCCGCTCGGTGCCCATGAATCCCTGACGCGCACGTTCGGCAACAAGGCGGGTGTCGCCTTCGTCTTCCGGGCGGATACCGGCACCCCCGGCCGCTACTGGGTCTACTCGGCCGAGCCCTGGAACGAACCACCGGTCGAGGCCGTGAGCGCGCTGGCCCCCAAGCGCCTGGTGCTCCAGCTGGTCCCCGGACTCCCGTACCGCTTCACGCTGGATGCGTGTGTCGGACACGAGCGCCTGAAGAACGGCGAGAAGGAAGTCGAGCCGTTCAAGACCACGCAGGAGGTCGAGGAGTGGCTGAGGCTGGCCGGGCCGAAGCTGGGCTTCAAGCCGGACTTCTTCAACGTGTCGATCAAGGAACTTCAGTTCCCGTACGGCGGCCGGCACATCAAGTTGCCCTATGCCTCCGCCGAGGGGGTGCTTCAGGTGATGGATGCCGAACTGCTGACCAAACCGCTGCTGCGAGGCATCGGATCGTACCGGCGCGTCGGCCTCGGCCTGCTGCAGTTGTCGAACTGACCCGCGTGCCGCAGCGAGACGGCGCCCGCGGGCGCCGTTTTCATTTGGGCCCCGGCCTCAGGCTCATGCGGAGCACGACGATCGTGCGGATAATCGCAGCGGTCGCGCCGCGATCGTCCCGCGGCGTCACGGAGGTCTTCTTGCTGCATCGCTTTCTCGCGCCTGGGGCGCGCATCGTCCGGGCCATTGGCTGCTTCCTGCTCGCACTGCTCGCCGCGCCGGGCCACGCGCAGTCCACGGTGCCGCCGGTGCTGCCCGAGAGCGTGGCGGCGGAATTGCGGGCGGCGCGGGTCCCGCTGAACGCTGTCGCGATCACGCTCGTGCCGCTGTCGGGCAGCGGCATCACGATGGCGATCAACGAGCACCAGTCGATGAACCCGGCATCGACGATGAAGATCGCGACCACGCTGGCGGGCCTCGAACTGCTCGGTCCGCAATATGTCTGGCGGACCGAGGCGCTGGCGGCCGCGCCGCTGAAACAAGGCGTGCTCGAGGGCGATCTGTGGCTGCGCGGCAGCGGCGATCCGCGACTGGTGGTCGAAGACCTCTGGCTGCTGGTCCAGCGGATCCGCGGCAGCGGCGTGCGCGAGATCCGGGGCGACCTCGTGCTCGACCGCTCCGCCCACGAGCCGATCGCGCACGATCCGGCCGCCTTCGACGGCGAAGCACTGCGCCCGTACAACGCCGGACCCGACGCGCTGCTGCTGAACTACAAGGCGGTCAGCTTCCACTTCGTGCCGGACCCCGGGACGCGGCAGGTGCGGGTCTATGCGCTCCCCGCGATCGCCGGCATGGCCTTGCCGGCGGAAGTGAAGGCGGTGGAGGGGGCATGCAACGACTGGCGAGCGCGCGTGGGCGGCGACTTCACGGATCCGATGCGGCCGCAGTTCCGCGGTGTCTTCCCGCTGTCGTGCGGCGACAAGGTCTGGCACGTCAACCTGTTCACGCCGGTGCAGTACGCGCAGGCGGTCTTTCGTCCGCTCTGGGAGGCGAGCGGCGGGACCTGGCGTGGGCGCGCGCGGGACGGGGTTGTGCCTGCGGATGCACGACGCATGGCAGTCCACGAGTCGCGCCCGCTGGCGGAGGTGATCCGCGACATCAACAAGTTCAGCAACAACGTGATGGCGCGGCAACTCTTCCTCAGCATCGGCGCCGAGAGCAGCCGGCAGCCGGCGAGCATGGAGCGCGGGCAGCGCGCCGTCGGCGACTGGATGGTCAGCCGGGGCCTGGACCGGCGCGAGTTCGTGCTGGAAAACGGCGCCGGACTGTCGCGCGTCGAGCGGCTGACCTCGGCCGGGCTGGCCCGCCTGCTGGTGACGGCGTTCGAGTCGCCGCTGATGCCGGAGCTGATGTCTTCGCTTCCGATCGTCGGTGTCGACGGCACCATGCGCAAGCGCAACGGGGCGGCGGGCTCCGCGCACATCAAGACCGGGCTGCTGGCCGACACGCGCGCCATCGCGGGCTACGTGCTCGCAGCGAGCGGCAGGCGCTATGCGATCGTCGCGTTCGTCAACCACCCCAACGCCGGCGCAACCCAGGGCGCGCTCGACGCCCTGCTGAACTGGGTCTACGCTCAGGGCTGACCGGCGGCTGACCGGCCGGGCCGACACTCTTTCTTTACCTTCCGTCAAAGCCCCCGATCGACCGCCGCCTACCCTGAAAGGGCATTGGCTTTCGCTGAGGAGGGATCATGGAACGAGTCACGAAAGAACGGTTTGCGTCGGATGTGAACGCGGTGCTGGTGGATGCCGAGGAACTGCTGCGGCAGGCCGCCCAGGCCACTGGTGAGGAAGCCAAGGTGCTGCGGGGCCGGGCGCAGGACGCGATCGGCCGC
>JBFZCF010000092.1:0-12112 GCA_041308065.1 Burkholderiales bacterium
GAACATGCGCTTCGTCAAGCCGCTCGACGCGGAACTCGTCTGCCGCCTCGCCGCCACCCACGATGCGCTGGTCACGGTCGAGGAGAACGCGCTCGACGGCGGTGCCGGGAGCGCCTGTCTCGAGGCGCTCGCCGCCGCGGGCATCGAGCACCCCGTGCTTCGGCTCGGCCTGCCGGACCAGTTCATCGACCACGGCGACACCGCGCTTCTGCTGCGCGACTGCGGCCTCGACGCCGACGGAATGGCCGCGGCGGTTCGCCGCCGCTTCCCGGCGCTGATGCGCGAGCCGCGCGTGAAATCCGTCGCCTGACACCGGCGCCGCGCGGTGCCCGGCATGAAGCCGATCGTCATCCTGCAGCACGAGGCCGGCGTGTCCGCAGGGCACTTCGCCTCGTGGCTCGCCGCGCGATCGCTCCCGTACCTTCTGGTCAGCGTCCACCGCGGCGAGCCGTTGCCATCGTCGGCCGGGCCGTACGCCGGCGTGTGTTCACTCGGCGGGAACATGAGCGCCAACGATCCGCTGCCGTGGATCGACGAGGAACTCGCGTTGATGCACAGCGCCGTCGAGGGCAGTGTGCCGATCATCGGTCACTGTCTTGGCGGACAGCTGCTGGCGAAGGCGCTCGGCGCCGCTGTCTACCGCAGTCCGTGCAAGGAGATGGGCTGGTTGCCGGTCGACGTGGTCGATGCCGCACGCGTGGAAGAGTGGCTCGGCTCCACGGCGACGGGCGAACTGTTCCACTGGCACGGCGACGCCTTCGAACTGCCGCAAGGCGCGCGCCGCCTGCTCGCGAGCCCACTGACGCCGAACCAGGCCTATGTCGCCGAGCGTGGCAACGCCGAGCACCTCGGCATGCAGTTCCACATCGAGATGACGCCCGAACTGGTGACGGCGTGGGCGAGGGATCCCGGCGCCGCCGACGAAGTGGAGGAAGAGCGGGCGCGCACGGGCGGGGCCGGCGTCCAGTCGCCCGACGAAATGTGTCGCGACGTGGAACGACGCTGCGAGGCGATGAGGACGATCGCCTGGCGCCTGTACGACCGCTGGGCGCGGGGGCTCAGGCGCTGATCGAACCCGCCGCGGCGGTCAGCCGCGATGGACCGCCGGGCGCCAGGCACCACCCAGCCGGCTGATCGAGTGGTTGTCGACGATGCTGCGGTCGTGCCGCGGGCAGATCGAGCGGTGGATCTCGCCCAGCAGCATCAGTTCGGCCAGGGCCGCTGGCTCGATGTGCGCGAGCCGCGGGTCGAGGCCCGCCGCGACGCGCGCGATGAAGTCCGTCAGTTCCGGATGCCCCCACAGGAGCGAAATCGTTCGCACTACGCCGGGATGGTCGCGCTCTAGCACCGACAATTCCCTGGCGTTCGCTGCCGGGCCCGGGGCCGGCGCAGCGCAGGACCCCGCGGCCGGCTTCGGGCCGGACGGGGCGGGAAAGCTGCCGAAACGGGAGGGCGTTGCTCGCATAGCGTGAAGATGGTACGAGGATCTCCTTGATTCGCCAAGACATTTCCTGACCGCCGGCCGCGCCCGCGCCTCGAATGGGCGGCGGCGCTGCCGGGTTCGGCTGACCGATTCAGTCGCGGAAGTTCTCGAATGTCAGAGGCACCTCGGTGACGTCCCTGCGCAGCAGGGCGATCGCCTCCTGCAGCGTGTCACGCTTCGCGCCGGTGACGCGGACGGCGTCGCCCTGGATGCCGGACGACACCTTGAGCTTCGACTCCTTGACGATCGCGACGATCTTCTTCGCGAGCACCGAGTCGATGCCGTTGCGCACCGTGACGACCTGCTTCAGCTTGTCGCCCCCGATCTTCTCCGGCTTGCCAAAGTCGAGCAGGCGCGGATCGACCCCGCGCCTGGCGAGCTTGCCCATCAGCACGTCGCGCACCTGGCCGAGCTTGAACTCGTCGTCCGCATAGGCGGTGAGCTCGAGTTCCTTCAGTTCGAAGCGCGCGTCCGATCCCTTGAAGTCGAACCGGTTCGAGATTTCCTTGTTCGCCTGGTCGACTGCGTTGCGCAGTTCCACCAGGTTCGGCTTGCAGACCACATCGAACGAAGGCATCGGAGTTCTCCAGTTGAACGAGGCGAGTCTAGGGCCTGTTAACGCTTGGATCGCGCATGCGCCGGGCCTTGGCGACCCGCCACCTACAATCGCGCCATGGCAGCAGCGATCGAAAGCGGCGTCTCGCTCAGGACATTCAACACGTTCGGGGTGGAGGCACGCGCCGCGTTCTTCGCGTCGGTGCGCGGCGTCGAGGACTTGCGCGGCACGCTGGCGGATCCGCGCGTCGTCGGCCTGCCGCGCCTGATCCTGGGCGGCGGCAGCAACATCCTGTTCACGCGTGACTTCGACGGCCTGGTCGTCAAGATCGACATCCCCGGCTATGCGCGGATCGGCGACGATGGTGCCCGTTGGCTGGTCCGGGTGGGTGCCGGCGAGTCCTGGCACGGCACGGTCGCGCGGCTGCTCGACGATGGCCTGCCCGGGCTCGAGAACCTGGCGCTGATTCCCGGCTCCGTCGGTGGTGCCCCGATCCAGAACATCGGCGCGTACGGGCTCGAGCTGGCGGAGCGTCTGCAGGACGTCGAGGTCTTCGATCCGGCGAACGGAGCGCTGGATTGCCTCGACGTCGCCGCCTGCCGATTCGGTTACCGGGACAGCCTCTTCAAGCATGAGCGCGCGGCCGGGCGCGTCGTCGTCGGCGTGACGCTGGCCCTGCCGAAGCAGTGGACTGCCGTTGCGGGCTACGCCGACGTCGAAAGTGAGCTGAAGTCGCGCGGCGTCACCCGGCCGGCGGCACGCGACCTGTTCGACGCCGTCGTCGCGATCCGCCAGCGGAAACTGCCCGACCCCCGGCTGGCGGGCAACGCCGGCAGCTTCTTCAAGAATCCCGTGGTGCCGCGCGCGCAGCGCGACGAACTGATCGACCGCTTCCCGTCGCTGGTCAGCTACGACATCGGGGGAGGGCGCTTCAAGCTCGCGGCGGGCTGGCTGATCGAGGCCTGCGGCCTGAAGGGTGCCGTTCGCGGCCGCGCGGGAGTCTCCCCCCGCCAGGCCCTCGTGCTGGTCAACCTCGGGGGCGCCACCGGCAGGGAGATTCTCGCGCTGGCGGGCGAGGTGCGGGATTCCGTGCGGACGCGCTTCGGCATCGAACTGGAACCCGAACCGAACGTCGTCTGAAAAAAGCGGGCCCGCGTTCAGCGGACCCGTGCCTGCGAGGTGCCTGCAGTCGTCTCAGCGCGCCGGCCGGAGAGCTCGGATCCGGGACGGAGGAACCTGGAAGAGCGCCGGCGCAGAAGACGATTGGACTATAGGCAGAGGTCCCGGCAGCCGGCATTCATCCATTCAGCCGGTCGTCGGTCATCCGGCCGGCCTACTTGCCGCCCTTGTCCTCGGTGAGTTTCGGCAGCGCGGACCCGCTTCCGGCCGACAGCAGGCCGATGCGCGTGTAGGTCATCAGCTTGTCGCGCGTGTCGGTGATGTCGAGGTTGCGCATCGTCAGCTGGCCGATGCGGTCGGCCGGCGAGAAGACCGATTCGCCCTTTTCCATCGTCAACCGCTCCGGCTTGTACGTCAGGTTCGGCGACGAGGTGTCCAGGATCGAGTAGTCGTTGCCGCGGCGCAGCTCCACGCGCACCTCGCCGGTGACCGCGCGCGCGACCCACCGCTGCGCACTCTCGCGCAGCATGATGGCCTGCGGGTCGAACCAGCGTCCCTGGTACAGCAGCCGGCCCAGGCGACGGCCGTTGTCGCGGTACTGCTCGATCGTGTCCTCGTTGTGGATGCCGGTCACGAGGCGCTCGTACGCGAGGAAGATCAGCGCCATGCCGGGCGCCTCGTAGATGCCGCGGCTCTTCGCCTCGATGATGCGGTTCTCGATCTGGTCGCTGACTCCGAGCCCGTGCCGCCCGCCGATCCGGTTGGCCTCGGCCATCAGCGCGACGGGGTCGGCGAACTCGACGCCGTTGAGCGCCACCGGCAGGCCCTCCTCGAAGCGCACGCTGACTTCCTCGGCCTTGACGGCGACGTCGTCGCGCCACGAAGCGACGCCCATGATCGGCTGGACGATCCGGACATTGCTCGACAACTGCTCGAGATCCTTCGCCTCGTGCGTCGCGCCCAGCATGTTCGAGTCGGTGGAGTACGCCTTCTCCGCGGACATCTTGTAGGCGAAGCCGGCCTTTCGCATGAACTCCGACATCTCCGCGCGTCCGCCGAGCTCGTCGATGAACGCCTGGTCGAGCCACGGCTTGTAGATCTGCAGGCCCGGGTTCGCGAGCAGGCCGTAGCGGTAGAAGCGTTCGATGTCGTTGCCCTTGAACGTGCTGCCGTCACCCCAGATGTTGACGTCGTCCTCCTTCATCGCGGTGACGAGCATCGTGCCGGTCACCGCGCGGCCGATCGGCGTCGTGTTGAAGTACGTGACGCCGGCTGTCGAGATGTGGAAGGCGCCGCACTGCAGGGCCGAGATGCCTTCGGCGACGAGCTGCGCCCGGCAGTCGACGAGGCGCGCCTTCTCGGCGCCGTACTGCAGGGCGCGACGCGGAATGTCGTCGTAATCGGGCTCGTCGGGCTGGCCGAGGTTCGCGGTGTACGCGTAGGGAATCGCACCCTTCTCGCGCATCCAGAGGAGCGCCGCGCTCGTGTCGAGGCCGCCGGAAAAAGCGATGCCTACCTTCTGGCCGGTGGGAAGCTGCTGCAGGATCGTCGACATTTGAGGGATGCGCGCCCGATGCGCGGGCATTCAAGAAGGCGGGGCGGGGTGACGGCCGCGATGGGTGCGGATTATCCCCGATCGGGTTCCGGCCCACGCGCGCGGCACGCGGCTGCGCGCCGCCGCCCCCGGGCCGGGTTGATGACTGTCAACGCACGTTGCGGCCGAGCAGCAGGTATTCCATCAACGCCTTCTGCACGTGCAGGCGGTTTTCGGCTTCGTCCCACACGACGGACTGCGGCCCGTCGAGGACTTCGGCCGCGACCTCCTCGCCCCGGTGCGCGGGCAGGCAGTGCATGAACACCGCCTCCGGTGTGGCGACCTGCATCATGTCGCGGTCGACCTGCCAGTCGGCGAAGGCCGCCGCGCGTGCCTCGTTCTCCGACTCGAAGCCCATGCTGGTCCAGACGTCGGTGGTGACCAGGTGCGCGCCGCGCGCGGCCTCCATGGGGTCGTCGAACACCGTGAAGTGCGGGCCTGGCGGGGCCAGGGCGGCGTCGAGGCAGTACGTCGGCGGCGTCGACACGTTGACATGGAATCCCAGGACGCGCGCGGCCTGCAGCCACGTATAGGCCATGTTGTTGGCATCGCCGATCCACGCCACGGTCCGGCCCGCGATCGGTCCGCGGTGCTCGATGAACGTGAAGATGTCGGCGAGGATCTGGCACGGGTGGTACTCGTTGGTCAGCCCGTTGATGACCGGCACGCGCGAATACTCGGCGAAGCGCTCGATCTTGGTCTGCCCGTACGTGCGGATCATGACCACGTCGACCATGCGCGAGATCACGCGCGCAGTGTCCTCGATCGGCTCGGCGCGGCCGAGCTGCGAGTCTCCGGTGGTGATGTGGATGACCGAGCCGCCCAGCTGGTACATGCCGGCCTCGAACGACACGCGCGTGCGCGTCGACGCCTTCTCGAACACCATGGCGAGGGTGCGGTCCGCCAGCGGCTGGTAGAACTCGTAACGCTTGAAGCGGCCCTTGATCACCCGCGAGCGCTCGAGCACCCACTCGAGCTCGTCGCGCGAGAAGTCGGCGAACTGCAGGAAGTGACGTATCGCCGCGTCCATGGCCGCTCTCCTAGGCGGCCTTTGCCGGCGCCGCGACGAAGCGCGCCACGAGCGGGGCGAGCCGCTCCACGATCAAGTCGGCGTCAGACCGCGTGACGACCAGCGGCGGCAGCAGCCGGATCACGTTGTCGCGGGTGACGTTGATCAGCAGCCCGGCGTCGAGCGCGCCCCGCACCAGTTCGCCGCACGGGCGATCGAGCTCGATGCCGATCATCAGTCCGCGGCCGCGGATCTCGCGCACGCCCGGCAGGCTGCCCAATTGCGCCGTGAGCCCGGCGCGGATCCGGTCGCCCTGCTCGACGGCGTTCGCCATCAGGCCGTCGGATTCGATGATCCCGAGCGTCTCGAGGCCGGCACGCATCGCGAGCGGACCGCCTCCGAACGTCGTGCCATGGTTGCCAGGGCCGAACACGCCGGCAGCGCGACCTGCGGCCACGCAGGCGCCGATCGGCACGCCCGAGCCGAGTCCCTTCGCCAGCGTCATCACGTCCGGCGTGATCCCGGCCCACTGGTGCGCAAACCACTTTCCGGTGCGGCCGATGCCGCTCTGCACTTCGTCGATCATCAGCAGCCAGCCGCGCTCGTCGGCCATGCGCCGCAGGCCACGGACGAATTCGATGTCGGCGACCTGGATGCCGCCTTCGCCCTGCAGCACCTCGATCCAGACGGCGCGCACGCGCGGGTCGGCATCGGCCGTCTTCTGGACGGCGGCGAGGTCGTTGTAGGGAACGCGGATGAAGCCCGAGGGCATCGGATCGAATCCCTTCCGGGCCTTCTCGCTGCCCGTGGCCGCCAGCGTTGCGAGCGTCCGGCCGTGCCACGCGTTTTCCATCACGACCGTCTGCGCTTCCGGCTCGCCGTGCTTGTGGCCGTACAGCCGCACGAGCTTCAGCGCGCCTTCGTTGGCCTCTGACCCCGAGTTGCCGAAGAACACTTCCTGCATCCCGGACAGTTCGCAGATGCGATCGGCCAGCTGCTCCTGCTCGGTGACGCGATACAGGTTCGACGTGTGGATCAGTCGCGCGACCTGCTCCTGCAGCGCGGCCACCAGCCTCGGGTGCGCGTGGCCCAGTCCGTTGACGGCGATGCCGGCCAGCGCGTCGAGGTACTCGCGGCCCTCGGCGTCGTACAGGCGCGCGCCCTTGCCATGAGTGAAGGCCACCGGAAGCCGGTTGTAGGTGTTCATCAGGTGCGTCATCGCGTTCTCGCAAATGAAAAAACGCGGTGCCGTCTCATGTATCGCATGGACAGGCCGGCGCCGCGTTCGCACGATTATAGGGAAAGCGCCTGCCGCAGCGTCGGAGGCGAGCGCCGGGCCGACGGCAGCCCGGCGGATAAAATGCCGCTTTCCCGCGCGTTCGATTCCCGCCGCTGATGCGCATGACGCGCGCTGGCTCGAGTCGACCCATGCGCGGACGGAGCCCGGCGTGCCCGAATTCCCGCCGTCCGAAACCGACATCAAAGCCCGGCAGTTCTTCGTCCACGGCGTGACGGCCGATGGCCACACGTTTCGCCCGAGCGACTGGGCCGAGCGGCTGGCCGGCGTGCTGTCGTGCTATCGACCGGGTGGAATGACGCCGGGGCGCGACGCCTTCATCGGCTACTCGCCCTATGTGCGGCCAATGGTGATCGGCGGGGTGAAGTGCGTGCTCGTGGACGAGCGCCTGCGCGATCTGGAACGGATGGCGTTCGACTTCGTGATGAATTTCGCGAAGGACAACGACCTGCCGGTCTACGAGGGATGCGTCCTGCCGGACCGCTGGCACGCTTCGGAGCGCTGACCGGATCGGCCAGCCTCAAGTGCGCCGAAAAAGCAAAGCGCGGGGCAGACCCCGCGCCTGGACCGCACGCGCCGCGCGAGGCGGCGCAAGCTCCTCAGGCCATCGCCTTGATGGCGTGCGCGAGGCGGCTCTTGTTGCGGGCAGCGGTGTTCTTGTGAACGATCTTCTTGTCGGCGATCGCGTCGATGACGCTGGTCGCCTTCTTCAGCGTCTCGGCAGCGGCCGACTTGTCGCCGGCCTCGATGGCCTTGCGCACCGACTTGATGGCGGTGCGAAGGCGCGAGCGCTGCGCGGTGTTGTGAGCGTTCTGCTCGACTGACGTGCGGGCCCGCTTGCGGGCTTGTTTGCTGTTGGCCATGGCGTTCGATCGTGCTGGTGTCGATCGTCCTGAATTGGGCTGGGTTGAAATCTGATCCGCGTTTCCGCCCGGTGCGGATGTCCTGACGCTACCCGGTGCATCCTCGGCAACTGCCGCGATGGTTCCACCGTTGTTCGATTGCCGGGGCGGAAAAGCCCTAAACTATATCAAATCAAGCCCTTATCCACAACGCCGGCGCCGCTGTCACTCCCCGGCCTCCGGTCCGAGCACTGATCCGCCGGTTTGAACCTGTTCCGCGCCCTTGCCACCGTCAGCGGCCTGACCTTGCTGTCCCGGATCACCGGGCTCGCGCGCGACATGCTGATCTCCCGCCTGTTCGGGGCGAGCGCCGAGACCGACGCCTTCAACGTGGCGTTCCGGCTGCCGAACCTGCTACGCCGGATGTTCGCCGAGGGCGCCTTCCAGCAGGCCTTCGTGCCGATGCTCGCGGATGTCCGGGCGAAGCGGGACGAGGCGCAAACGGGGCTGTTCGTCGCCTGGCGCGCGATCCCGGGGCGTTCGACCTCGCCACCGTGATGACCCGCTGGATGTTCCCGTACATCCTGTTCATGTCGCTCGTGGCCCTTGGGGCCGGAGTGCTGAACACGTACAAGCGGTTCGCCGTGCCGGCCTTCACGCCGGTCCTGCTCAACCTGTCGTTCATCGGCTGCGCGCTGTGGCTGGCCCCGCGCCTCGAACAGCCGATCATGGCGCTGGCCTTCGCGGTGGTCATCGGCGGCGTCCTGCAGCTGGCACTGCAGTGGTCGGCGCTGCTGCACAGCGGGTTCAGGGTGCGCCTGTCCAGCCCGCGCGCGGCGTTCCGTGACCCTCACGTCGGGGGGGTGGCGCGCCTGATGCTGCCCGCGGTGTTCGCCGTTTCGGTGGCCCAGATCAGCATCATCATCAACACCAACATCGCCTCGCACCTCGTCGCGGGCAGCGTGACCTGGCTGGCGTTCGCCGACCGGCTGATGGAATTTCCAACGGCGCTGCTGGGCGTGGCGCTGGGCACCGTGCTGCTTCCGAACCTGTCCGCGGCGTTCGCCGAAGAGCGCCGCGAGGACTACGCCAGGCTGCTCGACTGGGGGTTGCGCCTGACGTTGATGCTGGCGTTGCCGGCGGCCGTCGGCCTCGGGTTCATGGCAGAGGGCATCGTGTCGGTGCTGTTCCAGGGGCGCGAATTCACGGCCCGGGACGTGAACCAGACCGCGGTGGCCGTCGTCGGCTATGCGGTCGGTCTCATCGGCATCATCGGCGTGAAGATCCTCGCTCCCGGCTTCTACGCACAGAAGGACATCCGGACGCCCGTCAAGATCGCGGTGTTCGTCCTGATCGCGACGCAGTTGGCGAACCTGGTGCTGGTGCCGTGGCTCGCGCATGCGGGACTCGCGCTGTCGGTCAGCCTGGGCGCGTGCGTCAACGCACTCGCGCTGTTCATCGGACTCAAGCGCCGCGGCCTGTATCGCGCACAGGGCAAGTGGGGCACTTTCATGCTCCGCCTGCTGATTGCGCTGGCGGTGCTGGCCATTGTTCTGTGGTTCCTGCAGCGCCCGCTCGACTGGACCGCGATGCAGTCGACGCCATGGCAGCGCGCAGGCTGGCTTGCACTGGTGATCGGCGCGGGTGGCGCCGCTTACTTCGCGGTGCTGGGCATCCTCGGATTCAGGCCCCGGGACTTCCGCCACCACGCTTGACCGCGGCCCGCGGCGAACCGAAGGAAGAACGCCGCCCGCGGGCGGCGTCCGGTTTCCTGAAGTGATCTCAGCCGAGTTGCTTCAGCATCGTGTCAGCGTCGCTGACCGCGAACTGCTTCGGCTCCTCGATGTTCAGCGACTTCACCACGCCGTCGTCCACGAGCATCGAGAAGCGGCGGCAGCGGACTCCGAGGTTCGGGACGTCGAATTCCAGGCCGAGTTTCTTCGTGTAGTCCGCCGCGCCATCGGCCATCATCCGGACCTTGCCCGACACGTTCTGGTCCCGGCCCCAGGCGCCCATCACGAAGGCATCGTTGACCGACAGGCACCAGATTTCGTCGACGCCCTTCGCTTTCAGCGCTTCGTACTTCTCGACGTAGCCGGGGACGTGCTTCGCGGAGCAGGTGGGTGTGAAGGCACCCGGCAGGCCGAAGATCGCGATCTTCTTGCCTTTCGCGATCTCGCCGACGCTGAACGTGTTCGGGCCGAGCGGGCAGCCTTCGGTCTCGACATCGATGAATTCCTGCAGTTGGCCCTCGGGCAGGCGGTCGCCGACCTTGATCGTCATCTCTTTCCCCTTTTGCACGCTGTCGAAAGGAAAAAGTCTAGCAAGTCGCCCGCGCTCGCGGACGACCGTCGCTGGCCCGCGCGGTAACAGGGACGGCCGGGCGTCAGTCGCCGAGCACCACGCCCTCGCGGCGGATCCGGGTCGCGGCCCGTGCGCTGCAGCTACTTGGGCTGCATGCGAATGGCGCCGTCCAGGCGGATCGTCTCGCCGTTCAGCATCACGTTCTCGATGATGTGCCTGGCCAGCGCGGCGTACTCCTCGGGCTTGCCGAGGCGCGAGGGGAAGGGGACCTGCTTGCCGAGCGAGTCCTGCACGTCCTGCGGCATGCCGAGCAGCATCGGCGTCCCGAAGATCCCCGGCGCGATGGTGCAGCAGCGGATGCCGCTGCGCGAAAGGTCACGCGCGATCGGCAGCGTCATGCCGACGACGCCGCCCTTGGAAGCCGAATAGGCCACCTGGCCGATCTGGCCGTCGAACGCGGCGACCGACGCGGTGTTGATCACCACGCCGCGCTCGCCGTCGGCGGTCGGCTCGAGCTTCGACATCGCCGTCGCGGCGACGCGGATCATGTTGAATGTCCCGATCAGGTTGATCGTGATGACGCGCGTGAACGACGCGAGCGAGTGCGGACCGTCCTTGCCGACCGTCTTCTCGCCGATCGCGATCCCGGCGCAGTTCACGAGCCCGCGCAGCGTGCCCATCTGGCCGGCCGCATCCACCACGGCCTGCGCGTCGGCTTCGCTGGTGACGTCGCACTTCACGAAACGCGCGCCGGCGCCCAGTTCCCGCGCGAGCGCCTCGCCCTTGTCGGCCTGCACGTCGGCGATGACGACCTTGCCGCCGCTCGCGGCCAGGAGCCGGGAGGTGCCGCCCCCGAGTCCGGAGGCGCCGCCGGTGACGATGAATACGTTGTTCTGGATCTGCATGGGGTCCCCCGCTCGAAAGCCGAGGATTCTAGGCCGACATGCACGCCATGGCCCGCTGGCCGCGCAGCGGGATGTCGGATTCCGGCAGCCGCGGCGGAAGGACTCGACATCGACCAATCTCGAATTACAGTAGGGCCGCGCCAGGGGAACGGGCAAGCAGTGGCCCGGGCGGACGGGATGCGGTGTCATCTGCGTGACAGCGGCAAGAAACAGGGGAGTGGAAATGAGCCAGCAGGGTCGCGAATTGCTCCAGGGCCTCAAGAGCTTCGAGAAGGGCAAGGTCGTGACGGCCCGCGAAGCCGTGCAGCTCATTCGCGATGGAGACACGGTGGCCACGACCGGTTTCGTCGGCATCGGATTCCCCGAGAACATCGCGGTCGCGCTCGAGCAGCGCTTCCTCGAGTCGAGCGAGCGCGATCCTGACGGCATCGGCAAGCCGGAAGGGTTGACGCTCGTCTACGCCGCGGGCCAGGGCGACGGCAAGGAGCGAGGTCTCAACCACCTCGGCCACGAAGGCCTGGTCAGGCGTGTGATCGGCGGGCACTGGGGCCTCGTGCCGAAGCTGCAGGCGCTCGCGGTCGCGAACCGGATCGAGGCCTACAACCTGCCGCAGGGAGTGATCACCCACCTGTTCCGCGACATTGCCGCCGGCAAGCCGGGCCACCTGACCCGTATCGGCCTCGGGACTTTCGTCGATCCGCGCCACGGGGGCGGCAGGATCAACGAGCGCACCACGGACAGCGTCGTCGAGCTCATGACCGTCGGCGGCGAGGAGTACCTGTTCTACAAGACCTTCCCGATCAGCGTCGGCATCGTGCGCGGCACCACCGCCGACCCGGACGGCAACATCACGATGGAACGGGAGGCGCTCACGCTGGAGGGCCTGGCGATCGCGATGGCGGCTCACAACTCCGGCGGCATCGTGATCGTGCAGGTCGAGCGCATCGCCGACCGCGGCTCGCTGAATCCGCGCCAGGTGAAGATCCCCGGCGTCCTGGTCGAC
>JBFZCF010000093.1:0-9640 GCA_041308065.1 Burkholderiales bacterium
GTGCGCTCGCTCATGCCGATCAGCACGTTGCCCTTGCCGATCGGCATGACGTCGCCGCCTTCCAGCGTGGCCAGGCCGTGGTCCTGGGTCGGGTCGCCCCACCAGACGTTGACCTTGCCGGCGAAGTCGGGATGGAACTTGTAGATCGCCGTCGTGAGGATGGTCTCCTCGTGCCGCGCCGGCCAGTACAGCGGATTCAGTGTCACGCCGCCGTAGATCCAGCAGGTGGTGTCGCGCGTGTACAGCGTGTTCGGCAGCGGCGGCAGCAGGTACTCGGTCGCGCCCGCGGCCTGCTTGACGACCTTCAGCGCGGCTCCGCCGATCTTCTCGGGGAAGTCGAGCGTCGACAGGCCGCCGATCAGCGTCTCGGCCAGTTCGCGATCGCCCAGGCCCTCGAGATAGCTGCGCAGTTCGGCGATGAACCCCAGGCCCACCTGGTTGGGCACGACCTGGTTGTCGAGGATCCACTTCTTGCCTTCGGGCACCGCCACCGTCTCGGCGAGCAGGTTGTGCATCTCCAGCACTTCGATGCCGCGGTCGCGCATCTTCATCATGAAGTCGAAGTGATCGCGCTTGGCGTTCTCGACCCACAGCACGTCGTCGAACAGCAACGCGTCGCAGTTCGACGGCGTCAGGCGCGCGTGCGCGCGGCCCGGCGCGCACACCATGACCTTGCGCAGCTGGCCGACTTCGGAGTGGACGCCGAACTGGACTTCGTTCTTGCCGGCCTTTGCCTTCACTTTGGCCTTGGCCTTGCCTTTCGCGGTTGCCATGCAGTGCTCCTTGTGCGTTGGATAGGCGATCAGATGGAAATGGCGCCGGTCGCGATGCCGTAGACGCCGTAGATGGCGGCGGCAACGATGACGCCGAAGGTGACCCAGTCGGAGGTCTTGGCGAACACGGGCAGGCCCTGCTCGCGCCGGGCGATGTAGTACAGGATCGTGCCCGGGCCGAAGAGGATGGCCGACAGCAGGATGAACTTCAGTCCGCCGGCGTAGATCATGAACAGCGTGTAGGCCACCGCGAGCGTGGCCAGGACCAGGTCCCGCTTGCGCTCCTCCGGCCGCACCTCGTAGGTCTCGCCGCGCTTGGCGATCATCAGGCCGTAGGCGGCGACGAACAGGTACGGGATCAGCGTGGTCGCGCTGGTGAGGTTCAGCATCAGCGCGAACGCGTCGTTCGACCAGTAGGTCGTGATGACGATGATCTGGATGATGATGGTCGTGGTCCACAGGGCCACCGAAGGCACGTCGTTCTTGTTGACCCGGGCGAAGGCCTTGGGCATGTCCTTCGACTTGCCGGCGGCGAACATCACCTCGGCGCAGATCAGCGCCCAGGCCAGGTAGGCGCCGAGCACCGACACCAGCACTCGAGCACCGCGGCCATCGACGGCTGGCGCATGCCGGCGATGTCGGCGCGCTGCAGCACCGCGTAGGGCAGCAGGGTCACCAGCACCATCAGGCTGGTGACGATGATGAAGCCCAGGATCGTCGCCTTGCCGACGTCCGCGCGCTCCTTGGCGAAGCGCGAATAGACGCTGGCGCCCTCGATGCCGATGAATACGAACACCGTCACCAGCATGGTCGCCTTGACCTGCTCGAAGAGCCCGTTGGTGAGGTCGCCGCCGTACAGGTTGAAGCTGAACAGATCGATCTTGAAGGCGAAGATCAGAAGCACGATGAAGACCAGGATCGGGATGACCTTGGCGATCGTGACGATCTTGTTGATGGCAGCGGCCTGCTGCACGCCGCGCAGGATCAGGAAGTGGAACAGCCAGATGCCGATCGACGCGACGATGATCGCCACCGCCGTGTTGCCGTCGCCGAAGACCGGGAACCAGGCGCCCAGCGTCGACTTGATCAGCACCCAGTACGAGACGTTGCCGATGCAGCTGCCGATCCAGTAGCCGAACGCCGACAGGAAGCCCGGGTAGTCGCCGAAGCCTTCGCGCGCATACGCGTACACGCCGGCGTCGATGTCGGGACGCCGCTCGGCCAGCGCCTGGAACACGCGCGCCAGCATGTACATGCCGGTGCCCGCGATGATCCAGGCGATCACCGCGCCCAGCGGGCCGGTGGCGTTGGCGAACGTGCGTGGCAGCGAGAAGATGCCCGCGCCGACCATGCCGCCGACCACCATCGCGGTCAGCGCCATCCGCGTCATTTTTTGTTCGATGGCCATCTTGTCTCCTCAGAAGTCCTTGCGCACGGTGATCCAGATCTCGGTCGAGCTGTAGTTCGCCGCGAGGATGTTGCTCTGGTCGCGGATGTAGAGGATCTCGGGGTTCAACGACCACGTCGGCGCAAACTGCCAGGTCAGGCCGCCGCCCACTTCGTACAGGTTGTCGTTGCGCGTGCCGATGCCCACCAGGCGGTCGCCCTCCGCGCCCAGGCGCTCGATGTTGTAGCGGTCGTTCTGCCACCACCCGAAGACGAAGCCACCGAGCTCGTCGGTGATGGTGAAGTTGAGCGACGGCGACAGCCCGAAGAAATTGGCGTCGCCGTCGGCACGCTCGGTGTTGAACTCGCGCCCGGCCTGGCCGGCCAACGTGAAGCTCGCCTTGCCGTCGAGCAGCGAATGGGTCCAGCTCCCGGTCAGCTCGACGATGTTGCGTGTGCGCTCGCGCAGCGGGCCCGTCGGATAGCGGCGCTGGCGCACCTCCAGGCCGGCCGCGACCTGGTTGTCCGGGTCCAGGCGCAGCCGGTAGTTGCCGTAGAGCCCGAAGTCGTTGCGGTAATTGCTGTCGCCGCGGTAGCTGACCCGGCCGCGCAGGCCGGCGACCCAGTTGCCTTCGCCGACCGTGCGGCTGACCGCGCCGTTCCAGCGCAGGTCGGAATCGTTGCGCCGGTCGTCGTTGTCGTAGTTGCGGAAGCGGTAGTCCAGGCTGCCGTCGAGCGAGTAGCTGTCGTTCAGCGCGTAGTTCACGTTGCCGCCGACACGCGCGGCAAAGAAACCGTCGTTGTCGGGTCCGCCGCCCCGCGCGCCGGTGCGGTAGTTGCCGTAGCCGACGATGGCATATCCGGCGGTCAGCGCACGCCGGCCCGCGGCGTAGGCCAGCGCGGCCTCGCCATAGATCTCCGCCTGCTGCTGCAGACTGGCCGGCAGGTCGTCGAAGCGCAGCACCGTCTCGAATTCGATCTTTGCGCGGCCATAGTCGCCCAGCGCCAGGTAGGCGCGGCCCAGGCCCAGGTGCGCTTCTACCGAATCGGGCTGCGCGGCCAGGCTGCGCTCGAACAGCGTCTTGGCCTGCTCGGCACGTTGGGTGCGAAGCGCCGCCTCGCCCAGGAGGAGGTTGAAGCCCGCGTCGTTCCCAGCTTCCAACTGCAAGGGCTGCAGCAGTTCGTAGGCGTCCTGGTAGCGGCCTTGCTCGATCAGCTGGCGGGCGCGTGACAGATCCGCCGTGGCCGCCAGTACCGCACCGTGCAGCGCCAGCAGCAGGGCGATCAGCACGAAGGCGCTCGTTGCGCGGGGACAGCGCACTGGCGGCGTGCGTTTGAAGTCCCGCGGAAACAGGCGGTGCGAGGGCTGCGATGCTTTCAGGGCTGGATCCTCAGTTGACGTCGGGCGCAGGACATTCGCTTGATCTTGTAGAGGCATCCAGCTGGTGCGACCGGGACCAACCGCCACGTCAGGAAGCGGGTGGTGTGCCCTGGCTCTCGGGTCGCGGCGGAGCTTAGCGGGAAACCGGCCGAAGTACGAAGAATCCCTTACTGTTATCGGCCACGGCGCCCGCTTCCAGCAATCGACGAAGACCGCTGTTGGAAGCCGCTCAAGGCGGTCTTTGGATCGAGGGCGCGGTCGAGCTGGCTGAGCGCATTTGCGGTCGACGGCGAGCGCGTGCCGAGTACGAACGTGGCGGGCTCCTGTCGCTTGAACTGGACGTGCGTTGGCGCCGCTGCGCGCGCAGGCGGGATTGCGGTGGCCGCCATCAAGTGGCCCGCATCGAGGGAGACCGAAAGGCGTTGAAGCAGCGACATTGAACTGCGCATCCTGCGGGCGTGGCCGGTGAAGCCCTGAAGCGTCCGCCAGCGGCATTCCCTGATGGGAAGTTCCAGGAGGTCATGGGGGCGCGAACGTAGTCCTGTCCGCGAAAATATTCAACGTATTACCATTTGCAGCTCCTTTGATATCCAACTGGTTATCGCAATGAACAGCCGCCAGTTCCGTCAGCTCGTGGCCGTCGCCCAAGCCGGCAACTTTCGGCATGCGGCCACGGCCTTGAAGATCACGCAGCCGGCGCTGTCCAAGGCCGTCGCTGCGATCGAGAAGGAGCTGGGCGTCCGTCTATTCGACCGCCAGCCGCGGGGTATCACGCTCACCGAGTTCGGCCGGCGTGTCGTCCTGCATGGCCGCGCGCTCATTGCCGCGGAAGACGACCTGTTTCACGACTTGGGACTGATTGCCGGGCTTGAGACCGGAAGCGTGAGCGTCGCGCTGGGGCCCTACGCGAGCATCATTTCCGGATACCCCGCGGCCGGGCGATTGCTGCGGTCGCACCCCAGGTTGTCGGTGGACCTGCGAGTGCTCCACTACCGCGACGGTGTCCGGGCGGTGCTCGACCGGGAGGTCGATCTCGGCTTCACGGAACTCGTCGAGGCGTCGGAGAAGGATGCGCTCGCCACCGAGCTGGTCGGGCAACACCTCGCCAGGTTCTTCTGCCGACCTGACCACCCGATCCTCGCTCGCAGAGAAATCGGTTGGCCGGACCTGCTCGCGTTTCCGTGGGCGACGACGCGGCTGCCGGCACGGGTCGGTGCACTCTTGGGGAATCGCACCGTGCGCGCGGGAAAGATCGACGAGGCCACCGGGGATTTCGTGCCCGCCATCCAGCTCGAGGTACCGATGCAGATCGCGTCCTTCGCCCTGGGCACCGACGCCCTGGTCATAGCCGGATACGGTCTTGTGGAACCAGAGCTGCGCGCGGGCGCGATCGTGGCCGTGCCGATGGGGGACCTCGGGTTTCGTGCGGCGTACGGCTTCATCTGGCTGCGCCATCGCTCCCGCTCTCCCGCGACACTCGCGTACATCGACGCCGTGCTGGAAGAGGAGCGCGCGTTCGCGAAGCGGGAGGCGGACCTGTCCGTGCGATACCGCCCCCGAGCGCGTCGCGGCGCGCGGGCACACAAGGAACGCTAGCCCGGCCGCTTGCATGGCTTTTCCCTGCTGTCCTCCAGCGCGGCGGGAGGTGGCCGCAGGGTTGGCGACAGCGCCCGACCCGACAAGGGTGGACAGGTGCAGACCCGCCGCGCCTCGCGGGGAGGGCAGACCTGTCGCGGGCGGCTGTCGGAGCCGCGCTTGACCGCCATCAACGGGAGATGTGCCGCGGCTTCTAGCGTGAAGTCACTGTGCGCCGCTTCGGCGCCGGCCATCATGCGCCCGAGTCTCATCAGGAAGGACCCGTCCCTGTTCCCGGTCAGGCCGCATCTGGCCGATTGGGCGCAGGCGTTCCGGGACTTCCGCTGGGACGATGCGCGCCGTCAACTGGCGGGGTTGCCCGGCGGCGGCCTCAATATCGCGTTCGAGGCCGTCGGCCGGCATGCGCACGGACCCCGCGCCGACCGCATCGCCATCGCATGGCTCGGCCAGGACGGCGGCGGGCACGACCTGACCTACGCCGACCTCGATCGCGCCTCCAGCCGTTTCGCCAATGTCCTCGCGTCCCTCGGCGTGGGGCGCGGCGACGTCGTCTTCCTGCTGCTGCCGCGCGTCCCGGACGTCCATGTCTGCGTGCTCGGCGCGCTGAAGGCGGGCGCGGTGGTTTCGCCGCTGTTCTCCGCGTTCGGTCCGGAGCCCGTCGCGACGCGGCTGAACATCGGGCGTGGCAAGGTGCTCGTCACCACGCGCGCCCTCTACGAGCGCAAGGTGCTGCCAATCCGCGACAAGGTGCCGTCGCTGCAGCACGTCCTGCTGACGGGTGCGTCCGCCAGTGCGGCGGCCGCGCCGCCGGCCACGCTCAACCTCGAAGAGCGCATGGCGCAGGCCTCCGCGGAGTTCGCCATCGTGCCGACGCGGCCCGAGGACCCGGCGCTGCTGCACTTCACCAGCGGGACGACCGGCAAGCCGAAGGGCGTGCTGCACGTGCACGACGCCGTCGTCACGCACTGGGCCACGGCGCGCTTCGCGCTCGACCTGCACGACGACGATCTGTTCTGGTGCACGGCCGATCCCGGCTGGGTGACCGGCATGTCGTACGGCGTCCTCGCGCCGCTGCTGCACGGCGTGACGATGATCGTCGACGAGGCCGAGTTCGACGCCGAGCGCTGGTACCGGATCCTGGCCGAGCGCGGCGTGACCGTCTGGTACACCGCGCCGACGGCCGTGCGCATGCTAATGAAGGCCGGCGCCGATCTCGCCCGCGCGTACCGCTTTCCGAAGCTGCGCTTCGTTGCGAGCGTCGGCGAGCCGCTCAACCCCGAGGCGGTGTGGTGGGGCCAGGACGTGCTGGGCCTGCCGATCCACGACAACTGGTGGCAGACCGAGACCGGCGGAATCATGATCGCGAACACGCCGGCGATGGACATCAAGCCCGGTTCGATGGGCAAGCCGCTGCCGGGCGTCGAGGCCGCGATCGTCCGCAGGTGCGACGACGGATCCGTGCAGACAGTCGATGCGCCGGACGTCGAGGGGGAACTCGCGCTGCGCAAGGGGTGGCCGTCGATGTTCCGCGGCTACCTGGGCGAGGAGGAGCGCTACCGCAAGTGCTTCGTCGGCGACTGGTACCTGACCGGCGACCTTGCGCGGCGCGACGCCGATGGCTACTTCTGGTTCGTCGGGCGCGCCGACGACGTGATCAAGTCCGCGGGCCACCTGATCGGCCCGTTCGAGGTCGAGAGCGCGCTGATGGAACACCCCGCGGTGGCCGAGGCGGGCGTGATCGGCAAGCCGGACCCGGTCATCGGCGAGACGGTGAAGGCCTTCGTCGCCCTCAAGTCCGGCTACACGTGGAGCGAGTCGCTGCGGCTCGAGCTGCTCGGGCACGCGCGCAAGCGGCTGGGTCCGGCGGTCGCGCCCAAGGAGATCGCATGGGCCGCGACGCTGCCGCGCACGCGCAGCGGCAAGATCATGCGGCGCCTGCTGAAGGCCCGGGAGCTCGGCCTGCCCGAAGGCGACATCTCCACCCTGGAAGGCGGCGCATGACGACGCGCACGCAGCCGCTGCCGATGAACGCGCTGCAGCCCGACCCCGCGCAGCGCGTCGTGCCGGCACAGTCAGTCGGCCATCGGGCGCGGTGACCGGATCAGGAGGAAGACCATGGATGCGAAGCCGGTGATCAAGGCGCTGCCCGGCGCGACGACCGACGTGACGCAGCATTCCGGCGACGACTGCCGGGCGCGCGTGCGCGACATGCTGCGCATCCGGCGGCTCGAGGAGCGCTGCGCGGAGCTGTACGGCGACGGGAAGATCCGTGGATTCCTGCACCTGTACATCGGCGAGGAGGCCGTCGCCGCCGGCGTGATGCCGCACCTGCGACCCGACGACAACGTCGTCGCGACGTACCGCGAGCACGGTCACGCGCTGCTGCGAGGCGTTTCGATGAACGCGATCATGGCCGAGATGTACGGCAAGCGCGAAGGCTGCTCGCGCGGGCGCGGGGGCTCGATGCACCTGTTCGACGCCGCCACGCGCTTCTACGGCGGCAACGCCATCGTCGGCGGCGGCCTGCCGCTCGCGTGCGGACTGGCGCTCGCCGACCGGCGGGCGGAACGCGGCGACGCCGTCACCGCCTGCTTCTTCGGCGAGGGCGCGGTGGCCGAGGGCGCATTCCACGAGTCGCTGAACCTGGCCGCGCTGTGGCAGTTGCCGGTGCTCTTCCTGTGCGAGAACAACCTCTACGCGATGGGCACGGCGCTCGCGCGCTCCGAATCGCAGACCGATCTCGTTACGAAGGCCGCGGCCTACCGGATCGCCGCCGCCCATTGCAACGGGATGGACGTGCTCGCCGTCGACGCCGCGGCGCGCGCCGCGACCGATCACGTGCGCCGCACGCGTACGCCGTACTTCCTCGAACTGCACACGTACCGGTTCCGCGCGCACTCGATGTTCGATGCCGAGCTCTATCGCGCGAAGGCCGAGGTCGAGGCGTGGAAGGAGCGCGGGCCGATCCACACGTTCACGCAGCGGCTGAAGGCCGCCGGCATGCTGACCGAGGAGGAGTTCCTCGCCCTCGACGCTGCGGCGATGGCGGAAGTCGACGCGGCAGTCGCGTTTGCCGAAGCAGGGCAGTGGGAGCCGGCCGGAGACCTGTTGCGCGACGTCACCACGCCGCGCGCGGCGGAAGGAGCACGGCCATGACGACGACCACCTACCGCGATGCGCTGCGCGCCGCGCACCGCGAAGCGCTGCAACGCGATCCGCGCGTGTTCATCATGGGAGAGGACGTCGGCCAGTATGGCGGTTCGTACGCGGTCACGAAGGGCTTCTACGACGAGTTCGGGCCCGACCGCATCCGCGACACGCCGTTGTCCGAACTCGGGTTCGTCGGCACCGGCATCGGCGCTGCCCTCGGCGGGCAGCGACCGATCGTCGAGATCATGACCGTGAACTTCTCGCTGCTTGCGCTCGACCAGGTTGTCAATACCGCCGCGACCCTGCGGCACATGTCCGGCGGGCAGTTCTCCGTGCCGGTCGTGATCCGCATGGCGACGGGCGCCGGGCGCCAGCTTGCCGCCCAGCACTCGCACAGCCTCGAGGTCTGGTACGCGCACGTGCCGGGGCTTCGCGTGCTGGCGCCCGCGACCCTCGAGGACGCGCGCGGCATGCTCTGGCCGGCGCTGGAGGATCCGGATCCCGTGGTGCTCTTCGAGCACGCGCAGCTCTACAACCTCGAGGGCGAACTCGCCGACCCGCCGCCCGCGGTCGACATCGAACACGCGGTCGTGCGGCGCGCTGGGCGCGACCTGACGATCGTCACGTACGGTGGCAGCCTGCCGCGTGTCGCCGAGGCGGCGACAGCGCTCGCAGGCCAGGGCGTGGAGGCGGAAGTGATCGACCTGCGCGTGCTGCGGCCGCTCGACTGGGACACGATCACGGCCTCGGTGCGCCGGACGCGCCGCGTGCTGGTGGTCGACGAAGGCTGGCGCACGTGCGGCCTCGCGGCGGAGATCATCGCCGGCGTGGTCGAGCGGGCGTTCTACGACCTCGACGCGCCGCCGGCGCGCGTCTGCAGCGAAGAGGTTCCGATGCCGTATCCGAAGCACCTGGAAGACGCCGCGCTGCCGATGCCGCCGAAGATCGTGGCGGCTGCGCAGGCCCTGTGCGGGCGGACCGCATGATCACCTTCCGCCTGCCGTCGCTGGGCGCTGACATGGACAAGGGCACGCTGCTCGAGTGGCTCGTGCGTCCGGGCGATGCGGTGAAGAAGGGCGACGTCGTCGCGATCGTCGACACCACGAAGGCGGCGATCGACGTCGAGTGCTGGCACGACGGCACGGTCGAGGAACTGCTGGTCGAGCCGGGTGCGGAGATTCCGGTCGGCACCGTGATGGCGGTCCTGCGGGAAGGCGGTGAAACCCCGGAACAGGTGAGGGCGCAGATCGACGCGCTGCGCGCGTCGCCTGTCCAGATGGCGGTCCCATCGGCGGCCGCGACGCAGCGATCCGCAGCGCCGGCCGCGGCCGCCGCCGGGCGCGTTCGCGTGTCG
>JBFZCF010000094.1:0-8314 GCA_041308065.1 Burkholderiales bacterium
CTCGTCGTGCCGCTCGCGCGCACGTTCCGCGCGGGCCCGGCCCTCGCCGGCGACGCGCACGCACGCGACGCCGGCCCCGTGGTCGCCCTGCGATCGGCGTTCGCGAACCGCAGCTACTGGCTGCTCACCGCGGGCTTCTTCGTGTGCGGCTTCCACGTCTCGTTCCTGACGACGCACATGCCGGGCGTGATCGACCTGTGCGGGCTGCCCGCCGGCCTGTCGGGCGCCTGGCTCGCGGTCGTCGGCGCCTGCAACGTCGCGAGCAGCCTCGGCGCCGGATACCTGATGCAGCGCATGCCGATGAAGTCGCTGCTCGCGACGGTGTACGCGCTGCGCGCGCTCGGCGTGGTCGCCTTCATCGTGTTGCCGAAGGACGAAGTGGTGCTGTTCGGCTTCGCCCTGTGGATGGGGCTTACCTACATGGCCACGCTGCCGCCGACGACCGGGCTGATCGCGCAACTGTTCGGCGCGCGCAACGTGGCCACGCTGTTCGGCGTCACGACGCTGGTGCACCAGGTCGGCAGCTTCCTCGGCGCATGGCTGGGCGGCGTCGAGGTCGAACTGACGGGTGGATACGCGATCGTCTGGTGGATCGACGCCGCGCTCGCGCTCGGCGCGGCCGCGGCGCACCTGCCGATCCGCGAGGCTCGTCGCCCGCCTGCGGCCGCGCCAGTCCACGCACCCGGAGCGCTCGCACCGGCGGCATCGCGCTAGATGCGGAGCCGGTGGCCGCTGTCCACGGGACTGCGCCCGGCGGCTGATCGGCGCAGCTCTGTCAGGCCGCGTGCGGCCCGACGATGGCGTCGATCGCCAGTATCACCTCGGGCGTCAGCTTCGCCGCGACGTCGAGCGCCTTCATGTTCTCGGCGATCTGCTCGACGCGCGTCGCGCCGGTGATCACGGTGCTGACGCTGCGGTTCAGCAGGCACCACGCGAGCGCGAGCTGCGCGAGCGTGCAGCCGACCTCCTTCGCCACGCCGTCGAGCTCGCCGACGAGGCGGTTCTTGTCCGGGTCGGTCAGGCCTTCGCGCAGGAACGCATAGGTCTCGAGCGCGCCGCGCGAGCCGGCCGGCACGCCGTCGCGGTACTTGCCGGACAGCAGTCCGGACGCGAGCGGGCTCCACGTCGTCAGGCCGAGCCCGATGTCCTCGACCAGCCGCGCGTACTCCTTCTCGACGCGCTTGCGATGCAGCAGGTTGTACTGCGGCTGCTCCATCACGGGCTTGTGCAGGTTGCGCCGGTCGGCGATGTCCCACGCGGCGCGGATCTCGTCGGCGCTCCACTCGCTCGTGCCCCAGTAGAGCGCGCGGCCGCGCTCGATCATGTCGTGCATCGCCCACACGGTTTCCTCGATCGGCGTCTCGGGGTCGGGGCGGTGGCAGAACACGAGGTCCACGTAGTCGAGCTGCAGGCGCTTCAGCGAGCCGTCGATCGCCTGCCGCAGGTACTTGCGGTTCAGCGTGTTGCGCTCGTTGGGGAACACGCCCTTGCCCTGCGCGAGGCCCCAGTAGAACTTGGTCGACACGACGAACTTCAGGCGCGGCCAGGCGAGCTCCTTCAGCACGGCGCCCATGATCTCCTCGCTCTGGCCGCGCGCGTAGATCTCGGCGTTGTCGAAGAAGTTCACCCCGGCGTCGAACGCCGCGGCCATCAGTTCGCGCGCGGCGCGCGTGTTGACCTGGTTGCCGTAGGTGACCCAGGAGCCAAAGGACAGTTCGGAAACCTTGAGGCCGGAGCGGCCGAGGCGGCGGTAGTTCATGTGCGTTCCAGGGGAGTGAGGCGAGAGGCGGGACGAGGGGGCGAAGTCTAGACCGTCGCGTCAGTGCGAGTCGCCCGAACGATCGGGATCGCTCGCTCGCCTTGTTCCAGCCGGCTCCAGCCGCTCGGCTGGCAGGGCGCCGCGCAAGCACCGGGCGGGGCGGTCGGCGCTCTGCGCCGACTTCGCTCCGCTGCTCGGCTCGAGGTCGCGCCGCGGAACTCGCTTTGCGCGCTCCGCGCGCGCCGCTCGGACACGCCGCGGCGAGTTAGATAACGAAGCGCGCTCCGCGCGCCGACCTCGATCCTGCGCTGCTCGCCACCCCGCAACGGCGCCGGCGCCGCGCCCTGCCAGCCGAGCGGCGTCCCGTTCGAACACGAGAGACCAGGCAAACCAAACGCGCAAACTTCCGCGGCGCCGAGAACGTCCCCCAGGCGTCCCGCGACTTCAGCGCGCGCGCGTCAGCGGCACGAAGCGCACGGGCAGCGTCCGCTGCGTGACCGTGCGTCCGTCGGCTTCCTTGCGGATCACGCGCAGTTCCTGCGACAGCCAGTTCGGCCCTACCGGAATCACCATGCGGCCGCCGGGCTTCAGTTGCTCGACCAGTGCGGGCGGCACGTGGTCGGGCGCTGCGGTCACGATGATCCCGTCGAAGGGCGCGGCCTCCGGCCAGCCCTGGTAGCCGTCGCCGATGCGCGTGACGACCGCCGCGTAGCCGGCCGCGTCGAGCGCCACGCGGGCGCGCTCGGCCAGCGGCGCGACGATCTCGATCGAATACACGCGCATGCCCATCTCGGCGAGGATGGCCGCCTGGTAGCCCGATCCGGTGCCGACCTCGAGCACGCGCGCGCCCGGCGGCAGCTTCAGCAGTTCGGTCATCAGCGCGACGATGAACGGCTGCGAGATCGTCTGCCCCTCGCCGATCGGCAGCGGGTTGTTGTCGTAGGCATCCGCGGCGAGCCGGGGCGGCACGAAGCGCTCGCGCGGCACCGCCGCGAGCGCCCGTCGCAGGGCCGGACTCGGCGCGGACACGCCGGTGTCGGACGCGGTCGCGCGGAAGTCCGACTCGATCTCGCGCAGCATGCGCGCCCGCGCCGTCGCGTAGTCCGGCTCGCGCGCGAGCACGCGGCCGACGAGGGGCACGAGGCCGCTGAAGGCGAGGAAACGCAGGAGCGCGCGGCGCATCGGCATGAGGGCGTGATCGGCCGGCGCCGCCGGGAAGTGGCGCCCGCTTCCAGTCTAGGAGCCGCCGCGGCACGACGCATCCCGCCGATTGCGCGCCGCCTCCGGATCGACTCGCCCGCCTTCGGCGGGTCCGCCCGCGTCAACGGCTTCGCGCCCCGCGGCGGGCCATCCCCCTGCCGGCGGCGGGCGCATACGGATATGCCGGATCGGTCCTTGAGCCGCCGCGTTCCTTCGGCAAGATGCGCCCTCGACTTCGCCGGAATCCGCCATGTCACGCCTGATCGCCCTGTTCGCGCTGCTGCTCGGCGCCCCCTTGCTCGCTGCCGCGCAGCCGCTGGTCACGCCGGCCGAACTGTCGGCGCGGCTCGCCGAGCCGCAACTGCGCATCGTCGACATCCGCGACGGCAGGAACGATGCGGGCAAGACGCCGTACGAGGTGGCTCACATCGCCAACGCGCTGCCTGCCCCGTACTCGAAGTGGCGCGGGCCGAAGGACAACCCGGGCAAGCTGCCGGGCGAGGAGGCGTTGACCACGCTGCTGCGATCGCTCGGCATCGATGCGGCCACGCCGGTGGTGGTCGTCTACGAAGGCAGCAGCTCGACCGACTTCGGTGCCGCGGCGCGCGTGTACTGGACGCTGAAGGCGGCCGGCGTGAAGCACCTGTCGATCCTGAACGGCGGCGTGAAGGCGTGGCGCGCGGCGAACCTGCCGCTCTCCACCGAGGTGCCGACGGTGGCCCCCTCGACATTCACCGTGAAGATCGACCCGGCGCTGGTCGCCACGCAGGACGAGGTCGCCAGCGTGATCGGCAAGGAGAGCGTGCGGCTGCTCGACGCGCGACCCGCCGGCTTCTTCCTCGGCGAGACGCGCCACGCCGCGGCGAAGACGCCCGGCACGCTCGCCGGCGCGAAGAACGTCGACCATGCGGTGTGGTTCGCGCCGGGCAGCAGCGCGCTGCTGCCGGCGGCCGACGTGCAGCGCATCGCGCAGGCGAGCGGCGTGCAGACCGACCAGCCGACGGTGTCGTTCTGCAACACCGGCCACTGGGCGGCGACCAACTGGTTCGTGCTGTCCGAAGTGCTGGGCCAGAAGGACGTGAAGCTCTATCCGGAGTCGACCGTGGGCTGGTCGCAGGCGGGGCTGCCGATGACGAACGTGCCGACCCGCCTCGCCCAGTTCTGGCTGCAGCTGAAAGAGGCAACGGGTAACCTCTGACCCGTTTCGGTGGCGGCATGGCGGGGGTGATGACTTCGGTTCCGGGCGGCGGCACGCCGCCGGCTCATGTCGCACGAGCGACGCACGGCGCGCGCCTGGCGAACTGGCCGGTCGTGGCGGGCGCGATCGCAGCGTGGGCAGCCATCACGTGGCTCGTCGGGTTGCGACAGGGCTTCTTATTCGTGATCGGCATCGGTCTCGGCGCGGTGCTGGCTGGCGTCTCGTTCGGATTCACCACCGGCTGGCGCGCGTGGATCCGCGACCGCGACCCGACCGGCTTCTTCGCGCAGTTCGTGGCGATCGGGCTGGCGATGGTGGTGTCGATTCCGCTGATCGCGGCGCACGAGGAACTCTCCGGCGCGATCGCGCCGCTGTCGGTGAGCCTGCTGATCGGCGCCTTCGTGTTCGGCGCGGCGATGCAGATCGCCGACGGCTGCGGCTCGGGCACGCTGTACAAGGCCGGGCTCGGCAACGGCTTTTCGCTGGCGGTGCTGCCGGGCTTCGTCTTCGGCAGCTTCCTCGGCGCCGCGCACCTCGACACGTGGCTCGCGCTCGGCAGCCTGCCGCCGGTGTCACTGCCCGAAGCTCTCGGCGCCGCTCCGGCGCTGCTCCTGCAACTCGCGGCGTTCGGCCTGCTGGCGCTCTACCTCTGGAAGAAGCGTGGCCCGCGCACCGACACGCGCTGGAAGGGCCGCGCCGTCTACATCGGCGCGATCGTGATGGCGGTCTTCGCGCTGCTGAACCTGCTCGTCGCCGGGCAGCCGTGGGGCGTGGTGTACGGGCTGGGGCTGTGGGGCGCGAAGGTCGTTACCTGGCTCGGTGTCGACCTGACGGCCAACGCGTTCTGGGGCCGTGAGGCGCAGCAGGCACACATCCAGTCGTCGCTGCTGACCGACGTCACGTCGATCACCAACCTCGGGCTGCTGGTCGGCGCGCTGCTCGCCGCGAATGCCCGCGGCACCGCGTGCCCGACAACGCGCGCGAATCCGAGGCAGTGGATCGCGGCGGTCGTGGCCGGCCTGCTGCTCGGCTACTCGTCGCGGCTTGCGTTCGGCTGCAACGTCGGCGCGTACTTCTCCGGCATCTCGACCGGCAGCGTTCACGGCTGGGTGTGGTTCGCGATGGCGTTCCTGGGCTCGATGCTCGGCGTGCGCGTGCGCGAGCGGCTGGGGTTGAAGGCGTGAAGCGCCGCCGCACGCTCGCCTTCGCCGTCACGTTCTGGCTCGCGGCCGTCGGCTTCGTTGTCCTCGACTGGACGCGCGCCCAGCCGCATGACCGCTTCGCCGAACCCCCGCCCTGGCAGTTCGGCCAGGAGAAGGTCGAAGGCGCCGGTCACTGCGCCGCGCCGCTGAAGTAAATCGGGGTCAGACCCCGTTTTTCGCGCACCCCCGACGCGTGTCGGGGAGAAATCGGGGTCAGACCCCGATTTTCAGTTCCACGCGGCCTGCACTTCGGCGAAGACTTCGGCGCTGCGGCCTTCGTAGCGCGGCGAGAAGTGGAAGGGCACCACCGCCTTTGCGCGCACGCGGCGGGCGATCTCGCCGGCCTGGCGCGCGGTGAGGTGGTTCTTGCGTTCGGCGTGCGCCATATCGGCGTGCAGGAACACGCTCTCGATGAACAGCGTGTCGACGTCGGCCAGCAGCAGGCCGTCGAGCGCGGCGAGGTTGGCGTCGGTGTAGCGCGTGTCGGTGACGTAGCCGATCCGCGTGCCGGGCACGCACTCGAACGCGGCGCGCAGTTCCCCGAGCGGCCGCACGTGCGCGTGCTTGCCGCGGTGGTCGTTCCAGCGGATGTCGATCGGCGTGCCGTCGGGCGCGCCGGCGAGGATCGCGCGACGCGCCTCGCGCAGCCACGGGCCGGTCGGCAGGCCCATCTCGGCCAGGCGGTTCTTCCAGACGTTGACGTGCATCGCCTCCTCGAGCGCGAACGCGAGCACGACGACGTCGTGGTCGAGGAAGCAGGCACGCACCCGGAAGGTCTCCTCGGCGAGCAGAACGTCGCCCGCGGGCGACCATGGCGCGTCGTCCGCGCGCTCGAAGCGCGCGAGGCTGCTGAACTCGGCGCGCCGCCCGCCGCCGCCCGGCCGCGCTTCGCGTGCCTCGATCGCCAGCGGCACGTCGTAGCGGTGCACGACGTTCCACGTGTACGCCGCGAGCTTGTGCCCGACGCGGTCGATGAAGCCGGGGCCGCCGGTCAGCACGATGCGCTCCTTGCGCCCGAGCACCACGCGCAGCCACTGGTCGAAGCCCGCGAAGTGGTCCATGTGCGTGTGGCTGACGAACACGTGGGACAGCCGCAGCAGCTTGCGCGGCGGCAGGCGGCCGAGGTCGCCGAAGTCGAACAGCAGCGCGCGGCGCTCGTCACGGAAGTCGACGTACAGGCCGGGGTCGCCGAACGCGTCGTTCAGCAGGCTGGCTTCGAACAGCGGGCGCATACCTCTTTACAGACGGTGCCCGGGCGGGGCACGTTGCCCTTCATCAATACCGAGCGGGAATCTGCGGCCAGATTGAAGACAGCAGGTAGTGCGCAACGCGAGCCTGCCAGGGTGTTGGTACGCGGGGCGCCCACCAAGAGCCGACTGGCAGGCATTCGATCATTGAAGGGAGTTCGCATGTCCGCCAGAACACTCGCCGTCCTCGCCGCAGGAATCTTCGGGTTCAGCGCCGCGGCACTCGCCGCCGATTCGCCGAAGCAGGGCTGGAGCTTCGGCAAGGACCAGTACAACGCCCGCTGCGCGTCGTGCCATGGCGTCAACGGCAAGGGCGGCGGCCCGGCGGCCAAGCAGGTCGGCGCCAAGGTGCCCGACATCACTACCTACGCCAAGCGCAACGGCGGCACGTTCCCGGTCGAGCTCGCGTGGCAGAAGATCGACGGCCGTCCGGTCAGCTTCGACACCGAACGCAGCATGCCGGTGTGGGGGCGCGACTTCCGGCACCAGGCGATCGCGAACATGGGCCCGACCGCCCAGCCCGAGTCGTACGTGGCCGCGGAGATCTTCGCGATCATCGAGCACATGAAGGGCATGCAGGTGAAGTGAGGTCGGGCTCGCGCTTGCCGCCACGAATCACGCACGCGCGGGATGGCCGGCGGACCCGGACCGTCGCGCGCAATGAGGAGGCCACATGACCAACAGAACGCTCGCACTCGCCGCGATCGCCCTCTTCGGGCTTTCCGCCGCGGCACTCGCACAGGACCCGCGCAATGAAGGCTGGAGCTTCGGCGGGGCCCAGTACCAGTCCCGGTGCGCGGCATGCCACGGCGCCAACGGCAAGGGCGGCGGCACGGCCGCCAAGCAGGCCAAGCTCACCGTGCCCGACCTGACGACCTACGCCAAGCGCAACGGCGGCACGTTCCCGGTCGAACTGGCGTGGAACAAGATCGATGGCCGGCCGGTCAGCTGGGACTCGAAGAGCCAGATGCCCGTGTGGGGCCACACGTTCCGCCATGAAGTAACCGGTGCGCCGTACACGACGAAGGACCCCGAGACGTATGTCGCCGCGGAGATCCGGGCCATCATCGAGTACGTGAAGACGCTGCAGGTGAAGTGAAGGGCGGGTTCGGGAAATCGGGGTCAGACCCCGATTTCCGCGCAGCCCCGTCACGCGTCGGGAAGTAATCGGGGTCAGACCCCGATTTCCGGGCCGATGTCCGGGAGTTCATCTCCGGGAGTGATCGCATGACGTCCAAGCAGGTGCTCTTCCAGTCGGCGGCGCGGAAGAAGGAGCAGTAGCGCGCCGGCGATGACGCACTACGACGTCTGCAACGGCGACGCGGACGGGCTGTTCGCGCTGCGGCAGCTGCGGCTCGCCAATCCGGTCGAGTCGATCGTCGTCACCGGCATCAAGCGCGACATCGCGCTGCTCGGCCGCGTCCCCGCCGTCGCTGGCGACCGCGTCACGGTGCTCGACATCGCGCTCGAGCGGAACCGGGAGGCGCTCGAGCGCCTGCTCGACGCGGGCGTCGGCGTCACCTGGTACGACCACCACGCGCCGGGCCCCATCCCGACGCACCCGCAGCTGACGACGCACATCGACACCGACCCGGAGACCTGCACCAGCGTTCTCGTCGACGCGCGTTGCCACGGCCGCTTCCGTGCGTGGGCGGTGGCCGCGGCGTATGGGGACAACCTGCCGCGCGCGGCCGAGCGGCTCGCCGAC
>JBFZCF010000094.1:8320-8752 GCA_041308065.1 Burkholderiales bacterium
CCCCGCGACCAGATGCGAATGCTCGGCGAAACGGTCAACTACAACGCGTACGGCGACAGCGAGGCTGACGTGCGGATCCACCCGGCCGCGCTGTACCGCTGGCTCGCGCACTACGAAGATCCTTTCGAGGCCGTGGCGCAGGCGTCGATCGTGCGCGAACTGGACGCCCTGCGGCGCGACGATCTGCTTCACGCGCGCGAAGTGCCGCCGCGGCACAGGGACGATCGCTGCATGGCGGTCGTGCTGCCCGACGCGGCGTGGAGCCGCCGCGTGCTGGGGCCGTTCGCGAACGAACTGGCGCTGCGCGATCCGCAGCGCGCACATGCGGTGCTGAAGGCGCTGCCCGATGGCGGCTACGCAGTCAGCGTGCGCGCGCCGCAGGCGACGCTGCGCGGCGCGGCGGACCTCGCACGGGAGTTCGGCGGCGGCGGG
>JBFZCF010000095.1:0-8227 GCA_041308065.1 Burkholderiales bacterium
CCCCATGACTGAAAACCTCCGTGACGCCGCGCTCGAGTACCACCGCCTGCCGACGGCCGGCAAGATTTCCGTGGTCCCGACCAAGGCCATGGTGACGCAGCGCGACCTGTCGCTCGCCTACTCGCCCGGCGTGGCGGAAGCCTGCAACGAGATCGTGCGCGATCCGCGCGAAGCCCACACTCTGACGGCGCGGGGCAACCTGGTCGCGGTCGTCACCAACGGCACCGCGGTGCTCGGACTCGGCAACATCGGCCCGCTGGCCGGCAAGCCGGTGATGGAAGGCAAGGGCTGCCTGTTCAAGAAGTTCGCCGGCATCGACGTATTCGACATCGAACTCGCCGAGAACGACCCGGACAAGCTCGTCGACATCATCGCGGCGCTCGAACCGACCTTCGGCGGCATCAACCTCGAGGACATCAAGGCCCCCGAGTGCTTCTACATCGAGCGCAAGCTGCGCGAGCGGCTGAAGATCCCGGTTTTCCACGACGACCAGCACGGGACCGCGATCGTCGCCGCGGCGGCGGTGCTCAACGGGCTGCGCTGCGTGGGCAAGGACATCGGCCAGGCGAAGCTGGTCTGTTCCGGCGCGGGCGCGGCCGCCATCGCGTGCCTCGACCTCCTGGTCTGCCTCGGCCTGCGCCCAGAGAACACGCTGGTCGCGGACAGCAAGGGGGTGCTGCATGGCGGACGCGAGGGGCTCGACGCCAGCAAGGCTCGCTATTCGCGCGACACGACCGCACGCACGCTGGCCGACGCGATGCCCGATGCGGACATTTTCCTTGGTCTGTCAGGCCCCGGCGCGCTGACGGCGGACATGGTGAAGACCATGGCGCCGGACCCGATCATCCTCGCGATGGCCAACCCGACCCCGGAGATCATGCCGGAGGAAGCCAAGGCGGTGCGCCCGGACTGCATCATCGGCACGGGACGCTCGGACTATCCGAACCAGGTCAACAACGTGCTGTGCTTCCCGTTCATCTTCCGCGGCGCGCTCGATGTCGGCGCCACGACGATCAACGAGGAAATGAAGCTCGCCACAGTGCGGGCGATTGCCGACCTGACGCACGCGGAGATCCCCGACGAAGTCGCCAGCGCCTATGGCGCCGAGGGCCTGCGCTTCGGGCCCGACTACCTGATCCCGAAGCCCTTCGACCCGCGACTGATCGACCGCATTGCGCCCGCGGTGGCGCAGGCGGCGATGGCGAGCGGCGTCGCGACGCGGCCGATCGCCGACATCGAGGCGTACCGCGCGCGGCTGCGCCGTTTCGTCTATCACTCCGGCAGCACGATGGAGCCGGTGTTCGCGGCAGCCCGCAAGGACCCGAAGCGGCTGATCTACGCGGAGGGCGAGGAGGAGCGCGTCCTGCGCGCGGCGCAGGTGGTCGTCGACGAAGGCATTGCCCGCCCGATCCTGATCGGACGGCCCGACGTGATCGCGATGCGCATCGAGCGCTTCGGCCTGCGCCTCAGGCTCGGCAAGGACGTCGAGTGCGTCAACGTGCTGGACGACCCGCGCTATCGCGACACCTGGAACGAGTACTACCAGCTCGCCCGCCGCAAGGGCGTGTCGCGCTCGCTCGCGCAGGCCGAGGTCAGGACGCGGACGACGCTGATCGGCGCCGTGCTCGTCCGCAAGGGCGACGCCGACGCGATGCTGTGCGGAACGGTCGGGGCCTACCAGGACCACCTGAAGTACGTCCGGACCGTGATCGGGCTGCGGCCCGGCGTGCACGTGTTCGCGGCGATGCAGCTGCTGATCCTGCCGAACCGCCAGCTCTTCATCTGCGACACGCACGTCAATGCGGATCCGACCGCGGAGCAGATCGCGGAAATGACGATGCTCGCGGCCGATGCGGTGCGGCGCTTCGGACTGGCACCGAGCGCGGCCCTGCTGTCGCACTCGAACTTCGGCGGCTCCGACCTGCCGTCCGCGGTGAAGATGCGCGAGGCCCTCGAACTGATCCTCGCGCGCAGCCCGTCGTTCGAGGTCGACGGCGAGATGCAGGCGGACACCGCGCTGTCGCACGCCATCCTGGCGAGCTCGATGCCGGATTCGCCGCTGACCCACGAGGCGAACCTGCTGATCATGCCGAACGTCGACGCCGCGAACATCACGTACAACGCGCTGCGCGTCACGGCCGGCGCCGGCATCACGATCGGAGCGATCCTGCTCGGCGCCGCGCAGCCCGTCCACATCCTGACGCCCGCATCGACGGTGCGCCGTATCGTGAACATGTCGGCCGTCGCGGTGGTGGACGCGACGGTGGCCTGAACCCGGGACCGTCAGCCCACCCAGCGCCGTGCGTTGCGGAACATCCGCATCCACGGCGAGTCCTCGCCGAGGCCGGGCGGCTGCCACGACATCTGGACCGCCCGGAAGACGCGTTCCGGGTGCGGCATCACGATGGTGAAGCGGCCGTCGGGCGTGGTGACGCCCGTGATGCCTTCCGGGGAGCCGTTCGGGTTGTGCGGATACGTCTCGGTTGCGCGTCCGTGGGAGTCGACGTAACGCATCGCGACGAGCGCGGCCGCCCTCTGCGCTGCCGAGTCGAACACCACGCGCCCTTCCCCGTGCGCATTGGCGATCGGCGCGCGGCTGCCCGCCATGCCGGCGAAGAACAGCGACGGTGACTCGGCGATCTCGACCTGCACCAGCCGGCCCTCGAACTGCTCCGACGCGTTGCGCTCGAACCGCGGCCAATGACGCGCGCCCGGGATCATCATCCGCAGGTGACTCATCATCTGGCAGCCGTTGCACACGCCCAGCGCGAACGCGTCGCCGCGGCCGAAGAACGCCGCAAACATGTCGGCAAGCCGGGGGTTGTGCAGGATCGTCTTGGCCCACCCGCCGCCCGCGCCGAGCACATCGCCGTACGAAAAGCCGCCACAGGCGACGAAGCCCTTGAAGTCGGCGAGCGTCGCGCGGCCCTCGATCAGGTCGGTCATGTGCACGTCGACCGTCGCGAACCCGGCGCGATGGAACGCGTACGCCATCTCGGTCTGGCTGTTGACGCCCTGCTCGCGCAGGATCGCCATGCGGGGACGCGCGCCGGTGGCGATGAACGGCGCCGCGACGTCGTCGGCCGGGTCGAAGGCGAGCGCCATCGACAGGCCGCGATCGTCCGCGTCGGTCGCCCGCGCGTACTCCTGGTCGGCGCACTCCGGGTTGTCGCGCAGTCGCGCGATGCGCCACGAGGTTTCGCTCCAGAGCTTCTGCAGCTCGGCGCGCGGACGCGAGAACACCGGCTTCGCATCGCACCAGAACTCGACGACGTCGCTCGCGTTCGGCTTGCCGATGATCTGGCTCGCGGCGCCGAGTCCCGCGGCCCGCAGCGCATCCATCACCACGCTCTTGTCGGCCGCGCGGATCTGCAGCACCGCGCCGAGTTCCTCGGCGAACAGCGCCTTCAGGATCAGTTCGTTGCGGCGGACATCGACCTGCGCGGGACGGATCTTGTAGTCGCCCCAGTCGGCGGCGACCGGGTCGACCGCCAGTACGTCGAGATTGACGCTGATGCCGACGTGGCCGGCGAACGCCATCTCGACGAGCGTGGCGTACAGCCCGCCGTCCGAACGGTCGTGGTAAGCGAGCACGCGGCCGGCCTTGTCGAGGCCGCGGAGCGCGGACACGAAGGCCCTCAGGCGGGCCGGATCGTCGAGGTCCGGCGCCTCATTGCCGATCTGCCGCGTCACCTGCGCGAGGATCGAGCCGCCCATCCGGTTGCGTCCGGCGCCGAGGTCGACCAGCACCAGCAGCGTCCCGGTGTCGGCCATGAGTTGCGGCGTCAGCGAGCGCCGGACGTCGTCGACCGGCGCGGCGGCGCTCGCGATCAGCGACACGGGGGCCGCGATCGTCTTGTCGACCGCACCGTCGCGCCACGCGGTCTTCATCGACAAGGAGTCCTTGCCGACCGGGACGCTGATGCCCAGCGCCTGGCACATCTCGCTCGCCGCCCGCACCGCATCGAAGAGCTTCGCGTCCTCGCCGGGCTGGCCGCAGGCGGCCATCCAGTTCGCCGAAAGCTTCACCCGATCGAGCGCGACGTCGGCCGCCGCGATGTTGGTGATCGCCTCGCCGATCGCCATCCGCGAGGCCGCCGCGGCGTTGATGACGGCCAGCGGCGTGCGCTCGCCCATCGACATCGCTTCGCCGGCGTAGCCTTCGAAGCTCATCGTCGTCACGGCGCAGTCCGCCACGGGCACCTGCCACGGGCCGACCATCGGGTCGCGCACGTTCATGCCGCCCACGGTGCGGTCGCCGATCGTGATCAGGAAGCTCTTGCTCGCGACCGTCGGATGACGCAGAACGTCGAGCGCGCACTGCTCGATCGACAGCCCGGCGGTCTCGAAGGCCGGCAGCTCGACCCGGACACGCCGCACGTCGCGGTGCATGCGCGGCGGCTTGCCGAGCAGCACGTCCATCGGCATGTCGACCGCCGGCGTGTCGTTCGGCCGTGCGACGACGAGATTGCCGTCGTCCGCGACCTCGCCGATCACCGAGTACGGACAGCGCTCGCGCCGGCAGAGCCACTCGAAAGCGGGCAGGCGGTCGCGCGCGATCGCGAGGGCGTAGCGCTCCTGCGACTCGTTGCACCATGTCTCGAGCGGGCTCATGCCGCTTTCCTCGACCGGAATGCGGTCGAGCGCGATGCGGGCGCCGCGGTGTGACTGGTCCGCCAGCTCCGGGAACGCGTTCGACAGGCCGCCGGCGCCGACGTCGTGGATCGACAGCACCGGACTGCCGTCGCCGAGCGCCCAGCAGCGGTCGATGACCTCCTGCGCGCGCCGCTCGATTTCCGGGTTGCCGCGCTGCACGGAGTCGAAGTCGAGTTGCTCCGTGTTGGTTCCCGCGCCCATGCTCGATGCCGCGCCGCCGCCCAGGCCGATGCGCATCCCGGGGCCGCCCAGCTGCACCAGCAGCGTTCCGGGCGGCAGGTCGAGCTTGCGCACCTGGTCGTCGCGGATGTTGCCCACGCCGCCCGCGATCATGATCGGCTTGTGATAGCCGTAGCGGCGGCCGCCGACGTTCTGCTCGTAGGCCCGGAAGTAGCCGAGCAGGTTCGGGCGGCCGAACTCGTTGTTGAATGCAGCCGCGCCGATCGGGCCGTCGATCATGATGGCGAGCGCGTCGGCGATGCGGCCGGGGAAACCGAAGTCCGCGCGGCTCGCCTCGCCGGCTTGCGTGACGTCCGCGTCGTTCTCCCACGGCAGGCGCATGTCGGGCAGTCGCAGGTTCGACACCGAGAAGCCGCACAGCCCGGCCTTCGGTTTCGCGCCGCGGCCCGTGGCTCCTTCGTCGCGGATCTCGCCGCCCGCGCCGGTCGCCGCGCCGGGGAACGGCGAGATCGCGGTCGGATGGTTGTGCGTCTCGACCTTGAAGACCGTGTGCGTCAGTTCGTCGCGCGGGGCGTAGTCGACCGCCACGGCACCCGCCGCATGGTCGCTGCGCGGGTAGAAGCGCTGCACCACGCGGCCTTCGATCACCGCCGCATTGTCGGAATACGCGACGACGGTGCCCTGCGGGGCCGCCTTGTGGGTCGCCTTGATCATGCCGAACAGCGTCTCGCCGCGTGCCTCGCCGTCGATCGTCCAGCTCGCGTTGAAGATCTTGTGCCGGCAGTGCTCGGAGTTCGCCTGCGCGAACATCATCAGTTCGACGTCGGTCGGGTCGCGTTCAAGCTTCGTGAAAGCGTCGACGAGGTAGTCGACCTCGTCGTCCGACAGCGCGAGACCCATCTCGGCGTTCGCGCGCGCGAGCGCCGCGCGTCCTTCCGCGCGCAGCCGGACCGCCGTCATCGGTTTGCCGGGCAACTCGACGAACAGCCGCGCGGGATCGGTGGCCGGATCGATGACGCTCTCGGTCATCCGGTCGTGCAGCACGCCCGCGACCGCGTCGGCCTCGCTCGGGGCGAGCCCGGCGCCCGCCGTGAGCCGTCCCTTCGTCGTCACGCTGAACAGCGTGCCGCGCTCGATGCGCAGCACGGCCGCCAGCCCGGTGTTGCGCGCGATGTCGGTCGCCTTGCTGGCCCACGGCGAAATCGTGCCCAGGCGAGGAACGACGAGGAACTGCGCGGCGCCGGCCCGCGGCTCGCCCGCCGGCTCGCCGTAGGTCAGCAGTGCGGCGAGGCGCGCGTCTTCGTGGTCTTCGAGAGGACGCGCGACATGGACGAAGTGAACGAAGCGACCCTCGATCGCCTCCGCGCCGGGCGCGACGCGCCTGACCCGTGCCAGCAGCCGCTCCGAACGAAATGGGGACAGCGCGCCCGGACCCGCGAGCGCGAAGAACTTGCCGTGTGAAGTCATGAAGACGGGGGAGCGTGCGTCGTCGACGCACGGCGGCTGGATGGCGCGCGAAAGTATAGCGGGGCAGGCCTTCGCGCCCCGACAAGCCGCGCTATCCCGCTCCGTAGCCTCCGCCGCCCGGCGTCTGGATCACGTACACGTCCCCGGAGTTCATCTCGACGGAACCGATGTGCCCCATCTCCTCGATCCGGCCATCGGTCCGCTCGACCCAGTTGCGGCCGGCCTCGCCCGGCTGCCCGCCCGCCATGCCGAACGGCGCGATCGAACGGTTGTTGGCGAGGATCGAAGCGGTCATCGCCTCGAGGAAGCGCACGCGCCGCGTCCCGCCGTTGCCGCCGTGCCACCGACCCGCGCCGCCCGAACCGGCGCGGATCTCGTAGCTTTCGAGGCGCACCGGGTAGCGGAACTCGAGCACCTCCGGGTCGGTGAGCCGCGAGTTCGTCATGTTCGTCTGCACGACGTCGGTGCCGTCGAAGCCCCGCACATCCGCGCCGGGCACGACGTCCTCGATGCCTGCGCCCGAGCCACCGGAGATCGTCTCGTAGTACTGGTGCAGCGCATTGCCGAACGTGAAGTTGTTCATCGTGCCCTGCGCGGACGCCATCACGCCGAGCGCGCCGTACAGGGCGTTGGTGATGCACGACGACGTCTCGACGTTGCCCGCCACCACGGCCGACGGGTAGCCCGGGTTCAGCATCGAGCCCTCCGGGATGATGATCTCGAGCGGCTTGAGGCAGCCGGCGTTCAGCGGAATGTCGTCGTCCACGAGCGTGCGGAACACGTAGAGCACCGCCGCGACGCACACGGCGCTCGGCGCGTTGAAGTTGTTCGGCAGCTGCGGCGAGGTCCCGGTGAAGTCGATCGTCGCCCCGCGCCGCGCGTGGTGGACGGTGATGCGCACCTTGATCACGGCACCGTTGTCCAGCCGGTACTCGAACGCGCCGTCCTTCAGCCGCGTTACCACGCGGCGGACCGATTCCTCGGCGTTGTCCTGCACGTGCTTCATGTAGGCGCGCACCACTTCGAGCGTGAACTGCTCGACCATCTTCAGCAGTTCCTCGCGGCCTTTCTCGTTGGCGGCGATCTGCGCGCGCAGGTCGGCGAGGTTCTGCGCCGGATTGCGCGCGGGATACGTCCCCGATGTCAGCAACTGCATCAGTTCGGCCTCGCGCAGCCGGCCGGGCCTGCCCACGCCCTGTCCCTCGACGAGCTTGAAGTTGATGAAGCGCACGCCCTCCTCGTCGAGCGACGTCGAGAACGGAGGCATCGATCCCGGAGTGCTGCCGCCGATGTCGGCATGATGGCCACGCGAACCGACATAGAAGAGGATCTCGCGGCCGTCGCGGTCGAACACCGGCGTGATCACCGTGACGTCCGGCAGGTGCGTTCCGCCATGGTACGGATCGTTGATCACGTAGGCATCGCCGGCCTGCATGCGGCCGGCGTTCTCGCGGATCACCGTCTTGATCGATTCGCTCATCGAGCCGAGGTGCACCGGCATGTGCGGCGCGTTGGCGATCAGGTTGCCCTCCGCGTCGAACAGCGCGCACGAGAAGTCGAGCCGCTCCTTGATGTTGACCGAGTAGGCCGTGTTCTGCAGGCGCACGCCCATCTGCTCGGCGATCGACATGAAGAGGTTGTTGAACACCTCAAGCATCACCGGGTCGACGTCGGTGCCGATCGCACGGCGCTTTGGCCGCGGCCGGATGCGCGCCAGCACCAGGTGATCGAGTTCGGTGACGCGCGCCTGCCAGCCGGGCTCGACCACCGTGGTTGCATTCGCCTCGGCGATGATCGCCGGCCCGTCGATGGCGTCGCCCGGGCGCGTGTCGTCGCGGCGGAACACCGGCGTGTCGTGCGCCGCGTTCTCGCTGAACATGCGCACCCGCGCGGCGGGCGCGAGCGCCCCGGGGCGCGGCGGTCG
>JBFZCF010000096.1:0-8210 GCA_041308065.1 Burkholderiales bacterium
GTGGCCGAGGTCCAGGTGAACCGCCGACAGCCCGGCCAGCCGCAGCGAGGCGACGGCCAGTTCGATCACCTCGGCGTCGGCCTCCGGCCCGGCCATTCCATAGAGCTCGGCGCCGACCTGGAGCGGTTCCCGCGAGGCCAGTGGATGCAGCGGGCGCGCGTGCAGGACGCTGCCGGCATAGCAGAGCCTCGCCACGCCCTTGCGGTTCAGGATGTGCGCGTCGATCCGCGCGACCTGCGGCGTGGCGTCGGCGCGCAGCCCCAGAAGGCGCCCGCTCGCCTGGTCGGTGAGCTTGAACATGCGCAGGTCGAGGTCGCTCCCGGTGCCGGTCAGCAGCGAGTCGAGGTACTCGATCAGCGGTGGAATGACGAGTTCGTACCCATAGCCGCGGTACAGGTCGAGCAGCGAGCGCCGCAACTCCTCCACCCGCCGCGCTTCGAGCGGCAGGATGTCGGAGATGTTCTCGGGAAGGAGCCAGCGCGGCATGACGAAGGGAAGATGCGCGTGAAAAGGCGCCTGTCAGGCGCCTGGCATTTCGGGTGGCATCGGACCAGCGGTCAGCTCTGAAGCCAGAACAATAGCGCGCCGCCAGCCACGGCGATCAGCCCGAAGAAACGGATCTGCCCGTCATTGAGTTCGGTCACACGACTGAACATCTGCCGCCACGAGGCGGGCGCCACGAGCGGCAGGATGCCCTCCAGGACGAGCATCAACGCGAATGCCAGTCCGAGCGTCGCCCACATCAGCGCTGCGGCGCCGGCTGCCTTCCGCCGCCTCCGCCGCCGGGCCCGTTCATGAACCGGAAGAAGTCGGCGGTCTTGTCGACGACCAGCACGTCACTGCGCTTGTCGAAGGTCGTCCGGTAGGCCTCGAGGCTGCGATAGAACTGCGCGAACTCCGGGTTCTGCCCGAACGCCTGCGCATAGATCGCGGACGCCCGCGCGTCGCCCTCGCCCTTGATCTTCTGGGCGTCGCGATACGCCTCGGCCAGCAGAACCTCGCGCTGGCGGTCGGCGTCGGCCCGGATCTTCTCGCTTTCGGCGTGACCGATCGAGCGCTGCTCGTTGGCGACCCGCTTGCGCTCGGCCTCCATGCGGCGGAACACCGATTCGCTGATCTCCGGGACGAAATCGATTCGTTTCAGCCGGACGTCGACGATGTCGACTCCGAGGCCCTTCGTGGCCTCCTGCACCGTGATCCGGATTTCCTCCATCGCCTTCTCGCGCTGGCGCGAGGTGATCTCGTTGACGGTGCGGCGGTTCACCGCGGAGTTCAGCGCATCGCGCACGAGCGTTGCGATGCGCTCCTCGGCAGCCCGCTCGCCCGCCGGAAAACTGACGCGGAACGCACGCGGATCGCTGATGCGCCAGCGCACGAAGGAATCGATCAGCAGGTTCTTCTTCTCGGCGGTCTGAACGCGATCAGCCACCGGCGTGTCGATCGTCAGGATGCGGCGGTCCTGGTACTCGACGTTCTGCACTAGCGGAAGCCGGAAGTACAGGCCGGGCTCGGTGATCACGCGGACGATCTGGCCCAGCTGGAAGACGATCGCGAACTGGCGCTGGTCCACCACGAAGGTGCTGGCGCGGATGATGACGGCGACGACGACGGCGCCGACCACGATGGCAAGGATGCGGTTCATCGATTCTCCTCAGCGCGCTTCACGGTCACGGCTGCGCAACGATGTGTCGCGGCTGCGCGTAGCGTCCGCTGGCGCGGGAGCCTCCGGCACCGCCGGTGGCGCAGCGCGCGGCGCGGCCGGGTCCTGCATGGCCTGCTCGATCAGCTTGTCGAACGGCAGGTACAGCAGCTGGTTGCCCTGGCGCAGGTCGACCAGGACGGTCGTCGTATTGCCGAACACCTGCTGCATCGTCTCGATGTACATGCGGTCGCGCGTGACAGCAGGTGCCTTCTGGTACTCGACAAGGACCTGGCGGAAGCGCGACGCGTCGCCCTGCGCGGTTTCGACGACGCGCGCGCGGTGGCCCTCGGCCTCCTGCATCAGCCTTGACGCCATGCCGCGCGCCCTCGGCACGACGTCGTTGGCGTACGCCTGCCCTTCGTTGATCTGCCGCTCGCGATCCTGCCCGGCCTTCACCGCATCGTCGAAGGCGGCCTGCACCTGCTCGGGCGGTTGCGCGTTCTGGATGGCGACGACCGACACCAGGATGCCCGTGCCGTAACGATCGAGCATCTGCTGCATGCGTTCGCGCACCTCGATGGCGATCTGCTGGCGCGACTCGTACAGGACCGAGTCCATCGTCTTGCGGCCGACGACTTCGCGCATCGCCGACTCCGCCGCCTGGATCACGGCGCCCGTCGGGTTGCGGCTATTGAACAGAAAGTCGGTGGCGCCATCGTCCCGGATCCGGTACTGGACTTCGAACTGGATGTCGACGATGTTCTCGTCGTCCGACAGCATCAGCGCCTCCTTCAGGCGCTCGGGACGACCGCGCGTGCCGACTTCCACCCGCCGCAGCGACAGGATGTCCACGAGCTCGCTGTCCTGGATCGGCCACGGCAGGCGCCAGCGGAAGCCCGGCGACGTGGTCTCGGTGTACTTGCCGAACGTGGTCACGACGCCGACCTGTCCCTCGGGCACGATGTAGAAGCCGCTGCCCAGCCAGATCAGCGCCACCACGCCCAGGATCGCCGACAGGCCGATCCCGGCGCTCTTCCCGTTCGGTCGCATCCCGCCGAAGCCGCCGCCCGTTGGACGGTCGCCGCCGCCACCCCGTCGGCCGAACAGGCCGTTCAGCCGGCGATTGAAGTCGCGCCAGAGCTCGTCGAGGTCGGGCGGCCCGTCGTTGCCGGGACGTTGCGGCTTGCGGTCGTTGTCGCGGCCGCCGTCATTCGAACTGTTGGAACCGCCACCCCGGCCCCACTGGGGGTCGTTCAGCGACATCGCGTTTCCTAACGAAGGAGAGTGTTCATGAAATCAGCGGGCGAAGCGTACCGGATCGGATCACGCCGTTGCTGCGCGCGACCAGGAGGGGGCTTCGTCGGAGGGTTGGTGTTCAGCGGTCGAACGCCGCGAAAATTCAGCGATCGCGCCTCGCAACAGGTCCAGGCCCGCTCCTGTCCGTGCGCTCACCGCAACCGAATCGATGCTATCACAGGGGTCTCGCACCACGCCGGCCTCACGGTCAGCCAGGTCGATCTTGTTGAAGACGACGATGCGCGGCACCTCGGCCGCGCCGATCTCGGCCAGCACACGATCGACTTCGGCCATCTGTTCCTCGCGCGCCGGCGAAGCCGCGTCAACCACGTGCAGCAGGAGGTCCGCCTCCGCCGTTTCGTCGAGTGTCGACTTGAACGCTTCGATCAGCTGGTGGGGCAGCCCCCGGATAAACCCTACGGTGTCGGACAGCACCGCGTCGACGTCGGCGGCGATGTGAACCCGCCGGGACGTGGTGTCCAGAGTCGCGAACAACTGGTCTGCGGCGTAACTGTCGGCCCGCGTCAGCGCATTGAAGAGCGTCGACTTGCCGGCGTTGGTATAGCCGACCAGGGAGACCGAGAGCACGTCGCGGCGTGAACGCGCCCGGCGGCGCGTGAGCCGCTGCTTCTCGAGCTGCTTCAGCCGTTCGCGCAGCTGCCGCACCCGCACGCCGATCATCCGGCGGTCGAGCTCGATCTGCTTCTCGCCGGGACCTCCGGTCTTGCCAAGGCCGCCGCGCTGTCGCTCGAGGTGCGACCATCCGCGCACGAGGCGCGTCGACAGGTGCGCCAGTTGAGCGAGTTCCACCTGCAGCTTGCCCTCGCGGCTCTTGGCTCGTCGGGAGAAGATGTAGAGGATCAGTGCAGTCCGGTCGAGCACCCAGAGATCGAGGGCGCGTTCGAGATTGCGCTGCTGCGCGGGCGACAGCGCGACGTCGAAGACCACGAAGCCGGCGCCGGCCGCCACGGCCTGCGCCTTGATTTCCTCGACCTTGCCGGAGCCGATGAAGAACGCGGGGTCGGGGCGATCGCGCCGCACGGCCACGCGGCCAACCGACTCGATCGCGGCCGACTCGACCAGCTGCCTCAGTTCCTCGGCCGCGTCCGGATCATCCCGGCGCCCGACGGCGACACTGACCAGCAAGGCGCGTGCCGCTTGCTGCCCGCGCCCTGATTCAACCTGGAAGACGGTCAGGTTTCGCTCTCCGCGGTGAGGTTGACCGGACGCGCCGGAACCACGGTCGAGATCGCGTGCTTGTACACCATCTGCGTGACGGTGTTGCGCAACAGGACCACGTACTGGTCGAACGACTCGATCTGGCCCTGCAGCTTGATGCCGTTGACCAGGTAGATCGACACCGGGATGTGTTCCTTGCGCAGCGCGTTCAGAAACGGGTCTTGGAGGAGTTGCCCTTTGTTGCTCATGTTTGCTCCAGCGCTTGGATAACGCTTGTTGTATTCGGGTCGGGAGGGGAAACCAGCGGCCGGCCGAACCAGTCCGTCCCATGGGAAGTGGGGACGAAACGACGCGATTCAATGTAAAGCAAATGACCCGCCTTCGCCACCCGACGGAGTCAATCCGCGTACGGGTTTCTGCTCGTACGGAACTCGACGCGCAGTGGCGTGCCGGTCAGCTCGAACTCCTCGCGGAACTGCGATTCGAGGTAACGGCGATAACCATCCGACACGTGCGCCAGTGAGTTGCCGTGGATCACGATGACCGGCGGATTCTGCCCCCCCTGGTGCGCATAGCGCAGCTTGGGACGCGTGTTGCCGCTGCGGGCCGGCTGCTGGCGCGCAACGGCCGCAATCAGCGCGCGCGTGAGCTTCGGCGTGGGGAGCTTGGCGAAGGCCGCCTTGTGCGCCTCCACCACGGACCGCATCAGCGCGGCCAGGCCGCTTTTCTTCAGCGCCGAGATGTGGTGCACGCGCGCCCATCGCAGGAAGTGGAGCTTGCGGTCGATCTCGCGCTTGATGCGGTCGCGCTGGTAGTCGTCGAGGCCATCCCACTTGTTGACCGCCACCACGAGCGCGCGACCGCTTTCCAGCACGAAGCCGGCGATGTGCGCGTCCTGGTCGGCGATCTCCGAGGCGGCGTCGAGCAGCAGGACAACGACGTTGGCATCCGCAATCGACTGCAGCGTCTTGACGACCGAGAACTTCTCGACCGCCTCGAACACCCTGCCCTTGCGCCTGATCCCGGCCGTGTCGATCAAGGTGAACGGCTGGCCCTGGTAGTCGAACTCGACCTCGATGGAGTCCCGCGTGGTGCCCGGCTGGTCGAACGCGATCAGCCGCTCCTCCCCGAGCAGCGCGTTGATCAACGTCGACTTGCCGACGTTCGGACGACCGACCACGGCGACCTTGACGCGCTTTCCGGGCGCGGACGCATCGGCGTCGCCCTCCTCGTCCGCCTCCGCCACTTCCATGAAGGGCGCGAGCGCGTGCTCGATCAGGTCGCGCACGCCATCCCCGTGCGACGCGGAGATCATCATCGGATCGCCGAGCCCGAGTTCGTGGAACTCGGCAACCGCCTCCGATCGCATGCCCTCGGCCTTGTTCACCGCAAGCACGAGCGGGCGACCGGTCACGCGCAGACGCTCGCCGATGCGGCGATCCTGGGCCGTGAGGCCGTCGCGCGCATCGAGCACGAAGACGATGACGTCGCTCTCCGCAATGGCCTGCTCGGTCTGCGCCGCCATTTCGCGCACGATGCCCTCGGCATTCACCGGCTCGAAACCGCCGGTGTCGATGACGATGTAATCGCGGGGCCCCCCGCGGCCTTCGCCGTAATGGCGGTCGCGGGTCAGCCCGGGAAAGTCGGCGACGATCGCCGACCGCGAGCGGGTCAGCCGATTGAACAGCGTCGACTTGCCGACATTGGGACGCCCGACCAGCGTGACGACCGGCTTCACCGTTTTGGAGGGCGCGAGGCGCCTAGTCGATGTTGATCAGGGCGACCACGCCGTCCTGAGTCTGAACAATGGCGCCGCCGCCGAACGCGCGCGGGGTGGCGCTGATGGCGCTGCCGAGGTCCACCCGCGCGACGAAGGCGCCGTCCTCCGGCGACAGGAAGTGCACGTGCCCCTGGAAGTCGCCGGTGACGACCGCGCGCGGCAGGGCGAGCGGCGCCGACAGGTCGCGCCTCTCCAGCCCTTTCTGCAGCCACGCGCTGGCGCCGGCGGTGCGCGAAAACCCGTAAAGGTGCGACTTCGCGTCGACCACGAAGACGCGCTGCGCGTCCCCGCCCGGACCCGTCATGGCCGACAGGTCGCGCGCCCAGCGCAAGGCGCCGTTGGCGGCCTCGAAGCACGCCAGGCGGCCCTGGTAGGAAGCGGCACAGACGTCGCCGGCCGCCACCAGCGGCTGGCCCATCACGTCGGCGAGGCGCTCGACCTCGGTGGCGCCGCGGGGCTCGGACACGATGACGTCCCAACGCAGTGCGCCGTTCGCAATCGCCAGCGCGACGAGACGGCCACCGGGAAAGCCGGCGACGACGAAGTCGCCGGCGAATGCCATCTCGTTCGCTCCGCGCAGCGTCAGCGGCGTCGTGGCGCGCTGGTACGTCCAGCGCCGGCGTCCCGTCTCGGCGTCGAAGGCCGTGACACGGAAATCGCTGCCGCGGACGATCACGAGTCCGCGGCCAACCAGCGGCGGCGACTGAACCTCGCCCTGGATCTGGGCGCGCCACAGCGCCTTGCCGTCGGCTCCGAAGGTGATGACTTCGCCGCGGGAGGTTCCGACCGCGACGGTGAATCCATCGCTGCCGACGCCACCCGAGATCTTCGACTTCGCGTCGATGCGCCAGACGACTTCGCCAGCTGGCGACAGCCGCACGACGGTGCCGTCGGCCGCGGCCGCGAAAATGGCGTTCTCGAGGACGGCGGGCTGCAGGTAGGCACCGCGCGCCGAGCCGACCGTGACCCGCCAGGCAACACGCGTCGTGAGCGCCGGCTTGAATTCCGCCAGGGGCGCGGCGAGGGAGGCCTTGCTCGGCGTGCCCCCGAGCCACGTCGGCATCCACGCACAACCCGCCATCAGGCTCGCCGCGGCGGCGAGCGCCAAGGCGGCCACCCCGCGCATCGCGGGCGACGCGCGCCCTTCACCCGGGTCCGGACGCTTCATGCGGCGCTCGCTAGGAGCCGCTCGACGGCAGTGCGTCCAGCTTCAACTGGATCAGCTGGCGCAGCGGATGCTGCGCGTCCGCCTTGGCAAGGGCTTCGGTGTACGCGGCGCGCGCTTCCGCCACCTTGTTCTGCGCCATCAGCACGTCGCCGCGCCGGTCCGCCACGGCCACGGCCTGGGCCGCCGCCGCGTCACCGCTCAGCACCTTCAGGGCTTCGTCGTACTTCTTCTCGTCGAGGAGCAGGCCCGCGAGGCGCACTTGTGCGATCGCCTTCAACTCCCCCTGGGACGACTGGTCGATCACCCACTGCAGCAACTCGCGCGCGCGATCCGCCTTGCCGGCCTCGGCCTGCGCCTTCGCCGCCTGCAGTGCGGCCATCGATGCGTACGCAGTGCTGCCGTACTTGCCCGTCAGCATCTCGGCGTAGGCGCCGACCTTGTCGATGTCACGCGCCGCGATGGCCCGTTCGAGCTGCCCGTACACGCCCGCGGCCTGGGACGCCTGTTCGCGCTGGTACCACTGCCAGCCGTTGTACGCGGCGAAGGCGAGCAGCACGACCGTGACGACCGTCAGGATGAAGTTGCCGTACTTGTTCCACCACGCCTTCAGTTCGGCGAGTTGTTCCTGTTCTTCGAGATCGTATGCCATCGTTTCCTGGCCGCGCGCAGCGCACGGCGTCCCTTTCCTATAGCTGTTCCGCGCGCGTCAGCGCGTCCACCAGTTCCTCGGCCAGCCGGTCGAGCGGCACGATACGCTGTTCGCCGCCTCCCGGACCCGCGGCCTCGGCGCGCAGCGCCTTCAGCGCCACCGCGCCCTGCGCCAGTTCCGTTTCGCCGACGATGACCGCGAATTCCGCCCCGCTGGCATCGGCCTTCTTCATCTGCGACTTGAGGCTGCCCTCCCCCGCGTGATAGAGCGCGTCGAGTCCCGCATCCCGCAGGCGCTCGGCCACGACGAAGGCCTGCGCCGCGGTGGCGCCGCCCTGGTGCGCGACGTAGACGTCGGCCACCGCGACGGGTTCGACGACCTGGGCTTCCTTGAGCAGTTCGATGACGCGCTCCACGCCGATCGCGAAGCCGCACGCAGGCGAGGCGCGGCCGCCCATGCGCTCGACCAGCGGGTCGTAGCGCCCGCCGCCGCAGAT
>JBFZCF010000097.1:0-8208 GCA_041308065.1 Burkholderiales bacterium
AACTGGTGCCGGAAGAACGACATCATCCTGCACATGCACCGCGCGGGACACGGCACGTATACGCGGCAGAAGAACCATGGCGTCAGCTTCCGGGTGATCGCCAAGTGGCTGCGGCTGGCGGGTGTCGATCACCTGCACGCGGGCACGGCGGTCGGCAAGCTCGAGGGCGACCCGATGACGGTGCAGGGCTACTACAACGTCTGCCGTGACACCTACACGAAGGCCGACCTGTCGCGCGGCCTGTTCTTCGACCAGGACTGGGTCGACCTGCGCAAGGTGATGCCGGTGGCCTCGGGCGGCATCCACGCCGGCCAGATGCACCAGCTGCTGACGCTGTTCGGCGACGACGTGGTGCTGCAGTTCGGTGGCGGCACGATCGGCCACCCGGCCGGGATCCAGGCCGGAGCGATCGCCAACCGCGTCGCGCTGGAAGCGATGGTCAAGGCGCGCAACGAAGGTCGCGACATCGCCAACGAAGGGCCGGACGTCCTCGCGGCCGCCGCGAAGTGGTGCAAGCCACTGGCGCAGGCGCTCGACACCTGGAAGGACGTCAGCTTCAACTACACCTCGACCGACACGCCTGACTTCGCGGTCACCGCGACGGCCAGCTGAGCAGGAGAACTTCCATGAGAATCACGCAAGGCACCTTTTCGTTCCTGCCCGACCTGACCGACGACGAGATCCGCGCGCAGGTCGATTACGCCCTCGGCCGCGGCTGGGCGCTGTCGGTCGAGTACACCGACGACCCGCACCCCCGCAACGTCTACTGGGAGATGTGGGGCCTGCCGATGTTCACCGTGAAGGACGGCGCGGCCGTTCTGTTCGAGGTGAACGCCTGCCGCAAGGCGTTCCCGAACCACTACATCAAGGTCAACGCCTTCGACAACACGCGGGGCGTCGAGTCGATGTGCCTGTCGTTCATGGTCAATCGCCCGCCGGAAGAGCCGGGCTTCGGCCTGCAGCGGCAGGAAGCAGCCGGTCGCATGGTGCGCTACACGACGCAGGGCTATGCCGCGATGCGACCGGCCGGTTCGCGCTACGAGTAACAGGATGAACGCCGCGGCCGCACCCACCGTGGACCTGCAGGCCATCCTGCGCGACACGCACGTGCTCGAGGTGCTGGAGGAGCTCGACCGCGACCTGGTCGGGCTCGCGCCGGTGAAGAAGCGCATCCAGGACATCGCGGCGTTCCTCGTCGTGTCGAAGGCGCGCGGCCAGCTGGGCCTGGAGGCCGCCCACCCGTCGCTGCACATGTGCTTCTCGGGCAACCCGGGCACGGGCAAGACGACCGTGGCGCTGAAGATGGCGCAGATCCTTCACCGGCTGGGATACGTGCGCAAGGGCCACGTGGTCAGCGTCACGCGCGACGACCTCGTCGGCCAGTACATCGGCCACACGGCGCCCAAGACCAAGGACGTGCTGAAGCGGGCGATGGGCGGCGTGCTCTTCATCGACGAGGCCTACTACCTGTACCGCCCCGAGAACGAGCGCGACTACGGCCAGGAGGCGATCGAGATCCTGCTGCAGGTGATGGAGAACAGCCGCGACGACCTCGTCGTGATCCTCGCCGGCTACAAGGACCGGATGGACACGTTCTTCAAGTCCAACCCGGGCATGAGCTCGCGCATCGCGCACCACATCGACTTCCCGGACTACGGCGAGGGCGAGCTGATGCAGATCGCCGACCGGATGCTGGAAGCCCAGCACTATCACTTCGGGGCTGGCGCGCGCGAGGCCTTCGAGCAGTACATCGAGCGCCGCATGCAGCAGCCGCACTTCGCCAACGCGCGCAGCGTGCGCAACGCGCTCGACCGCGCGCGGCTGCGCGCCGCGTCCCGCCTGTTCGCCGTGCGCGACCGCGCGCTGACCGAATCCGACCTCACCACGCTCGCGCCCGAGGACATCCTCGCCAGCCGGGTGTTCCAGGCCGCCGCCTGACTCTCCGGGAAACCCGATGCCGTTGTCCAACCGCCGCACCCTGACGCAGTACCTGATCGAGCAGCGCCGGCGCTTCCCGCAGGCGAGCGGCGCGCTGAACGCGCTCGTCCTCGACGTCGCGCTCGCCGCCAAGGCGATCGCGCGCGCCGTCGCCTTCGGCCAGCTCGGCGATCCGATGAGCCGGGAACTGGTCGCCGCCGCGCAATCGCACGCGCAGCTCAACGTGCAGGGCGAGGTGCAGAAGCCGCTCGACGTGGTCAGCAACGAGATCTTCATCCGCACCACCGAGTGGTCGGGCCACCTGGCCGGCATGGGGTCGGAAGAGATGGACGAGCCCTACCAGATCCCGGCCACGTGCAAGCGCGGCAAGTACCTGCTGGTGTTCGATCCGCTCGACGGCTCGAGCAACATCGACGTCAACGTCTCCGTCGGCAGCATCTTCTCGATCCTGCGCGCGCCCCAGGCCGCGGTCGACTCCGGGCGCGACGTGACCGAAGCGGACTTCCTGCAGCCCGGCGCCACGCAGGTGGCCGCGGGCTACGCCATCTACGGTCCGGTGACGATGCTGGTGCTCACGGTCGGCAGCGGCGTCGTCGGCTTCACGCTCGACCCGAACCTGGGCGAGTTCAAGCTGACGCATCCGGACATCCGCGTGCCGGTCGACACGCAGGAGTTCGCGATCAACAGCAGCAACAGCCGCTTCTGGGAGCCGCCGATCAAGCGCTACGTCGACGAGTGCCTGGCCGGCAAGACGGGGCCGCGCGGCAAGGACTTCAACACCCGCTGGATCGCCAGCATGGTGGCCGAAGCGCACCGGATCCTGATGCGCGGCGGCGTCTTCATGTACCCGCGCGACACCAAGGATGTGACCAAGCCGGGGCGCCTGCGCCTGCTGTACGAAGCCAATCCCATCGGCTTCGTGATGGAGCAGGCGGGCGGGCGCGCGAGCACGGGCCGGTCGTCGGTGCTGGAAGTGCAGCCGGAGAAGCTGCACCAGCGCATCGGCCTCGTGTTCGGGTCGAAGAACGAGGTCGACCGCATCGAGCGCTACCACCGCGAGTACGACGAAGGCACCGACCAGCCGTACGTCTCGCCGCTCTTCAACGAGCGGTCCCTGTACCGGCCCGAAGCGCTCACATGACGCGCTGACCCGACGCGGTCGCTGCGCAGAACCACGAACATCGAGGGAGAACTCCTTTGTCCAGGAAGCACCCGATCATCGCCGTGACCGGATCGTCCGGCGCCGGCACCAGCACCGTGATGCAGAGTTTCCAGCACATCTTCCGGCGCGAAGGCATCAAGGCGCATGTCGTCGAGGGCGACTCGTTCCACCGCTACAACCGCCAGGAGATGCGCGCCAACATGAAGGAGGCGGAGGCGAGCGGCAACAAGCACTACTCGCACTTCGGTCCGTATTCCAACCTGCTCGAGGAGCTCGAGGCGCTGTTCAAGGGCTACGGCGAGAGCGGCGCCGGCCGCTCGCGCAAGTACATACACGATGCGGGCGAGGCGGCCGAGCACGGCGTCGAGCCGGGGAACTTCACCGAGTGGAAGGACATCGAGCCGGGTTCGGACCTGATGTTCTACGAAGGCCTGCACGGCGCCTACACGGACGACAAGATCAACGTCGCGCGCCACGTCGACCTGCTGGTCGGCGTCGTGCCGGTCATCAACCTCGAATGGATGCAGAAACTGCACCGCGACAAGAAGATGCGCGGCTACTCGCAGGAAGCGGTGGTCGACACCATCCTGCGGCGGATGCCCGATTACGTGAACCACATCGTGCCGCAGTTCGGCGTCACGCACGTGAACTTCCAGCGCGTGCCGACGGTCGACACGTCGAACCCGTTCATCGCGCGCGACATCCCGAGCGCCGACGAGAGCATGGTCATCATCCGCTTCGCCAACCCGAAGGGCATCGACCTGCCGTACCTGCTGTCCGTGCTGCACGACTCGTGGCTGACGCGGCCCAACACGATCATCTGCCCCGGCGGCAAGATGGGACTGGCGATGCAACTGATCTTCACGCCGATGATCCTGCGCCTGATGGACCTGAAGAAGCGGAGCCACTGATGGCGACGGAGGCCGCCGAGCTCGAGCTCGGGAGCCACGCTCCTGACTTCGCGCTGCCGGGCGCGTGCGGCCAGACCTGGACGCGGGACGATGCCGCCGGCACGAACGGGCTGCTGGTGATGTTCATCTGCAACCACTGCCCGTACGTGCAGGCAGTGCTCGACCGCATCGTGCGCGACGCGCGGGAACTGCAGGCGCTCGGCGTCGGCGTGGTGGCGATCAGCAGCAACGATGCCGTCGCGTACCCGGAGGACTCCTTCGAGGCGATGCAGCGTCTGTGGCGCGACAGGCAGCTGCCGTTTCCGTACCTCCACGACGCGGACCAGTCGGTGGCGCGCGCGTACGGCGCGGTGTGCACGCCGGACTTCTACGGCTACGACCGCGACCTGCGGCTGCGGTACCACGGCCGGCTCGACGCGTCCGGCCGCCAGCCCGCGCCGCCGGGCGCGCGGCGCGAGCTCTTCGAGGCGATGAACCAGGTGGCGCTGGGCCGGCCCGTGCCGGAACGGCAGATGCCGAGCATCGGCTGCTCGATCAAGTGGAAGGCAGCGGAGTCGGCCTGAGCGGTCCCGCCATCGTTTTCGCTGGATGCCGCAGGCGGGAAGCAGGCCGCCGTTCGGCAGCGACCGTTCCGCAATGTCGATATAACGCCACGCCGACGGCGCAATTGGGCCGCGAAATGGGTACGGCGCGCGCCTTCGCGGCGCGGGCCCGCCATAATCCGCACCGCAATGGCCAACCCGCTGTTCCGCCAGGAAGCGATCGACGCACAGCGCGAGAAGCTGCTCGGCGAGGTTTCGCTCGCGCGTCCGGTGCCGCTGTGGATCTTCACGGTGGTGGCGCTGGCGTTCGCGCTGGGACTGGTGGCATTTTCGGTCTGGGGCGAGTACGCCCGCCGCGAACGGGTGGACGGGTTCCTCGCGCTCGATGCCGGCGCCGCACGCCTGCTGGCGCCCGAGGCCGGGGTGGTCGCCGAACTGCTCGCAAAGGAAGGCGACGAGGTCCAGGCCGGCCAGCCGCTGATCCGGCTGTCGTTCGAGCGCGGCACGGCCTCCGGCGTGTCGTCCGGCGAGCTCGTGCAGCGGGAGATCTCCGAGCGGATCTCCGTGCTCGAGCGCGAGCAGCAGCAGGCGCGGCTGCTGGGCGCCCAGCAGGCCGAGATCCTCCGCCGCAAGATCGACGACCTGCAGCGTGAGCTGGCGCAGTTCGACGTCGAGATCAAGGCACAGCAGAGCCGGCTCGCGTCCGCCCGCAACGAGTTCCAGCGCGCGGACGAGCTGTACCGCGACAAGTTCTACTCCGAGAGCAAGCTGATCGAGTTCCGCAACAACGTGCTCGACCAGCAGGTGAAGCTCGAAGCCGCCCGCCGGCAGCGGGCTGGCGTCGAGCGCGAGCTTTCGGCCGCGAAGGCCGAGCTGCCGACGGTCGAGATGAAGGTCCAGGCGCAGCTCGACCAGATCCGCCGGCAGGTGAGCGAGCTGCAGCAGGGCAGCGTGCAGGAAGAGGCCAAGCGCGAGAACGTGATCCGCGCGCCGGTGGCGGGGGTGTTCACGAACGTCGCGGCGACCCGTGGCGAGGCGGTGGCCGACGAGGCGCCGCTCGCGATGGTCGTGCCGAAGGGCAGCGGCCTGCATGCGCAGCTCCTGGTGCCGACCCGCGCGATCGGCTTCGTGCAGCCGGGGCAGGAGGTCGTGCTGCGCTACGACGCCTTCCCGTTCCAGCGCTTCGGCCAGTACCGCGGCACGGTCGAGCAGGTCAGCCGGACCGTGTGGTCGGCCGGCGAGAAGGTCGGCCAGGTCACCGTGAAGGAGCCGGTGTACCGCGTCGACGTCAGGCTCGACGCCCAGTACATCGTGTCGGGCGACCAGAAGCTCGCGCTGCGTCCGGGCATGTCGGTCAACGCCGACATCCTGCAGGAGAAGCGCAGGGTGTGGGAGTGGGTGTTCGAACCCATACTCTCGCTGAAGCAGCGGATGAGCTGATGTTCGGTCGTCGCGTCCCGATGATCCTGCAGAGCGAAGCGCCGGAGTGCGGCATCGCCTGCGTCGCCATGGTCGCGAGCTGGCACGGCTTCCGGACCGACCTGTCTGCGATGCGCATGCGGCTGGCGCCGTCGATGAAGGGCGTGACGCTGAAGCACATCGCGACGATCGCCGAGACGATGGGCCTCGCTGCCCGCGGCGTGAAGGTCGCGCTCGAATCGCTGTCGCAGCTGAAGCTGCCGGCGATCCTGCACTGGGACATGAACCACTTCGTCGTGCTGACGAAGGTCGCCGGCGACCGCATCACGGTGCACGACCCGGCGCGCGGCCGGCGCGTGCTGACCCTCAAGGAGGCGTCGGACCACTACACCGGCGTCGCGATGGAGCTGACGCCGGCCGCCGGGTTCGCCGAGCGCGACGAGCGCGAGAAGATCAGCGCGTGGCAGCTGGTCCGCACGGCCACCGGGCTGAAGGGCGCAGTCACGCAGGTGATGCTGCTGTCCCTGGTGCTGGAGGTGCTCGCGATCGCGTCGCCGTTCTTCCTGCAGCTCGTGGTCGACCGCGTGGTCGTCGGCCGCGACCGCGACCTGCTCGCCGTGCTCGGCATCGGGTTCGGGCTGCTGGCGGTGATGATCGCCATCATCACGGCGCTGCGGTCGTGGCTCGGCGTCTACATCAGCACCCGGCTCAACCTGCAGTTGCTCGACACGCTGTTCGCGCGGCTGCTGCGGCTGCCCCTCGCCTGGTTCGAGAAGCGCCATATCGGCGACATCGTGTCGCGCTTCCGCAGCGTCGACGCGATCCAGCGCACGCTGACCCTGACCTTCCTCGAAACGGTGATGGACGGCGTGATGGTGCTCGTAACGCTCGCGGTGATGTTCTGGTACAGCGCGACGCTGACTGTCGTCGTCGTCGTCGCCGCGCTTGCCTACGGCGCGCTGCGGGCGATGCTGTACGGGCCGCAGCGGCGCGCGATGGACGAGCGCATCGTGCACGAGGCGAAGGCGGCCACGCACTTCATCGAGACGCTGCGCGGGATGATGGCCATCAAGCTGAACCTGCGCGAGAGCGAGCGGCGGTCGGCGTACCTGAACCACGTGGTCGACCAGACCAACGCCGACGTGCGCGTGCAGAACATCGCGCTGCTGCAGCGCGCCGGCAACGTGCTGGTGTTCGGGCTCGAGAACGTCGTGGTGATCTGGCTGGGCGCCTACGCGGTGCTGGCGAACGAGCTGTCGGTCGGCATGCTGTTCGCGTTCATGCTGTTCAAGATGCTGTTCATCACGCGCGTGAACAACCTCGTCGACAAGACGATCGAGTTCCGCATGCTCGACCTGCACGCCGATCGCGTGGCCGACATCGCGCTGGCGCAGCCCGAGGGCCAGGCGGAGATGTCGTCGGTGGCGCGCGCCGACGCGCCGACGGCGACGTTCGGCCTCGAGGCGCGCGACCTCGGCTTTGCCTACGGGATCGAAGGCTTCGTGTTCCGCGGCCTCGACTTCGTCGCGCGCCCCGGCGAGATGGTGGCGATCGTCGGCCCGTCGGGCGCCGGCAAGACGACGCTCGTGAAGGTGCTCGCCGGGCTGCTCGACCGCACCGAGGGCTCGCTGACGGCGGCGGGCCGCGACGTGCGCGACTGGGACAAGAGCGCGTACCGCAGCCGGATCGGCGTGGTGATGCAGGACGACCACCTGTTCGTCGGCACGATCGAGGACAACATCAGCTTCTTCGATCCCCAGCACGACTCCGACCGCGCGCGGCTGTGCGCGCGCCTCGCGATGATCGACGAGGACATCGTCGCGATGCCGATGGGCTACAACACCATCGTCGGCAGCCTCGGCGTCGCGCTGTCAGGCGGCCAGCGCAGCCGCGTCCTGCTGGCGCGCGCGCTGTACCGCGAGCCCCAGATCCTCTTCCTCGACGAGACCTTCGACCAGCTCGACCTCGCGCGCGAGCGGTCCATCACGGACGGCCTGCGCAAGACGGGCATCGGCCTCGTGATCGTGAGCCACCGGCCGGAGACGGTCGGCGCGGTCGACCGCATCGTGCGTCTCGGCGCCTAGCCCGAGCCGGGAAGCCGCCGCGCCGCCTGAGCCGGGCCGGCACGGGATGCGATGCATCCCGTCGGGCCGGCGCAACACTGCGCATCACCTATCGCCGGGATGCGAGGAGCAAAAAAACGGCGCCCGTCGGCGCCGTGTGACAACTGCGGAAA
>JBFZCF010000098.1:0-8157 GCA_041308065.1 Burkholderiales bacterium
TCGTCGAGCGTGCCGCAGGACCTGCTCGCGGAGATCCGCAAGTACGGCGGCGACATGAAGGAGACCTACGGCGTGCCGGTCGAGGAGCTCCAGGAGGCGATCAAGCACGGGGTGCGCAAGATCAACATCGACACCGACATCCGGCTCGCGATGACCGCCGCGGTCCGCAAGTTCCTGCACGAGAATCCCGGCCACTTCGACCCGCGCGACTACCTGAAGCCCGCGCGCGCCGCGGCGAAGGCGATCTGCAAGGAGCGCTACGTCCAGTTCGGCTGCGAAGGGCAGGGCGGCAAGATCCAGCCGGTGCCGCTCACGACGGTCGCGCACAAGTACCAGACCGGCGAGCTGTCGCAGCACGTGCACTGAGCGTCGCTTGCGCGCCGTGCCGCGGCAGGCGGGGCGCGGCGGGCGCTCCTCCGGGGCGGTCGGCGCGTTCGCGCCGACTCCGCTCCGCTGCTCAGCCCGAGGTCGTGCCGCGGAACTCGCTCTGCGCGCTGCGCGCGCGCCGCTCAGACATGCCGCGGCAAGTCGGACAGGAAGCGCGCTGGCGCGCGCCGACCTCGGGCCTCCGCTGCTCGCCGCCCCGGAAGTCGCGCTCGCCGCGCCCCGCCTGCCGCGGCACTCCGACGACTACATCGTTCCCTTGAGCCCGAGGCGCTCCACGGTTGTCCGCTCGGCCTCGAACGTCTGCCGCGCGAACTTCGTGTAGTCCTCGGCGCTCATGTAGACCGTCGGCTGGTCGAAGCGGTCGAGCAGGGCCGTGATCTTCGGCTCTTCGAGCGCCTTCCTGAACGCGTCGTGCAGCGTGCGCACGACCGCCGGGTCCATGCCCGCCGGGCCGGCAAGCCCGAAGGGCGACTCGGACACCGTGTCGTAGCCGAGCTCGGTCAGCGTCGGCACATCGGGCCAGCGCTTGGTGCGCTTCGGCCCGAACGTCGCCAGCAGCCGCAGCTTGCCGGCGTCGACGTGCGGCGCCCAGCCGGTGGAGTCGCTGGCGGACTGGATGTGGCCGCCGAGAATCGACGCCATCAGGTCCGCGCTGCCCTTGTACGGCACGTGCGTCAGCTTGATGCCGGCCCTCTGCGCGAACTCCTCCATCACGATGTGCGGCGTGGTTCCCGTGCCGGTCGAGCCGTAGTCGATCTTGCCGGGGTTGCGCCTGGCGTCCTCGACGAAGTCCTTGATCGACTTCCACGGCGCGTTCGCGGGCACGGCGAGGCCGAACGTGTAGCCGGTCAGGTTGATGATGTAGGTGAAGTCCTTGATCGGATCGAACTGCGGGCTCTTCTGCATGTGCGGGATGCGGAAGACGCCGAGCGGCATCTGCGACACGACGTAGCCGTCGGGCTTCGCGTTCTTCGCCGCGATCGGCGCCAGCGTGCCGCCGCCGCCCGGCTTGTTCTCGACGATGACGGACTGGCCAAGGATCTTCGAGGCCGACTCAGCGATCGCGCGGAAGAACTGGTCGGTCGGTCCCCCGGCGGGGAAGGCGACGTAGATCGAGATCGGGCGCGACGGGAACGCTTGCGCTCGAACGAGGCCGTGGGGAAGAACAGCCGCGGCGCCGGCCGCAGCGAGAAGAGTGCGACGGTCCATCAGTGCCTCCTGTCTGTTCTTGTGCGGCCAGTATAGGCAGCCCCATCGGCTGCACGCACGCACTCCTTCTGCTGCGATGCGGGGCAACCATGCTCCGCATCTCTGCGTAGGGGCAAGCCAGACTCGACGCGCTGCGCCTGCTGCGGATGATCCGATCATCGGCAACCGAGGAGACTGGCCATGGCCCAGAAGAAGTGTCAGGTGTGCAAGGCAGACGTCGCTCCCGGCAAGCTTCCCGAAATCAGCGGGCAGGAGGGTTCGCTCGCCGTGACCGTTCACCACCTGCCGGTGCTCCTGTGCCCCAACGGGCACCGCCTGTTCGCCAACCCGGACTTTCCGCTTCAGTTGGTCGACAGGCTGGTGGAGCGCGATGCGGCGACGTTGCCGGCGAGCACGTCAAAGGGACTGCTGATCAAGCAGTATCACTGCGCATCGTGCGGCAAGCGGCTCGCCGACGCGCCGGATCAGCAGCACACGTTTCACCTCGAGGTCGAGCTGCCCGAGGTCGCGCCGTTCGACGTCGAGCTGACGATGCCCGTGCATCGATGCCCGAGTTGCGGCCACGAGCAGGTGCACTCGCTCAAGGAGGTGCGCAACCGCACGCCGGCTGCCCTCGCGCATGCATTCAAGGGCGCCGCGATTGCGGCGCCGGCCTAGTCAGCCAACGGTCGCCCGGGCCTTGGCGGGCGGCACGGGTGCCTAGCCCAGCACGACCCGCGTGTCGATCCGTCCGGCGCGGTCGTGCCACGCCGCGAGCCCGACCTCGGTCCCGGCCGGCGCGCGCACGATCCAGTCGACGTGCGCGCGGTCGCCGGTCGGCGTGCGGTTCGGCCAGAACGACACGCCGGTGTGCATGTAGGCCCAGCCTTCGAGTTCGCCGAGTTCCTCGCGCGGCTTGCCGTTCACGAGTTCCGCGCCCGGGGGCAGCGCGATCTCCGCGAGGACGCCGCGCGCCACCTTGTGCTTCAAGGCCATCTTGCTGACGTAGCTTGGCAGCCAGCCGCTGTTCTGCACGACGAGCCGCACGCGCCATGTGTCGGCGCCGGCCCGCGTGACCTCGGCCGCGCGCAGTTCTAGCCTGGGCGAGAGCAGCGCGAGCGAGAGCAGCCACTTCGGGAAGCGCGCCACTTCCTTCTCGCGCAGGGCCGGCGGCGGGTTGCTGAACACGGCGACCCGGTTCCAGCCGCCGACTTCGATGCGCCCGAGCTGCGGATGGTCGAACGGCTTCCACTCGACGTGGCCTTCGCCCGGCGCGATCCGCTGCGCCCAGTCGTACATCTTCAGGTCGTCCTCGACCGGATGGTCGCGGAACCAGTGGATCCACTGGTCGTTGTCGATCCCGGCTTCCTTCTTCGGGTTCCAGATCTCGATGGTCCACATGAACATGCCGAGGTGCTCGTAGATCCAGTCGAACGCGCCGGTGATGAACTCGCCCGGGTAGTACTGGAACTCGTGCCAGATCGAGATGGCGGGGTAGCCGGTCAGCTGCTCGCCCATCCTGCCCATCTTCTGGTACGTCCAGAGGTCCTCGGCCGGCATCTTGTCGTCCGGCAGGTGGCCGAACGGCCGCAGCAGCACGCCCGAGAACGTGTGCAGGCTGGTGCCGCCGCCGATGTTCGGATGCTTCGCGATGAAGTCGACCACCGCGCGCACCTCCGGCTCGGAGGTCGGATACGGACCCGCGCCGAACTGCTCGTGCTCCTGCCGCCAGTTGGACGGGAAGTTGCGGTTCAGGTCCAGCCCCTGCGCCGACCCGGTAACCGTGATCGACACGCCATCGTAGTTCTCGACCCGGCCCTCGGGCAGCACGCGGTAGTAGTCGCCGCCCGGCGGATCGAGCGGATCGCGCCGCACGAGCAGCTGCGGCTGCTGCGGGTGCTTCTTCCACGGTCCGTTGGGATCGGCGATCCGCATCTGCAGGATCCGGCCGTCGCCGTCGACGTCCTCGGAGACGAGTCCTTCGACCGGCTCCTCGTCGAACGGATAGCGGCGCGTCGACGAGCGCACGTACTTCGGCCGGTCCGCCATCGCCCATTCGGCACCGTCGGGGTTGATGCGGGGGCAGATGTAGAAGGCGCGCGTGTCGAGCGCGCGGCGGATGTCGGCGTCGCTTTCCTTGCCCTTCAGCAGCCACTCGATGAAGTAGAGGCACGCGGTCGACGCGGTCAGCTCGACCGAGTGGATGTTGCCGTCGATCCAGTACGCCGGCTTGTCCTGCGCCGGGCCGGTCGCGCCGTTCGTCAGCGTGACGAGCGGAATGTCGCGCCCTTCGTGGCTGCGCCCGATCGACTCGACCGTGACGTGGCCGGGGTGCTCGGCGGCGAAGCCGCGCAGCAGCGCCATCAGCTCGTCGTAACGGTAGAAGCGGGAGTGGTCGATGGCGGGCATGGCTTCGCGGGGCTCGATGAGAGGGCGTCATCATAGAGTCATGGCAGCGTGCGACAGAGGATGCATGGCGGCCACGCCACTGCGCGAACACTCTCTCTCGCCTCGTATCATGCGGCGCATGCCAGACGCTCACGAACCGGGACCGGGCGACAGCACCGCGCTGAAAGGCAAGCGCGGGCTGCGCCGGCTGATGAACGCCACGTGCTATTCGATCGACGGGTTCGCCGCGGCGTGGCGGCACGAGGCGGCCTTCCGCCAGGAACTCCTGGCGTGCGCCGTGCTGGTGCCGGTGGCGATCCTGCTGCCGCTGGCCGCCGTCGAGAAGGTCCTGCTGATCGGCTCGCTGCTGCTGGTGCTGATCGTCGAACTGCTGAACACGGCGATCGAGGTGGCGGTCGACCGCGACAGCGTCCGGATCGACCCGCTCGGCAAGCGCGCCAAGGACTACGGCAGCGCCGCCGTGACTATCGTCCTGCTGATCGCCGGCATGACCTGGGTCACGATCCTCGGCTCGCACTACCTCTGAGCGGCGCGCCGCGCTGCCGTAAAATTCGCGGCTTCACCGGCCAGCCGGTACGAGGGGCGAGAAAACGATGGCAGCGGGCATCTACAAGACGACGATCCGATCGCTGCCGTTCGTGTACCGCGGCAAGGTGCGCGACAGCTACGCGGTCGGCGACGACAAGCTGCTGATCGTCACGACCGACCGGCTCTCGGCGTTCGACGTCGTGATGAGCCAGCCGATCCCGGACAAGGGCCGCGTGCTCAACGCGATGTCGAATTTCTGGTTCGAGAAGCTCTCGGACGTGATCGGCAACCACCTGACCGGCATCGATCCCGAGAGCGTCGTGGAGCCCAACGAGGCCGAGCAGGTGCGCGGCCGTGCGGTGGTCGCGCTGCGGCTGAAGCCGATGCCCGTCGAGGCCGTCGTGCGCGGCTACCTGATCGGCTCCGGCTGGAAGGACTACCAGCGCACTGGCGAGGTGTGCGGCATCGAGCTGCCGCGCGGGCTGCAAATGGCGAGCAAGCTGCCCGAGCCCATCTTCACGCCCGCGAACAAGGCCGAGCTCGGCACGCACGACGAGAACATCAGCTTCGACCGGATGAAGGAGATCGTCGGCGCCGAGCTTGCGTTCCGGATCCGCAGCGTGAGCCTGGCGCTGTACCGGGCCGCGGCCGAATACGCCGCCACCCGCGGAATCATCATCGCCGACACCAAGTTCGAGTTCGGCCTCGACAAGGACGGCAACCTGCGCCTGATGGACGAGGTCCTCACCGCCGACTCGTCGCGCTTCTGGCCGGTCGACGAGTACTCGGTGGGGCAGTCGCCGCCGTCGTTCGACAAGCAGTTCGTCCGCGACTGGCTGGAGAGCCAGCCGTGGGACAAGGCACCGCCGCCGCCGGCGCTGCCGGCCGACGTGATCGAGAAGACCGCCGCCAAGTACCGCGAGGCGCTGCGCCGGATCACCGGCAAGGAACTCGATTAACGCGGCGGCCGACGGCGCCGCGCGCCGCGCCTCCGCTCGCTACAATCGCGCCTTTTCCGGCGGCCCGCGCCCCTGATGCGGCCGCCGAACGGCCAGCCACAATGACCTCTCGCAGCGGTTCGGCGTCGATCGGCGTCGTGATGGGCTCCAACTCCGACTGGGACGTGATGCAGCACGCCTGCACGATCCTGAAGGAGTTCGGCGTTTCGTTCGAAGCGAAGGTGCTGTCGGCGCACCGCATGCCGGACGAGATGTTCGCGTACGCCGAGAGCGCGCGCGAGCGCGGCCTCCAGGCCATCATCGCCGGCGCCGGCGGCGCGGCGCACCTGCCGGGCATGCTGGCGTCCAAGACCGTCATTCCCGTGCTCGGCGTGCCGATCCCGTCCAAGTACCTGCGCGGCGAGGACTCGCTGCTGTCGATCGTGCAGATGCCGCGCGGCGTCCCGGTGGCGACCTTCGCCATCGGCGAGGCCGGTGCTTCCAACGCGGCGCTCTTTGCGATCGCGATGCTCGCGACCGGCAACGCCGACCTCGCGATGAAGCTCGCCCAGTTCCGCGCCACGCAGACGGAGAAGGCGCGCAACATGACGTTGCCGCTCTGAGCGCACAGGGGCGCGGCATGGGCGGCGCGGCGATTCCTCCCGGTTCCTGGCTTGGGCTGCTTGGCGGCGGGCAACTGGGCCGCATGTTCTGCATGGCCGCGCAGTCGCTCGGCTACAAGGTCTGCGTGCTCGATCCCGGCTCGGACAGCCCGGCAGGCGCGGTCGCCGACGACCACATCGCGCGCGACTACCTCGACCGGACCGGACTGGCGGAACTCGCCGCGCGCTGCCGGGCGGCGACGACCGAGTTCGAGAACGTTCCGGCCGCGGCGCTCGAGTTCCTCGCCGAGCACTGCAATGTCAGCCCTGAAGCCGCGAGCGTGGCGATCGCGCAGGACCGGATCGCCGAGAAGCGCTTCGTCGCGTCGTGCGGCCTCGACGTGGCGCCGCACGCGGTGATCGAACGCGCGGAGGACTTCGACGCGATCGATCCGGCGCTGCTGCCCGGCATCCTGAAGTCCGCGCGCCTCGGCTACGACGGCAAGGGGCAGGAACGCGTGACCACGGTCGATGCCGCGCGCGCCGCCTGGGAGCGCATGGGCGGCGTGGCCTGCGTGCTCGAGCAGCGCCTAGCGTTGCAGTTGGAAGTTTCGGTCGTCGTGTGCCGCGGCCGCGACGGTGCCACGGCCACGTTCCCGGTCGCCGAGAACGAGCACCGCGGCGGCATCCTCGCCGTGTCCGTCGTTCCCGCGCGAGTGGACGACGCCCTCGCGCAACGCGCGCGCGCGGCGGCCGTGACGATCGCCGGGCGCATGAACTACGTCGGCGTGCTGTGCGTCGAGTTCTTCGTGCTCGCCGACGGGCGGCTGCTGGTGAACGAGATCGCGCCGCGCCCGCACAACTCCGGCCACTACACGATCGACGCCTGCGTCACCAGCCAGTTCGAACAGCAGGCGCGCGTGATGGCGGGGCTGCCGCTGGGGGACACCACACAGGCGATGCCGTCGGTGATGCTGAACATCCTCGGCGACGCCTGGTACGACGGCGAAAGGCAGCGCGAGCCCGACTGGTCGTCGGTCGTCGCGGTGCCGGGCGCGAAGCTGCACCTGTACGGCAAGCGCGAGGCGCGGCGCGGCCGCAAGATGGGCCACGTGACCTGCGTGGCGCCGACGCTTGACGAAGCCATCGCGCGCGCCAACCGCGTCGCGACGGTGCTCGGCATCGAAGGCGCGCGCTGACATGGACGCGCCGGCCGTCGATTCCGCGCGCATCGCGCAGGCCGTCGAGGTGCTGAAGCGCGGCGGCCTCGTCGCGGTGCCGACCGAGACCGTCTACGGGCTCGCGGCGGACGCGGCCAACGAAGCCGCGGTGCGCGCGGTCTTCGCGGCCAAGGGCCGGCCGGCCGATCATCCGGTGATCGTGCACGTCGCCGACGCGAGCGCGATCGACGCCTGGGCGCGCGAAGTGCCCGACTCGGCACGCGCGCTCGCGGCCGCGTTCTGGCCCGGGCCGCTGACGCTGGTGCTCAAGCGCAGTCCGCGCGCTCTCGACGTCGTCACCGGCGGCCAGGACACGGTCGGCCTGCGCTGCCCGGCGCATCCGTGGGCGCACGCGCTGCTGCAGGCCTTCGGCGGCGCGCTGGCCGCGCCGAGCGCGAACCGCTTCGGCGGCCTGAGCCCGACCACGGCGGAGCACGTGCGCGCGGACCTCGGCGAGAAGCCGACGGGCGCGCTGGACCTGATCCTCGACGGCGGCGCCTGCCCGGTCGGCATCGAGTCCACCATCGTCGACCTGTCCGGCGCGCAGCCCACGCTGCTGCGACCGGGCTCGATCACGCGCCTTGCCCTCGAACAGGTTCTGGGTACGCCCGTGGCCGAGCCGGGCGGCGACGCGCCGCGCGCGCCGGGCCGGCTGGAACGCCACTACGCGCCGCGCACGCCGCTCGAAGTCGTGCCGGTCGACCGGCTCGGCAGCCGGCTGGCGGCGCTGTTCCACCTGCGCGTCGCGGTGCTGGCGCCGGCCGCCGTGCTGGCGACGCTGCGCGCTGCGCCGGCCGTGCAACTCCCCGCGTCCGAAGGCGCCGAGGCATACGCCCGGGAGCTTTACGCGAGCCTGCACGAGCTAGATCAGGCGGGCGTTGAGCG
>JBFZCF010000099.1:0-8072 GCA_041308065.1 Burkholderiales bacterium
ACGCCGTGCTCGCGCGGCCGGCGGACGCGCCGCTGGCCGACGCCGAAGCGCCGCGCGACATCCCGGCGCGAGCGCTCGACTTCGCCGCCCTGACCAAGTCCGCGGGCGAGCGCAGCCCGCAGCTCGCCGTGCAGGCCGCGCAGCTGGCGAGTGCAACCCGCAACGCCGATCTCGTCCGCGCCAGCCGCTGGCCCGACCTGACGTTCGGGGTCGCCGGCATCCAGCGCGGCACCCGCCTGACCGAGTACGAACTCATGTTGGAGATGAACATTCCGTGGCAGCGCGACGTGATCCGCGCGAACGAGAGCGAGGCGATTGCGATGAAGAGCGCGGTCGAGGCGCGGCGCGACGCCGTCGCGGCGCAGTTGCAGGGCGAGCTCGGCGAGAACTGGGCGGCGCTCGACGCGCTGCGCGAACAGGCCGCGATCCTGCGCGACACGCTGCTGCCGCAGGCGCAGCTCACGTTCGACTCGGCGCTGTCGGCCTACCAGGCCGGCCGCGTCGACTTCGGCACGCTGCTCGACGCGCAGCGCCAGATCCGCAGGACGCGGCTCGACCTGCTGAAAGTGCAACTGGAACAGCAGATGCGGCTCGCCGAGATCGAGCGCATCGTCGGGGAGGACCTATGAAAGGCAAGACCATTGCCGCGGTCGCCGCAACCGTCGGCGCGGCCCTCGTGGTCGGCTATTTCGTCGGGCGCCTCGGCGTGCCGACGGCATCGAACGACCAGGCCGCTGCGACCGCCTCGAGCGCGGCTGCGGCGCCCGCGCCAGGCGCGAAGGACGGCCCGCGCAAGCTCCTCTACTACCGCAACCCGATGGGCCTGCCGGACACCTCGCCGGTGCCAAAGAAGGACCCGATGGGGATGGACTACATCCCGGTCTACGACGGCGAGGACGAGGGCGCGGCCGGGACGGTGAAGGTTTCCGCCGACCGCATCCAGACGCTGGGCGTGCGCATCGAACCGGTGTCGAAGCGGTCGCTGGCGCGCGTTGTCCGCGCGGTCGGCACGATCGAGATCAACGAGCGCGGGCAGCACACGGTGGCGCCCAAGTTCGAGGGCTGGATCGAGAAGCTGCACGTGAACACGACCGGCCAGGCCGTCGCGCGCGGCCAGCCGCTCGCCGAGGTCTACAGCCCCGAGCTGGTGTCGGCGCAGCGCGAATACCTGATCGCCTTCAACGCGATGAAAGGCATGGGCGGCGCCGGCAGCGATGCGCAGGCCGGGGTGCAGCAGCTCGCCAGCGCGGCGCTCGAGCGGCTTCGCAACTGGGACATCAGCGAAGAGCAACTGGCACGGCTGCGCGCGGGCGGCGAGCCGCGGCGCACGCTGACGATCGTCGCGCCGGCGGCGGGCGTCATCATCAAGGACCCGCCGGTGGCCGGGATGCGGTTCATGCCCGGCGAGGCGCTGTTCCGGATCGCCGACCTGTCGCGGGTGTGGATGATCGGCGACGTGTTCGAGCAGGACCTCGCTCTGGTCCGCATCGGCTCGCGCGGGACGCTGGCCGTCAGCGCCTATCCGGACCGGACTTTCCCGGGCGAGCTCACGTTCATCTACCCGACCCTGAACGCCGAGACGCGCACCGCGCGCGTGCGCTTCGAACTGGCCAACCCCCAGGGACAGTTGAAGCCTGGGATGTACGGTACCGTGCAGATCGACGCCGGAGCGAAGCGCGAAGTGCTGGTGGTGCCGGATTCGGCGGTGATCAACAGCGGCAGCCGGCAGGTGGTGCTCGTCGCGCTCGGCGAAGGCCGCTTCGAGCCGCGCGAGCTGAAGACGGGTGCCCGCGGCGACGGATTCGTCGAGGCGCTGTCAGGGGTCGAGGAGGGTGAACAGGTCGTCACGCGCGCGAACTTCCTGATCGACGCGGAGAGCAACCTGAAGGCGGCGCTGGGCAGCTTCACGGCGGCATCGGACACCAACGCCGGCGGCGCCAAGGTGGTCGCGCACAGCGCGGTCGGGCGCGTCGACGAGGTGGATGCGAAGAGCGGAGTGCTCACCATCACGCACGACCCGGTGGCCACGCTCAACTGGCCGAAGATGACGATGGAGTTCGTCGCCGCGAACGACGCCATCGCGAAGAGCGCCAAGCCGGGCGCGCCGATCCGCTTCGAGTTCGTCGAGCGCAAGCCCGGCGAGTGGGTCGTCACGAAGATCGAGCCGGCCGCCGTCTCCCCCGCGGCGCCCGCCAAGCCCGACGCGCACAGGCACTGAGCCCACATGATCGAACGGCTCATTACCTGGTCCGCCAAGAACCCGTTCCTGATCGGGCTCGCCACTCTGCTGCTGGTCGCCGGCGGCATCGTGGCGGTCCTGCGCACGCCGCTCGATGCGCTGCCCGACCTGTCCGACGTGCAGGTGATCGTCTACACCGAGGTGCCCGGGCAGGCGCCGCAGGTCGTCGAGGACCAGGTCACCTATCCGCTGACGACCGCCATGCTGTCGGTCCCGCACTCCAAGGTCGTGCGCGGGTTCTCCTTCTTCGGCGCGTCGTTCGTCTACATCATCTTCGAGGACGGCACCGACATCTACTGGGCGCGCTCGCGCGTGCTCGAATACCTGAACGTTGCCAGCCAGCGCCTGCCGCCGGGCATCACGCCGCAGCTCGGTCCCGACGCAACGGGCGTCGGCTGGGTGTACCAGTACGTCGTGCTCGCCAAGAACCGCTCGCTCGCGGAACTGCGCACGCTGCAGGACTGGTACCTGCGCTACCAGCTGACCAAGGTGAAGGGCGTGGCCGAGGTCGCCTCCATCGGCGGCTTCGTGCAGCAGTACCAGGTGGTCGTCGATCCCGCGCGCATGCGCGGGCAGGGCATTTCGCTGGACCAGGTGACCGAGGTGATCCGCAGCTCGAACCGCGACGTCGGCGGACGCGTGGTCGAGATGGCGGAGACCGAATACATGGTGCGCGGGCGCGGCTACCTGCGCGGCGCCGACGACATCGCTGACCTGCCGCTGCGCGCGGCCAACGGCACACCGGTGCGCATCCGCGACATCGCCACCGTCGAACTCGGGCCGGACGAGCGGCGCGGCATCGCCGAGCTCAACGGCGAGGGCGAGGTCGTGTCCGGCATCGTCGTCGCGCGCTTCGGCGAGAACGCGCTGGAGGTGATCGACGGCGTCAAGGCCCGGATCGAGGAGCTGAAGCCGGGCCTGCCGGAGGGCGTGGAGATCAAGGCCGTCTACGACCGCTCGGAACTGATCCACCGCGCGATCGACACGCTGACCGAGACGCTGATCCAGGAGTCGATCATGGTCGCGCTCGTCTGCACGCTGTTCCTGCTCCACGTGCGCAGCGCGCTGGTCGTGATCATCATCCTGCCGCTCGGCGTGCTGTTCTCGTTCATCTGCATGAAGGCGCTCGGGATCAACTCCAACATCATGAGCCTGGGCGGGATCGCCATCGCGCTCGGCGAGATGGTCGACGCCGGCGTGGTGATGGTCGAGAACGCGCACAAGCATCTCGAACGACGCGGCGCGCGCGACCGCGTGACCGCGATCCTCGACGCCTGCCGCGAGGTCGGCCCGGCGCTGTTCTTCTCGCTGCTGATCATCGCGGTGAGCTTCCTGCCGGTGTTCACGCTCGAGGCGCAGGAAGGGCGGCTGTTCGCGCCCCTCGCCTACACCAAGACCTTCGCGATGCTCGGCGGCGCGATCGTCTCGGTGACGCTGCTGCCGTTGCTGATGGTGTACCTGATCCGCGGGCGCATCCTGCCCGAGGGGAAGAACCCGCTGAGCCGGTTCCTGATCGCGTCCTACCGGCCCGTCATCGCGGGCGTCCTGCGCTTCCGCTGGCTGACGGTTTTTGCTGCCGCCGCCATCGCGGCCGCGTCGGTGTGGCCCGCCTCGAAGCTGGGCAGCGAGTTCATGCCGACACTGAACGAAGGCACGCTGTTCTACATGCCCACCTCGCTGCCCGGCATGTCGGTGACCAAGGCGGCTGAGCTCGTGCAGCTGCAGGACCGCATCATCAAGAGCTTTCCGGAGGTCGAGTCGGTCATCGGCAAGGCCGGGCGCGCCGGCAGCGCGACGGACCCGGCGCCGCTGGAGATGTTCGAGACGGTGATCAACCTGAAGCCCGAGTCCGAGTGGCGACCCGGCATGACGACCGACAAGCTGATCGCCGAACTGGACAAGGCGCTGCAGTTCCCCGGCGTGTCGAACAGCTGGACGATGCCGATCCGGGCCCGCATCGACATGCTCTCGACCGGCATCCGGACGCCGATCGGCATCAAGGTGTTCGGCTCCAACCTGGACGACATGGAGCGGGTGTCGCGCGAGATCGAGGCAGTGGTCAAGAAGGTGCCCGGGACCACCAGCGCCTACGCCGAGCGGCTGACCGGCGGCTACTACCTCGACATCGAGCCCGACCGCGCGGCGCTCGCGCGCTACGGCGTTTCGGTCGGGCAACTGCAGGACGTGATCGCCACCGCGCTCGGCGGCGAGGTGATCACGACGACCATCGAGGGCCGGGCGCGCTTCGGCGTCATCGTCCGCTATCCGCGCGATGCGCGCAGCAGCCCCGAGGCGATCGAGCGTGAAGTGCTGGTGCGGATCGAGGGCGAGATGGGCAAGCCAGCGCGCATGGTTCCGCTCGGGCAGGTGGCGCGCGTGTCGGTGAAGCAGGGCGCGCCGGTGATCCGCACCGAGAACGCGCTGCTGTCCGCCTACATCTACGTCGACATCCGCGACCGCGACATCGGCGGCTATGTCCGCGAGGCGCAGCAGGCCGTGCGCGAGAACGTCAATTTCCTGCCGGGCATGTACGTCACGTGGAGCGGCCAGTTCGAGTACCTCGAGCGCGCGGTCGACAAGCTGAAGCTGGTGGTGCCGCTGACGCTGCTGATCATCTTCGTGCTGCTTTACCTGTCGATGAAGAGCATGACGGACTCGCTGATCGTGATGCTGTCCGTGCCCTTCTCGCTGGTCGGCGGTGTCTGGTACCTGTGGGCGCTCGACTACGACATGAGCGTCGCGGTTGCGGTCGGCTTCATCGCGCTCGCCGGCGTGGCGGCCGAAACCGGAGTCGTGATGCTGGTGTACCTGAACAACGCCTGGGAGGAGACGAAGGCGCGCTGCGCGGCCGAGGGACGCAGGCCAACGATGCGCGACCTTTCCGACGCGGTGGTGGAGGGCGCCGTGGCACGCGTGCGACCGAAGGTCATGACCGTGGTGACGACGATCGCCGCGCTGGTGCCCATCATGTGGAGCACCGGCACCGGCAGCGAGGTGATGCGGCGGATCGCAGCGCCGATGGTCGGCGGCATGATCTCCTCGACGCTTCTGACGCTGATCGTGATCCCGGCCATCTACATGCTCGTGCGGTCGCGCGAGGCGGGCACCGCGCCCGTGCCGCACGGGCCTGTAGCATCCGCCCCGTGAACCGGTTCCTCGATCCCTCGATCTTCTGGGGCGACGCACGGCGCGCGTACCTCGTCATCGGCCTGGTCCCGTTCGGGCTGATCGGCGTCGGCATGTTCCTGCAGCATGTCGTCGGCCTCGATCCGTGCCCGCTGTGCATCCTGCAGCGCATCGCCTACTTCTTCGTCGGTGCGTTCGGCCTGCTCGCCGCGGCGCTGGCGCCGCGCGGCGCGGCGCGTGGCGCCGGGCTGCTGATGCTGCTCGCGGCGCTCGCCGGCACGGGGATCGCCGGCTGGCACGTCTGGCTGCAGATGAATCCGGAAAGCCTGTCGTGCGGGCCGGGGCTCGAGATCATGCTGGAGAACTTCCCGCTGACGCAGGTCCTGCCGCGCGTGTTCAAGGGCAGCGGCGACTGCGCGCAGGCCGGCTGGACACTGCTGGGCCTCGGCATCGCCGACTGGTCGCTGCTGTGGTTCACCGTGCTGTCGCTGGCCTCGATCGCGAGCTTCTTCCGGCCGCTGACGCGGCGGTAAACGGCTTCCTCGCGAGCCAAGCGTTAACAGGCCCTAGACTCGCCCGATGCACATCTGCGTCATCGGCGCCGGCGTCGTCGGACTGACGACCGCCTACTTCCTCCAGAGCGAGCGGCACGAGGTCACCGTGGTGGACCGCGCGCCGGGCCCCGGCCTCGGCGCCAGCGGCGGCAACGGCGCGCAGCTCTCGTACGCGTTCGTCGCGCCGCTGGCCGACGCCTCGATCCCGGCGAAGCTGCCGGGCCTGCTGCTGTCGCGCCACGCGCCGCTGAAGATCCACCCACGGCTGGACCGGGTTCAATTGCGGTGGGCACTGCAGTTCCTGAAGCACGCCAACACGAAGGCGGCCCGCGACACGACCGAGGCGCTGTTGAAGCTGTCGGCGCTGTCGCGCGAGTTCATCGAACCGCTGATCGAGGGCGAGCGCATCGAGTGCGACTTCTCGCGCGGCGGCAAGCTGGTCGTGTACCCGGACGCCGCGTCGCTCGACGCGGCGCGCGCGCAGGTGACCTACCAGGCGGCGCTCGGCGCGCGCGGACAGCAGGTGCTGACGGCGGCGCAGTGTGTCGAGCGCGAACCGGCGATCGCGGGCTACGCCGACCGGATCGGCGGCGGGGTGTGGACGCGCAACGAGGCCGCTGCCGATTGCGGCGCCTTCTGCACGCAGGTCGCGGAACTGCTCGCGCGCCGGGGCGCGCGGCTCGTCTACGGGCGCGCGGTCACGCGCATCGACCGTGAGGACGGCCGCGTGCGCGCGCTGATCACCGACGAGGGGCCGCTGCGGGCCGACGCCTACGTGCTGGCGGCCGGCGACGGCGCCGCGGAACTCGGGAAGAGCGCCGGCCTCGACCTGCCGATCCTGCCGCTCAAGGGCTACTCGATCACGGTGAAGCCCGAGCGTGGCACCGTGCTGCCGCGGGCCTCGATTACCGACATCCGCCGCAAGATCGTGTTCGCGCCGCTGGGCGATCGCGTTCGCGTGGCGGGTTTCGTCGAGATCGGGAACGACGACCGCTCGATTCCGCCGGCGCGGATCAGCGCGCTGATGGAGGCGACGCGCGACATCCTCGGCTACGCGGTGATCGACGGCGACATCCAGCCCTGGGCGGGCCTGCGTCCCGCGACCCCCAGCGGCCGGCCGATCATCGGGCGATTCGCGCTGCAGAACCTGTTCCTCAACGTCGGGCATGGGGCACTCGGCTGGACCCTGGCGGCGGGCAGCGCGCGCCTCGTGTGCGACCTCGTCGCGAAGCGCGCTTCTACAATCGCCCTGGCGCCGTACCAGCTGGGCGTCCAGGAGATCCTCCATGCACAACGACTCCCATCTTCTGCACCGCCAGCTGCGCGGTAACTACCCGCTCGCCGCCAGCGCCTCCGGTTGCTGGATCACCGACGTCGCCGGCAGGAAGTACCTCGACGCCTCCGGCGGGGCCGCCGTCTCGTGCCTGGGGCACGGGCATCCGGACGTGCTCGCCGCCATGCACGCGCAGATCGACCGGATCGCCTATGCGCACACGAGCTTCTTCTCGACCGAGGTCGCGGAGCAGCTGGCCGACGCGCTGATCGCCACGGCGCCGGCCGGCATCTCGCACGCGTACCTCGTCTCCGGCGGTTCCGAGGCGGTCGAGGCCGCGCTGAAGCTCGCGCGCCAGTACTTCGTCGAGAAGGGCGAGCCGCAGCGTTCGCGCTTCATCGCGCGCCGCAACAGCTATCACGGCAACACGCTCGGCGCGCTCGCCGTCGGCGGCAACGCCTGGCGGCGCCGCCAGTTCGCGCCGCTGCTGATCGACGTCGAACACGTGGCGCCGACGTACGCGTACCGGGACCAGCGCGCGGACGAATCGGGAGCGCAATACGGCGCGCGCCTGGCGCAGGAGTTCGAGGACACGGTGGAGCGCATCGGCGGCGCGAATGTCATCGCGTTCGTGGCCGAGACGGTCGGCGGTGCCACCAGCGGCGCGCTGACGCCGCCGCCCGGCTACTTCACGCGCATCCGCGAGATCTGTGACCGCCACGGGATCCTGCTGATCCTCGACGAGGTGATGTGCGGCATGGGCCGCACCGGCACGTTGCATGCCTGCGAGCAGGAAGGCGTCGCGCCCGACCTGATGGCGATCGCCAAGGGACTCGGCGGCGGCTACCAGCCGGTCGGCGCGGTGCTGATCGGGCAGAAG
>JBFZCF010000100.1:0-8027 GCA_041308065.1 Burkholderiales bacterium
CGACCCTCCGGCCCACAACTCCGTCGCCCCCGGCAGTTGCGCCCGCAGGTCCTTCAGGCTCTCGATCACCTGGTGTGGACTGACGACCGACGAAAACGAGAGCGCCACGATGTCGATCTGCTGGCTCTCCGCTCCGCGCACGATCTCCATCACCGGGGTGCGGACGCCGAGGGAAACGCAGCGGGCGCCCTCGAGCGCGAACATCGCCTCCGCCATGAGAACGCCCAGCCCGTGCGGTTCCTGGGGAACGGTGGTCAACAGGACGCGCGGCGAGTCGCCCGGGTGGGGAATCGAGGCGATGGCATTGCGCAGCACGCCCTGCACCGACTCCGTGTACAGGTGCTCCTCGAAGATCGCCAGTTCCCCCCGCGCCCACGCTTCGCCGACCAGGGCTGTCAGCGGTGCAATCACGTCCGCGACGAAGCGGGCAAGACCGGCCTTGACGGCCAGCAGTGCGAGTTCGCGGCGCAGGTCGTCCACGCGGTGGTCGGCGATCAGCTGGAGGAACGGGCGAAGCGCGCCGTCGGGACCGGCCTCCATCGACGCCGGACCGGCCCGCCCATTGCCTGCCTCGGCGAGGGCCTGCAACTGCTCGAGGGACTGCTCGGCGATCTTGCCCGGACGGTGGCCCTGGTCCATCAGGCGCTTGAGCAGGCGAAGCTTTTCGACCTGCTCCGCCGGGTACACCCGCTCCCCGTTGGCATCGCGGGTCGGCTGCGGAAAGCCGTAACGACGCTCCCATACCCTGAGCGTATCTTTCGACAGGCCGGTGTCCCGCTCGACGGCAGCAATCGGAAGCCCGGGGGTCGACGCGGGGATTGGGATCATCGGGATGTTCCAGTGCGCATCCCGCATTTTGTCCTAGACAAACGATCGACTCAAGTACAAAATTCATCCTTCGCTGATGGATCAACCGAGTTCAGGCCGATCGCGCCGGGCCACTCTTTGTCAGTGCCCACTTTCGCAGGACTTCCTATGTCATCGAGCTTCATGCCAGTGATTGGACGCGCTTTCGCCACCGTGGCGATGGTCTTGGCCGTGTCCTTCGGCCCTCCAGTCGCAGCGCAGGAGTGTCCAGCCCTGCTGGCACACACCTTCCCGAAATTGCAGGACGAGTCGCCGCAGAACCTCTGCCAGTACAAGGGCAAGGTCGTCCTGGCGGTCAACACCGCCAGCTACTGCGGCTTCACCCCCCAGTACGAGGGGCTGGAGAAACTGCATGAGCGGTACGCCGCCAAGGGGCTTGTGATCCTGGGTTTTCCGTCCGGTGACTTCGGCAACCAGGAGAAGGCGAACAACAAGGAGATCGCGGAGTTCTGCTTCAACACCTACGGCGTCAAGTTCCCGATGTTCGCCAAGACCTCGGTGCGCGGCGACAAGGCGAACCCGTTCTTCGCTGCGCTGGCCGGCGCGACCGGGCAGCCGCCCAAGTGGAATTTCCACAAGTACCTGATCGACCGCCAGGGCCGCGCGGTCAAGGCGTTCCCGAGCCAGGTCGAACCGCTCGACAGCCGGCTGACCCGCGAGATCGAGGCCGCCCTCGGCGCCAACTGACGGCCCCTGCCCGAAGTTGCGCGACAATGCGCCCTTGACCATGAACGCACCCGACAACATGTACCTGCCGGATGTCCAGGCGAGCGCCGACCGGCGCAACCTGGCGATTCAGCGCGTGGGCGTCAAGTCGCTCGCCCATCCGGTGATGGTGGCGACCGCCCGCGGCCCCCAGCCGTCGGTCGCGTCGATCGACATGTACGTCGGCCTGCCGGCCCACCAGAAGGGCACGCACATGTCGCGCTTCATCGACGTGCTGCAGACCCACCAGCAGCCGCTTGCGATGACCTCGGCGACTGCGCTGCTCGACCGCATGCTGGCGCGGCTGGACGCGACGACCGGCATGATCGAATTCCGCCTGCCGTTCTTCGTGCTGAAGACCGCGCCGGTGTCGGGCGTCGAGAGCCTGATGGACTACCAGTTGACGCTGCTGGCCGAACGCACCGACAGCGGTGCCCGCTTCGTCCAGAAGGTGGTCGTGCCGGTGACGAGCCTGTGCCCGTGCAGCAAGAAGGTCGCCGACTTCGGCGCCCACAACCAGCGCGCCCACATCTCGATCACCGCCGAGCTGGCTTCCGAGATGCCGGTGGAGCAGCAGATCCGGATCGCGGAGGAAGCGTCGTCGTGCGAACTGTGGGGCCTGCTCAAGCGGCCCGACGAGAAGTTCGTCACGGAGCGCGCGTACTCGAACCCGAAGTTCGTCGAGGATGTGGTGCGCGATGTCGCGCTCGCGCTCCACGCCGACGACCGCATTGCAGGCTACATCGTCGAAGCAGAGAACTTCGAGTCGATCCACAACCATTCGGCCTACGCGCTGATCGAACACGACAAGCGCAAGACGCGCTGACTCGAAAAGAGCCGCGCGGCGGGGAGGAGAGCCCCGTGCCAACCGCCACCGGGCATGCCCGGAAAAACAACCGGCGGACGTTCGTGAGGGAACTGGCCGGACGGCGCCGCATACGCCTGTCCACGACAACTCGACCTGGTCTCACGAATGAAAATCGCCATCATCGGTTCCGGCATCTCCGGACTCGGCGCCGCGCACGCACTGCGTGACGACGCCCGTGTCACGCTCTACGAGAGCGGTCCGCGCCTCGGCGGCCACACGAACACCGTCGACGTCACCCTCGACGGCGTCACGGCTGGCGTCGACACCGGCTTCCTCGTCTACAACGAGCGCACCTATCCCAACCTGATCCGGCTGTTCGACGAGCTGTCGATCCCGGTCGCGAAGAGCGACATGTCGTTCGGCGTCAGCGTCGCGCGCGGCGGCGGCCGTCGGCTCGAGTGGGCTGGCACCGACCTGAACGCCGTGTTCGCGCAGCGGCGCAACCTGCTGTCGCCCGTCTTCCTCGGCATGCTGCGCGACATCCTGCGCTTCAACCGCGAAGCGACGCGGATCGCGCAGGAGCCCGGCCGCCACGACGGCCTGTCGCTCGGCGAATTCCTCGACCGCGGCGGCTACGGCGATGCCTTCCGGGGCTGGTACCTGCTGCCGATGGCCGCCGCGATCTGGTCGTGCCCGATGGCGACGATGCTCGCCTATCCGCTCGCGACCTTCGCCCGCTTCTGCCACAACCACGGGCTGCTGCAGGTCGAGAACCGGCCCCAGTGGTTCACGGTGCGCGGCGGCGCGCGCCAGTACGTGCGCAGGATCGCGAGCCGAATTCCCGATGTCCGGCTCGGCGACGAGGTCGTCTCCGTGAGGCGCGACAGCGTCACCGGCCAGGTCGTCGTGAAGAGCCGGCACGCGACCGAACGCTACGACCACGTGGTGCTCGCGTGCCACAGCGACCAGTCGCTCGCGGTGCTGGCGGACGCGGATGCCGCCGAACGGAGCATCCTCTCGGCCGTGCAGTACCAGCCGAACCGCGCGGTGCTGCACACCGACACCGCGCTGATGCCGACGCTCAGGAGCGTCTGGTCGTCATGGAACTACATGAGCGACGGCGGCCGGGAGCCGAACGTTTCGGTCACGTACTTGCTGAACAGGTTGCAGCCGCTGCCCTTCGGCACGCCGGTGCTGCTCACGCTGAACCCGATCACCGAGCCGGACGCAGGCAAGGTGATTGCCGAGTTCGACTACGCGCACCCGATCTTCGACGGCGCCGCGATCGCCGCGCAGCGCCGCCTCGCGGATGCGCAAGGACGCCGGCAGGTGTGGTTCGCCGGCGCCTGGACCGGCTACGGGTTCCACGAGGACGGCCTGAAGTCGGGCCTGGCGGTCGCGCACGCGATCCTCGGGCTGGCGCCCGCGCACCGGCTCGCCGCCTAGGCAGGCGGCCGTGCGGCGCGTTCGTTCAGCCGCGGCGCGCGGCCAGCCCGTCGAAGCAGGTGGCCGTGACCAGTTCGACGATCTCGTCGTCCGTGTAATTGCCGGACAGCTTCAGGTAGTCGGACACCGGATCGCACGCCCGCGCGAAGAGGGTGTAGAGAACGACTTCCGGCGGCAGGCCCGGCGCAATCACCTTCCTGCGCTGCGCTTCCTCGATCCAGCCCCCGAGGCGTTCGCTGACCTCGATCAGCAGGTCGACGTAGCCGGGATGCCTGACCAGCGACTCGCGCAGCGCCGATCGGGTCGACGGCAGGGACGGCATCTGGCCGTCCAGATGCTCGCGCAGCGCCCACCGCACGACGCCCTTGAGCTTGTCGATCGCCGGCGCCGGCGCTGGCTGCGCTTCGATCGCGTCGCGCGTCCGTTCGAGCAGCCGGACCAGCGCCGCCGCCGCGAGCGCCTCCTTCGACTCGAAGTGCTTGTAGAGGCTCGGCTTCGCGATGCCGACGCGTGCCGCGACCTCGTCGACCGTCATCAGGTCGTAGCCCTTCTCGGCGAGCAGCGCGTTCACCTCGCGCAGGATCACGTCCTCGCGCAGCTTCAGTTGCTGCTCCCGCAAGGTCGGTCGGCCGACGGCCCGGTTCATCATGGTGGCTCCCTTCGATGCGGGAATTTACCACTCCGTCTCTTCTTGTACTAGTCAGTAATTTTATGTACCGTTGAGTCAAATCCCGCCCATGCCCGTGACCACCGCCCCGTCCACCCCGCTGATCGGCTTCGGCCAGGTACGCCATGCGCGCCTGCGGCCGGCGGTCAATCGCTTCAGCTACGGCGCGTACTTCCTGCGGCTGCCGCTGCGGGCGCTCGCGAAGAGCCCCTTGCGGTCGCGGATGCTCGGCATCAACCGCGCGGCGCCGATGGCCGTGCTCGACCGCGATCACGGCGACGGCCGGCCGCTGCTCGAGTGGATCGATGCGCTGCTCGCCGACCACGGCATTGCCGATGCCGGCGGCGAAATCTGGCTGCACACGTTTCCGCGCGTCTTCGGCTACGTCTTCAACCCGGTCAGCTTCTGGTTCGCCCACCGCAGCGACGGGGCGCTGCGCGCCGTCGTGTGCGAGGTGAACAACACCTTCGGCGAGCGCCACTGCTACCTGCTCGCGCACGACGACGGCAGCCCGCTCGCGTGGGGCGAGGAGGTCAGCGCGCGCAAGGTGTTCCACGTCTCGCCGTTCTGCGCGATCGACGGCCACTACCGCTTCCGCTTCCTGCTGACGGACGACGCCGTCCCGCGCTTCGTCGGCCGCATCGACCACGACACGAGCGATGGTCCGCTGCTGCAGACGGCGCTGTCCGGCGCGCTGGAGCCGCTGACCGACCGCGCGCTGCTGCGCGCGCTGCTCGGCTATCCCGCTTTCACCCTCGGCGTGATCGCGCGCATCCACTGGCAGGCGCTGCGGCTCGCCGCGAAGCGCGTGCCGTTCTTCTCGAAGCCGGCGCCGCCGGCCCATCCCGTGACCCGCTAGACCGATGAACGAACTCGTCCTCCCCTATGACGGCGGCATAGACGCCTCGCGCTTCCCGTCGCACGGCCGCCTCGTGTTGCGCCTGCTCGAGAACCTGTCGCACGGCCGCCTCGACGTCCAGTTCCCGGACGGCCAGCGCGCGAGCTTCGGCAGCCGCGAAGCGCATCCGGCCGACCTGGTCCTGAACAACTGGAACGTGGTCGGCGCGTCGCTCGGCAGCGGCGACATCGGCTTCGCCGAGTCGTACATCGCCGGCGACTGGTCGACGAGCGACCTCCCGCGGCTGCTCACGTTCTTCCTGCGCAACCGCGAGGCGGCGGACCGGCTGATCTACGGCACGTTCGTCGGCCGCCTCGTGCACCGCATCCGGCACCTGCTCAACCGGAACACGCGGGCCCAGGCGCGCCGGAACATCCACGCGCACTACGACCTCGGCAACGCCTTCTACGCGCTGTGGCTGGATCCGACGATGTCGTACTCGAGCGCGCTGCTGCCGGGGCACGCTACGCCGCACGCGCCGCTGACCGACCGCGAGCTGGTCGACGGCCAGGTCGCGAAGTACCGGCGCGTGCTCGACGAACTGCAGCTCGCCGGGCCCGGCCGCATCCTCGAGATCGGCTGCGGCTGGGGCGGCTTCGCGGAGGTCGCGCTCGCCTCGGGACACGCGGTCGACGGGCTCACCCTGTCCACCGAGCAGCTGGACCACGCGCGCGCGCGCCTCGCGCGCTCCGGCGGTCGATGCGACCTGCGGCTGCAGGACTACCGCGAGGAGCACGGCCAGTACGACGCCATCGCGTCGATCGAGATGTTCGAGGCGGTCGGCGAGTCCTACTGGCCGTCGTACTTCGCGACCCTGAAGCGCTGCCTGAAGCCGGGCGGCCGCGCCTGCGTCCAGACCATCGTGATCGACGACGCGCTGTTCGATCGCTACCGCGCCGGCACCGACTTCATCCAGCAGTACATCTTCCCGGGCGGAATGCTCCCGTCCCCGGCCGCGTTCAGGCGCGCGGCGCAGCGGGCCGGGCTCGCGGTGGTCAATGAGCACGCGTTCGGCCCCGATTACGCGCGCACGCTCGCCACCTGGCGCGAACGCTTCCACGCGCGGCTCGACGCCGTGCGCGCGCTCGGCTTCGACGAGCGCTTCATCCGCATCTGGGACTTCTATCTCGCCTATTGCGAGGCGGCGTTCGCGCGCCGCTCCACCGATGTCGTCCAGTTCACGCTCGCTCGTGCGTAGCGCGCTGGTCGCTCTGGCGCTGCTCGTCGGCGGGCCCGCGCTCGCCGATGTGCCTGCCCACGTCAGCCGCGCGCTCGGCGAAGCGCGCCCGGCCGGCAGCGGGCGGCTGACCTGGTTCGGCCTGCACGTGTACGACGCTCACCTCTTCGTGCCGGCGGCGGGGTTCGACGCGCGCCGCTACACCGAACAGCGGTTCGCGCTCGAACTGACCTACGCCCGCACGTTGCAGGGCCGCGCGATCGCGGAGCGCAGCGACGCCGAGATCGCGAAGCTCGGCATCGGCACCGAAGCGCAGCGCGCGCGCTGGCGGCAGGCGATGATCGCGCTCTTCCCCGACGTGCAGGCAGGGCAGCGGCTCGCCGGCGTGCACGTGCCGGGACAGGCCACGGAGTTCTACTTCGACGGCCGGCCGATCGGCCGCATCGACGATCCCGCCTTCGGCGCGGCGTTCTTCGGCATCTGGCTGGACGCCCGCACCACCGCCCCGGACCTGCGCGCCAGCCTCCTGAAGCAGGCGCTCTGACGTGACCGCCCTCGTCGCGGACGGCGCGCGCGCTCCGGACCGGGCCCTGCCGGCGCCGGACCTGCTCGCCTACAGCCTGTTCGCCCTGCCGCTGACGATGATGGCGCTGCCGGTCTACGTGCTGGTGCCGCCGTTCTATGCGACGACGACCGGACTCGCGCTGTCCACGATCGGCGCCGTGCTGCTGGCCACGCGCGTGCTCGACGCCTTCGTCGACCCGCTGCTCGGAGCGTGGGTCGACCGCTCGCGCGGCGTCTACCTGCGGCCGCTGCTGATCGCCGCGCCGGTGCTGGCGGCGGGCTACGTGCTGCTGTTCTCGCCGCTCGAGGACATGGCGCCGGCAGGAGCAGCGGCCTGGCTGACCCTCACGCTGATCGCCGCCACGCTCGGCTACTCGCTGGCCACGATCGCGTACCAGGCGTGGGGCGCGCGACTCGCGGACAGCGACAGCGGCCGCGCGCGCGTGACCGCGTGGCGCGAAGGCTTCGGGCTGGTCGGCGTGATCCTCGCGTCGCTGCTGTCGACGTGGGGCCCGAACGCGCTGATCGCGCTGTTCCTCGGAACGCTGGCGATCGCCCTGGTCGCGCTGGTGAAGCGCGCGCCGCGCGTGCCCGTCGTCGCCGAATCCGCGCGGGTCTCGCCGTGGCGCGCCATCATGGCGCCGCTGTCCGAGCGCGGCTTCCGGTGGCTGCTCGCGATCTTCGTGGCGAACGGAATCGCGGCCGCCGTGCCGGCGTCGCTCGTGCTGTTCTTCGTTGCCGACCGGCTGCAGATGGAGCACCAGTCCGGGGTGCTGCTCGCGCTGTACTTCGTCGCGGCCGCCTGCAGCATGCCGATGTGGGCGCGGCTCGCGCACCGCTGGGGCCTGCACGCGACCTGGCTCGCCGGCATGGCGCTCGCGATCGGCACGTTCGC
>JBFZCF010000101.1:0-7997 GCA_041308065.1 Burkholderiales bacterium
CTCGATGAACTCGGTGGCGGGAAGGATGGGCGAAGGCGGCGAAGGCACCGAGCGCGCCGACTTCGTGCTCGGCGACCGCGAGCGGACGACCTGCGATCCGGCATTCACGGAGTTCGTGCGCCAGGCGCTGTCGTCGATGGGCTACGCGGTGAAGGTCAACGATCCGTACAAGGGCGTCGAGCTGGTGCGCGCCTATTCGGATCCCGCGCGCGGGCGCCACAGCCTGCAGGTCGAAGTCAACAAGCGCCTCTACATGGACGAGGAGCGCTGCGTTCCGAAAGAGGGCTTTGCGACGCTGCAGAGCAACCTGACGAGCCTGGTCGAAGCCATTCAAGACTTCATTCAAAAGCGATGAACGCCCACCGGCACTACCCGATCGAGATCCAGCCGCCCGACATCGCGCCGTACCGGGACGGCAACACCGGCGTCGACTACGCGCACATCCTCGACTCCGGCCGGCCCGGCCCGACGGCGATGGTGCAGGCGCTGACGCACGGCAACGAGATCTGCGGCGCGATCGCGCTCGACTTCCTGTTCCGCTCCGGGCTGCGTCCGGACGCCGGCCGGCTGATCCTCGCCTTCGCCAACGTCGAGGCGTTCGGGCGTTTCGACTTCGACGATCCGGATGCCTCGCGCTGCGTCGACGAGGACTACAACCGCGTGTGGGCCGACGAGGTGCTGTTCGGGCCGCGCGACTCGGTCGAACTGCGTCGCGCGCGCCAGCTCCGGCCCTTCGTCGACCAGGCGGACTTCCTGCTCGACATCCACTCGATGCACGATCCCTGCCGGCCGATCGGCGTCTGCGGAATGATCGACAAGCACCTCGAACTCGCGCGCCGCATCGGCATGCCGGCGGACCTGCTGATCGACACCGGGCATCCGGCCGGCCTGCGCATGCGCGACCGCGGCGGGTTCAACGACCCGGCCAGTCCGCGCCAGGCCCTGCTGGTCGAGTGCGGACAGCACTGGGAGCGGTCGGCGGCCGACGTCGCGGTCGACACCACGCTGCGCTTCCTGGCCGCCGTGGGCGTCGTCCCGTTCGAGCGCGTTCAGGCTCACCTCAAGGGGCCGCTGCCGGCACGGCAGCGAGTCGTTCGCGTAACCGAACCGGTGGTCGTGCAGTCGATGGACTTCCAGTTCCTGGTCCCGGTCGTGGGGCTGAGCGTGGTCCCGAAAGCAGGCACGCCGATCGCGCGCGACGGCGATCGCACCTGGACGGCGCCGTACGACGACACGGTGCTCGTGATGCCTTCGCTGCGTCACCTGAAGCCCGGCAACACGCAGGTGCGGCTGGGCCGCTACGATTGACCGGACGAATGCCGGAGACATCGCGATGAACCTCGCCCACGCCCTGCTCGCCATCACATTCGGCTTGATCACCGCCGTGGCCGGCGCCGAGCCGCCGCCGATGAAGCTGCAGCCGAAGAAGGCCTCGGAGCGCGTGTACTACTTCGAGGGCGAGCCCGCGATGGCCTCGTCGGCCAACCGCGCCTTCAACTCCAACGCGGCCTTCATCGTCACCAGCGACGGCGTCGTCGTGTTCGATGCCCTCGGCACGCCGGCCCTCGGCGCGGCGATGAAGGTCGCGATCGCGAGCGTCACGAAGCAGCCGATCCGGCTCGTGATCGTCAGCCACTTCCACGCGGATCACTTCTACGGGCTGCAGGCGCTCGCCGGCCCGGACGTCGAGATCTGGGCGCACGCCAAGGGCCGCGAGGTGCTCGGCTCCCCGTCAACCCAGGAACGGCTCGAGCAGCGGCGACGCGATCTCTGGCCGGACGTCGACCAGGACACGCGGCTCGTCGGCGCCACGCGCTGGCTCGACTTCGGGCCATCCGGGGAGGTGGCGTTCGAGCGCGGCGGCGTCCGCTTCCGGCTGATCGACGTTTCCGGCGCGCACGCGCCGGAGGACGTGATGCTGTGGGTCGAGAACGACCGCGTGCTGCTGGCAGGCGACCTCTACTTCAGCGGCCGCATTCCCTTCGTCGGCAACGCCGACAGCAAGGTGTGGCTGGTGGCGATGGATCGCATCGGCCCGCTGAAGCCGGCGATGGTCATCCCGGGTCACGGGAGCGCGTCGAGCAATCCGCAGCCGGACATCGACCTGACGCGCGAGTACCTGCGCTTCCTGCGCGAGCAGATGGGCAAGGCGGTGCAGGACCTCACGCCGTTCGACGAGGCCTACGCCGCGGTCGACTGGTCGCGCTTTGCCAAGGTGCCGGCGTTCGAGGCCGCCAACCGGATCAACGCGTACGGCACCTATCTCAGGATGGAGCAGGAAGCGCTGAAGTAGCGCGCCTGCCTCCCCAAGGAGGCTTCGTGAGCCACCCCGTCGCCCTGGCCGCCCGGCTCGTTCTTCTCGGCGGCGCTGCGCTGCTGCTGTCGGCTTGCGCGAGCACGCAGTTCAACGCGCAGTGGCTGAATCCCGAGGCCGGCAACCGCCTGCCGGTGAGAAACGTCCTCGTGATCGGCATCAGCCGCGACACCACCGCGCGCCGCATCTACGAGGACACGATGGTCGCGCAGCTCGCCGCGCGCGGCGTCAAGGCGCAGCCCTCGTACCGCAGCCTTCCGGACGACGGTCCGGCCGCGCAGCCGGCGATCGAGCGGGCGGTTCGCGACGCCGGCGCCGATGCGGTCCTGATCTCGCGCACGGTCAGCGTGACCAGCGAAGTCCGGGTCAGCCCCGGCATGGTGGTGGGTCCGCCGTACGGCTTCGGGTGGGGCGGCTTCTACGGCTACTACCACGGCATGTGGGCATCGGCCTATGCGATCCCTCCGAGCATCTACACGGTGCAGAACGTGGTCGTCGACACCCGGCTGTTCGACGCGAAGGACTTCATGGTGCTGTGGTCCGGTTCGTCGACGACGACGCCCACTTCCGGCATGCAGGCGACGATCACGGACTTCGCGACGTCGCTCGTGACCGCACTGGCGGACGCCGGGGCGATCTGACCCGTGAGTGAACCCGCCCCCGGCGGGCGGGCGCATGCAGCGAAGGCACAAATGTCCATTGCGCCGTAGGGGCGTTGCTGCGCTGCGACGGCTGCAATCGGGCGTCCCAAGGGTGGCCGACCTTGATCCAGCGCAGCCTCGGTCCCCGCAACGACTTTCCGCTCGCGCAACCCCCAACCCTATAATTTGGTGCCTGAACGGAACTTCAGATGCCCCGCCGGCCCGACCTCCCCGGCGCCCCTTCGATGCAGCTGCTGACGCTGGGACTGAACCACACGACCGCGCCCCTCGCCGTGCGCGAACGGGTGGCGTTCGTCCCGGACGAAGTGGGCTCGACGATCGGACGCCTGCGCGAGCTGCTGGCGGAGCCGGCCGGCGGCCGCGTCACCGAGGCGGCGATCGTCTCGACCTGCAACCGGACCGAGCTGTACTGCGCGGTGCACGAGCCGGAGCGCGCCCAGCACGCGCTGACGCAGTTCATCGCGGCGGAGAAGCAGCTCGACGTCAATGAGCTGCAGAAGCACTCGTACGCGCTGCCCAACGACACCGCCGTGCGTCACGCGTTCAGGGTCGCCAGCGGCCTCGATTCGATGGTGCTCGGCGAGCCCCAGATCCTCGGCCAGATGAAGCAGGCGGAGAAGCTTGCCCGCAACGCCGGTGGCCTGGGCCTGCTGCTGAATCACCTCTTCCAGCGCACCTTCGCGGTGGCGAAGGAGGTGCGCACCACCACCGAGATCGGCACGCAGTCGGTTTCGATGGCAGCGGCCGCCGTGCGCGTCGCGCAGCGCATCTTCGGCGACCTGTCGCAGGAGAACGTGCTGTTCGTCGGCGCCGGCGAAATGATCGAGCTGTGTGCCACGCACTTCGCCGCGCAGCACCCCAAGTCCATCACCGTGGCCAACCGGACGCTGGAGCGCGCCGAAGCGCTCGCGCACAAGCTGCACGCGCATCCGATGAAGCTCGGCGACCTGCCCGACGCGCTGTCGCGCTTCGACGTCATCGTGTCGTCGACCGCCAGCTCGCTGCCGATCATCGGCCTCGGCATGGTCGAGCGCGCGATCAAGAGCCGCCGTCGCAAGCCGATGTTCATCGTCGACCTCGCCGTTCCGCGCGACGTCGAGCCCGAAGTCGCCCGCCTCGACGACGTCTACGTGCACACGGTCGACGACCTCGGCCGCATCGTCCAGAGCGGCAGCGAGGCGCGCCAGGCCGCCGTCGCGCAGGCCGAAGCGATCATCGAGAGCGGTGTCCGCGACTTCGAGGAGTGGATCAAGGCGCGCCGTTCGGTCCCGATCATCCAGGACCTGCGCACGCGCGCCGACACGCTGCGCCGACGCGAACTCGAACGCGCGCTGAAGCAGCTTGCCAAGGGCGACTCGCCCGAGGCCGTCGTCGAGCACCTGTCACAGGCGCTGACCAACAAGTTCCTGCACGACCCGATGAGCGCGCTGCGCGAGGCCACCGAGGAAAGCGAACGGGCCCGCCTGCAGTCGCTGCTCGCGCGGTTCTACTCCAGTTCCGATCATTAGCTGCCGCCCGTGCCCGGGCCGCCAGGCCTGGCCGCGCGGGCCGCTGTCCGCTCGCACCGCGAGCTTGCCGGGCACCCGCGCCCGCCGCACCTCCCGATACCGCAGAGAAACGAGCCGATGAAACCGTCCATGCACAGCAAGCTCGAGCAGCTCGCCCGCCGGCTCGAGGAGATCGACCACGGACTCGCGAGCGAGGAAGCGGCGCGCGACATGAACCGCTTTCGCGCCATGGGCCGCGAACGGTCCGAGATCGAACCCGTGGTGACGCGCTTCCACGAGTACAACCGTGCCCGGGCCGAGCTCGCGGGCGCGCAGGAAATGCTGTCGGACCCGGACATGAAAGCGCTCGCCGAGGAGGAGATCCACGCCGCCAGCGGCCGCATCGAGACGCTGGAAGCCGACCTGCAGCGGCTCCTGCTGCCGAAGGACCCGAACGACGACCGCAACATCTTCCTCGAGATCCGCGCCGGCACGGGCGGCGACGAGTCGGCGATCTTCGCGGGCGACCTGCTGCGCATGTACATGCGCTACGCCGAGCGCCATCGCTGGACCACGGAGATGATCTCCGAGAGCACTTCCGACATGGGCGGCTACCGCGAAGTCATCGTGCGCATCGTCGGCGCCGGCGCGTACTCGAAGCTGAAGTTCGAATCGGGCGGCCATCGCGTGCAACGGGTGCCGGAAACCGAGGCGCAGGGCCGGATCCACACGTCGGCGTGCACCGTGGCCGTGCTGCCGGAGGCCGACGAGATCAACGACGTGAAGATCGACCCGACCGAGATCCGCGTCGACGTCTACCGCGCCTCGGGCGCAGGCGGGCAGCACGTCAACAAGACCGAGAGCGCGGTGCGCATCACGCACCTGCCGACCGGCATCGTGGTCGAGTGCCAGGACGACCGCTCGCAGCACAAGAACCGCGACCGGGCGATGAAGATCCTCGCGGCGCGCATCAAGGACCAGCAGACGCGCGAGCAACAGGCGAAGGAAGCATCGACGCGCAAGAGCCTGATCGGCTCGGGCGACCGCTCCGAGCGCATCCGCACCTACAACTTCCCGCAGGGTCGCGTCACCGACCACCGCATCAACCTGACGCTGTACCGGATCGACGCGATCATGGACGGCGACCTCGACGAGCTCACCGAGCGGCTCGCGGCCGAGCACCAGGCCGAGTTGCTGGCCGCGCTCGGCGAGGCGGCGTGACGTCCACCGTCGCCGCACTGCTCGAGCGAAGCGGGCTGCCGCTGCTCGAGGCCCGCGCCCTGCTCGCGCACCGGTTGCAGGTCGCGCGCGAGCGGCTGGTGGCCCGTCCGGAAACGATGGTCGCGGCGACGGACGCGGAAGCCTTCGTCGCGCTGGCGCGTCGGCGGGCGCTGGGCGAACCGCTGGCGTACCTGCTCGGCGAGAAGGAGTTCTACGGGCGCGCGTTCGTCGTGACGCCGGACGTGCTCGTGCCGCGGCCCGAGACCGAACTGCTCGTCGACCTCGCGCTCGAGCGGATGCGCGCCGTCGAGCGTCCGCGCGTGCTCGACCTCGGCACCGGGTCGGGCTGCATCGCGGTGACGCTCGCGCTCGAGTGCCCGGCGGCGCAGGTGACCGCCACCGATGCATCCGACGCAGCGCTCGCCGTCGCGCGCCGCAACGCCGAGCGCCTCGGCGCCGCGGTCGCGTTCCACCGCGGCGACTGGTACGACGCGCTGCCGGTCGACGAGTCGTTCGACCTGATCGTCTCGAACCCGCCGTACGTCGCCGCGGGCGACCCGCACCTCGCGGACCTGCGCTTCGAGCCGATGCGCGCGCTGACCGACGGACGGGATGGCCTCTCGTGCCTGCAGGCGATCGCCGCCGGCGCCGGCCAGCGGCTGGCGCCGCGCGGGTGGCTGCTGGTGGAACACGGGTACGACCAGGCGGCGGCCGTGGCTGCGCTGTTCGCCCGCAGTGGGCTGAACGCGGAGTCGTACGCAGACGGCGCCGGGCAACCGCGCGTGGCGCTCGGGCAGGTCAGGCAAGCCCCGGTTTGACGCGTGCGGCGCGCTCGCTACACTCGCCCGACCCCTCCCTTGCAAGAGTGCTGTCATGGACGCCAAGGAATTCATCCACAAGACCGTCACCGAAAATCCCGTCGTGCTCTTCATGAAGGGCACCGCGCAGTTCCCGCAGTGCGGCTTCTCGGGCCGCGCGATCCAGTTGCTGAAGCAGGCCGGCGCCAAGAACCTCGTCACGGTCAACGTGCTCGAGGACGACGACGTTCGCCAGGGCATCAAGGACTACGCCAACTGGCCCACGATCCCGCAGCTCTTCGTCAACGGGCAGTTCGTCGGCGGCTCGGACATCATGACCGAGATGTTCGAATCGGGCGAACTGCAGACGCTGGTCAGGGAAGCCGAGTCCGCGTGACGAACCGATGCGCCGCCTGATCGTCGCGATCACCGGCGCAACCGGCGCCATCTACGGCGTGCAGCTGCTGCGGCGGCTGCGCGAGCTGCCCGGCATCGAAACCCACCTGCTGCTCTCGTCCGCCGGCGTGCTCAACGTCCACCAGGAGCTGGACATGAAGCGCGGCGACGTCGAGGCGCTGGCCCACGTGGTCCACAACGTCAACGACATCGGCGCGTCCGTCGCCAGCGGATCGTTCGCGATGGCCGGCATGGTGGTCGCGCCCTGCTCGATGAAGACGCTCGGGGCGATCGCGAACGGCCTGGCGGACAACCTGATCGCTCGCGCCGCCGACGTCTGCCTGAAGGAGCGGCGGCGCGTGGTGCTGCTTGCCCGCGAGACGCCGCTGAACCTCGCCCACATCCGCAACATGGAAGCGGTCACCCTGATGGGCGGCGTGATCTTCCCGCCGGTCCCTGCGTTCTACCAGCGGCCCCGGTCGCTGGAGGAGATGGTCGACCACACGCTCGCGCGCGTGCTCGATCTCTTCGACATCGAGCACGACCTCGCGCCTCGCTGGAACGGGCAGATCGGCTCGCAGCGCGCCTGACGCGCGTCCTCGCGTCCTCTTAAGCCGGTCGCTGCCGCCGGCTGCGCGTCAGCAGCGGCGGCCGGCGTTGCGCATCGGAGGACCCTCGAGCGCCGACGCCCGTCACCGGGTTCCGCAGGCACGCACTCGATCCCCTCGATGCGGCCCGTGCCCAAGTCCTGCGCGGGCGCGCCCCTTCCCGGCTGCTAACGCTTTCGTAACGGTCCCATGGTTACAAAGCGACACGGGACACGCGGGCAATGCGGTCGGGACGATGCGACGAAGGGCGTCGCCGGCTCCTCCAGCACGCGTGGGACGCCGAACCAAGCAGGACTACTCCGGAGACGACGATGCAAGCCACACGAGCAAACCCCCTACCCATTGCTGTCCTCATTGCGCTGGGAGCGCTCTCGACGACGGCACTGGCGCAGTCCCTGCCGCCTGCACCCTCAGGCGTGCGCGCGCCCGTCCAGACCGACAGGCCCTTGAACCCTGCCGGAACGCGCGGGTCGACGCCCACGCAAACCGAAGACGACGTCTACGTCGGCATC